>JAYSYH010000161.1:0-45135 GCA_043716645.1 Betaproteobacteria bacterium | reverse complement strand
GCGTCAGGATGGTTTCGGTGAGCTGCTGGCCTATGGTGTACAGCGGGTTCAGCGAGGTCAGCGGGTCTTGAAAGATGGCGCCGATCTGTCGGCCGCGGATCTTGCGCATGGCTTCGTAAGGCAGGTTGTCGATGCGCTGGCCGTCAAGCAGGATCTGCCCGCCCGCGATGCGGCCGGGCGGTTCCAGCAGGCCGATGATGGCCGCGCCGGTCAGCGATTTGCCGGCACCCGATTCGCCCACCACGCCCAGGATTTCGCCAGGCGCGATGTCCAGGTTGATGTCGTCCAGCGCCAGCAGCGTGCCGCGCCGCGTCGGGAATTCGACGCGCAAGTGGCGTACTTCCAGCAAAGGTTTGCGGTCGGCCATGGTTGTCATTTCTTCAGCGGTCGTCAGCGCAGACGGGGGTTCAACGCATCGCGCAGCCAGTCCCCCAGCAGGTTCACGCTCAGCGCGATCAGCACTAGCATGGTGCCCGGGAAGATGGTGATCCACCATTCGCCCGAAAACAGGAAGTCGTTGCCAATGCGGATCAGCGTGCCCAGCGACGGTGAGGTCGGCGGCACGCCTACGCCCAGGAAGGACAGCGTGGCTTCGGTGATGATCGCCGCCGCCACCTGGATGGTGGCCAGCACCAGCACCGGCCCCATCACGTTGGGCAGCACGTGCTTGAACATGATGCGCAACGGGGCCACGCCGATGACGCGCGCGGCCTGCACGTATTCCTTGTTGCGCTCGACCAGCGTGCTGCCGCGCACCGTGCGCGCGTACTGCACCCAGCCGGTCAGCGAGATGGCGACGATCAGCACGCCGAAGGCCAGCGTGTCCTGCGCATTCGGGAACATCGCGTGGCCGACGCCGTCGATGAGCAGTGCCACCAGGATGGACGGGAAGGACAGCATCACGTCGCAGATGCGCATGATCAAAGCGTCGGTCTTGCCGCCGACGAAACCCGACAACAAGCCCAGACCGACGCCGACCACCAGCGACACCAGCACCGACGCCAGACCGACCAGCAGCGAGATGCGCGCGCCGTAGAACAGCGCCGACAGGATGTCGCGGCCCTGATCGTCGGTACCCAGCCAGTGGGCGCTGCTGCCGCCCTCGGACCAGGCCGGCGGCAAGCGGGCATCGGACAGATTCAGGCTGGCCAGATCGAAGGGGTTGTACGGCGACACCCAGGGCGCGAAAACCGCGCAGAAGGCGCACAGGGCGGCAATGACTGCAGCCGTCATTGCCATCGGTGAGGTGCGAAAGCTGAACCAGACGTCGCTGTCCAGCCAGCGCGCCAGGCGGCCAGCCGAAGCGGGTATCGGGTTATTCATCTCAATGGCCCGCCGCCGGTTTTTCGATGCGCAAGCGCGGATCGACAGCGAAGTACAGCAGGTCCACCGCCAGGTTGACGAGCACGAATATCAGCGCAATCAGGCACAGGTAGGCGGCCATCACCGGAATGTCGGCAAATTGCACAGCCTGGATGAAGAGGAAGCCCATCCCCGGCCATTGAAAAACCGTCTCAGTGATGATGGCAAAGGCGATCAGCGAGCCAAGTTGCAGACCGGTGATGGTGATGACGGGCACCAGCGTGTTCTTCAACGCGTGGCCGAAATAGACCGCGCTGTTCTGCAGGCCGCGGGCGCGAGCGAACTTGATGTAGTCGGTGCGCAGTACTTCCAGCATCTCGGCGCGCACCAGGCGCAGGATCAGCGCCAGCTGGAAAACCGACAGCGTGATCGCTGGAAGCACCAAATGCTTCCAGCCGTCGGCGGTCAGCAGGCCAGTGCTCCAACTGCCGAAGCTGACGACATCGCCCCGGCCAAAACTGGGCAGCCACTTCAGAGTGACGGAGAAAACCAGAATCAACAGGATGCCGATCAAGAAAGTCGGCAGTGACACGCCCAGCAGCGACAGCGTCATCACCAGTTGCGAGCCGAAGCGGCCGCGCCGCAGGGCTGCGTAGACGCCCAGTGGCACGCCGACGGCCAGCGCGATCACGGCAGCGGCGAGCGCCAGTTCCAGCGTCGCCGGGAAACGTTCGGCAATCAATGTGGAAACCTTGCGCCCCTGGCGCAGGCTGAGTCCGAATTCACCTTGCACCGCGTTGCCAACGAAGCGCGCGAACTGGACGGGGAAGGGTTGGTCGATGCCCAGGTCACGGCGCAGTTGTTCGCGCTGGTCCTGTGTAGCGTCCTGCCCCAGCAGGCTGGTGACCGGGTCGCCGACGAACTGGAAGAGCATGAACGCGATGAAGGCCACGACCAACATCACGATCAGGGCCTGGGCGAGTCGGCGAAGGATGAAGGCAAACATCGGTGCAGTCTGTGCAATCGGTGCAATCGGTGCAATCGGATCGTGTCAGACCCAGCGGGCGGCTGGGCAAAGTTCGAAAAGGGCTGGCCAAAAAAAAGGGCCGCCCTGAGGCGGCCCCGACGCGAGACGCAACACCCGTTGCCAGGTGCTGCGAACGGCGATCAGAAGTTGTGGCGAACGCCCACGTCGTAACCCGTCGAGGTTTCGCCGCCCTTGATACCCAGGGGGCCGCCGCTCGAGGCGGTGTACGTGGAACCGACCAGGGCGTTGCCGGTGTTGGAAATGCGGCCATAACCAACGTAAATCGACGTGCGCTTGGACAGGTCGTAGACGTAACCAGCGCCAAGCAGCGTGGATTTGAAGACGTCAGAGCTGCCGCCGGTCCTCGTGTAGTTCAGCTTGACCGTGCCCGAACCCAGGGGGATCAACACGCCGGCCGATGCCAGCTTTTGGTTCGTGGTCGAGTAGTCCGACTTTTCATACGAAGCTTGAACGGTCAGGAAACCCATGTTGAAAGAGCCACCGAAGTTCATCGTCTTCAGATCGTCGACCATCGGGCCAGTCTTGTAAGTCTTGCCGTAGGCGCCGCCAACGTTCAGCGGGCCGGCGGCGTAACCCAGGCGGGCACCGATGTACTTGTTGCCAGTGGCGCCTTCGCCAGCGGCGACCTCTGCTTGGCCGTACAACCCACCCATCGCGGGCAGGAAATAGCTGATCGTGTTGTTCGCGCGGACACCGGTAGTGGCGCCGCCGGAACCCAGGAATCTGCCACGCACGTTGGCGATGGACGACACGCCGACATAGCCGAACATGTCGAAAGTGGACATGTTGATGAAGGTCACGGTGTAGTCGCGACCAAGGCGAACTTCACCGAAACCGCCCAACAAGCCCACTGTGGCGCGGCGGGTCCAGGTCATCGCTTCAGCATTGCTGCCATTCGCGGTTGCGAGGGTCGTCTTGTTACCACCACCAGTGTCCGGCGAGATGTCACCTTCGAGCCAGAAGGCAGCGCGCAGACCGCCACCCAGGTCTTCGATGCCACGGAAGCCAAGACGGCTGGAGGCTTGACCGCTGGTGCCCAGGGTCTTGAGCGTGCCGGCAGAGCCGTTGCTGACGCTGCGCGCGTCAACGTCCATGATGCCGAACAAGGTGACTGAGGATTGGGCCGAAGCAGCGCCTGCAAACGCCGTCAGCGCTGCCAGGGCAAGCATAGATTTTTTCATTTGGACTATCTCCTAGGTTGAACAAGAGGTCCCGATCGGGAACGGCACCCGGCTAGGGGTAGATCAGGCCAACATCCGCAGCGGAAGTTGCCTGTATTGCACCAGACCCATGTGACGATTGCCAAGCCAAGGATTCGCTAAGGCCTTGCCTTGTGGTCTGTCAACAACGCGGCGCAAGCCGCAACAGACGGCAATCGGTGGACTATGCTGCAAGCACATGAATACCTTCGACCCACTGATTATCAGCCTCGACAACGCCCTCAGAACCTTGGCCGGTGCTGTTCACGCGGCACGGCCCAATCCGGCCGGTGCGGCTCACGGCGAGACCTTGACCGCCTCTGAGCGCAAGCAGGCCAGTGCCCTGATGCGTGTGAACCATGTGGGTGAGGTCTGCGCGCAGGCCTTGTATCAGGCCCAGGCGCTGACTGCCCGCAGCCCAGAACTGCGCCATCAAATGGAACGAGCTTCACGCGAAGAGACCGACCATCTGGCCTGGACCCAGGAGCGCCTGGCGGAATTGGGCGGGCGCGTCAGTTGGTTGAATCCGCTTTGGTACTTCGGGGCTTTCGGCATCGGTCTGCTGGCCGGGCGGGCGGGCGACGCCGTCAGCCTGGGCTTCGTCGTTGAAACTGAAAGACAGGTCGAAGACCATCTGGCGGGACACCTCGACCGCCTGCCGGCCAGCGACATCCGCTCCCGCGCCATCGTCGAGGTCATGAAAGAAGACGAACGGCGCCATGCAGAAGAGGCAGGTGCAGCGGGCGGCACTGAACTGCCGCCACCCTTGCGCTGGCTGATGCGCGGCGCCGCTAAGGTGATGACCGCCACCGCCCACCGCATTTGAACGGCCTGACTGCACGGGCATGCGCCCTGTTGGCGCTGATTTCAGGCGTCCAAGATTTCGAAACTGGTCACGATTTCAGCTGTCTTGCCGAGCATGATGCTGGCTGAGCAATAGCGTTCATGCGACAGCGCGATGGCTCGCGCCACCACTGCCGACGTCAATCCCACGCCCGTTACCGTGAAGTGCATGCCGATGCGGGTGAAGACCTTCGGGTCTTGGGCTGCGCGGTCAGCGGTTAGCTTGATCTGGCAGCCGCGCACGTCGTGCCGCCCTCGTTGCAGGATCAGCACCACGTCGTAAGCGGTGCAGCCGCCGGTACCCGCCAGCACGGTTTCCATCGGCCGCGGCGCGAGGTTTCGGCCGCCGCCGTCTGGCGCGCCGTCCATGGTCAGGAAATGTCCGCTGCCGGTCTCGGCGATGAAACCCATGCCGGTGCTGGGCATCCAGTTGATCGTGCATTCCATGGTGCAGCTGTTCCGGACAGGCGCACGCCCTGGGGCGCGCTGGTTTTTTTGGAGTCGCCCTGAAGGCCCTGAAGGCCCTGAAGGCCGAGCGGCTGAAGAGCATATTGCACTGCAGCAATGCGGTGCTAGACTGATTCACGCAAAACGTTCAGATTCATGGCATTGCGCCGATTGTCTCCTCCACCCTCAACCGGTGGATTCGGCCCGTGGCCTACAAGGCCTCGGGCCTTTTTTCTTTGCGAGCCCGCACTAAGGGCGCGCTCTAATATCCCGCAACCCAGCGGTAAGCCCTTCCAGTCCACGATGCCGACCAAGCCCCTCACGCCCAAGTCACGGCGCATCGCTGCCGAATACCTGCAGCGGGTCTTGACCGCCCGCGTCTACGACGTGGCTCGGGAAACGGCGCTGGAGCCTGCCCGCACGCTGTCGCGGCGGCTGGGCAACCAGGTGCTGCTGAAGCGCGAAGACCAGCAGCCGGTGTTCAGCTTCAAGCTGCGCGGCGCGTACAACAAGATGATCCGCCTGCCAGCCGCAGCCCTGGCGCGTGGCGTGATCTGCGCCTCGGCGGGCAATCACGCACAGGGCGTGGCTTTGTCGGCCAAGCGGCTGGGTTGCCACGCCGTCATCGTGATGCCCGTGACCACGCCCCGTCTCAAAGTAGACGCCGTGGTGGCGCTGGGTGCCGAGGTGGTGCTGCACGGCGACAGCTTTTCCGACGCACACAGCCAGGCTTTGCTGCTGCAGCAGGCGCGGAGCCTGACCTTCGTGCACCCCTTCGACGATCCCGACGTGATCGCCGGCCAGGGCACGGTGGCCATGGAAATCCTGCGCCAGCATCAGGGCCCGCTGGACGCGGTGTTCGTGGCCATCGGTGGCGGCGGACTGATCGCCGGCGTGGCGGCCTACATCAAGGCGGTGCGTCCCGAAGTCAAGGTCATCGGCGTGCAAACCGTCGATTCCGACGCGATGTTGCAGTCGGTCAAGCGCGGTCGCAGGGTGACGCTGACTGACGTTGGCCTGTTTTCTGACGGCACGGCCGTCAAGCTGGTGGGCGAGGAAACCTTCCGCGTGACCCGCGCTTTGGTGGACGACTTCGTGGTGGTCGACACCGACGCCGTTTGCGCGGCCATCAAGGACGTGTTCCAGGACACCCGCAGCATTCTGGAGCCGGCCGGCGCACTGGGCGTGGCAGCCATCAAGCAGTACGTGCAGGCGCACAAGCTGAAAGGCCAGACCTTCGTGGCCATCACCTGCGGCGCGAACATGAATTTCGACCGTCTGCGTTTCGTTGCCGAGCGCGCGGAATTCGGCGAACAGCGCGAGGCCCTGTTTGCCGTCACGATCCCTGAAGAGCGCGGTTCATTCAAACGCTTCTGCGAATTGCTGGGCCCGCGCTCGGTCACCGAATTCAACTACCGCATCAGCGACGCCAAGGTGGCGCACGTTTTCGTCGGCCTAACCATTGCCAAGCGCGAAGAGGCCGACCGCATCGCCCGCACCTTCGTCAAACAGCGCTTCGCCACCATCAATCTCACCGACGACGAATTGGCCAAGGAACATGTGCGGCACATGGTCGGCGGGCGCAGCGATCTGGCGCGCGACGAAAGGCTGTTCCGTTTCGAATTCCCCGAGCGGCCTGGTGCCTTGATGCGCTTTCTGGCGGCCATGCACCCGGGCTGGAACATCAGTCTGTTCCACTACCGCAACCAGGGCGCTGACTATGGCCGCATCCTGGTCGGTATTCAGGTGCCGGCTGATGAGCAGGCGGCATTCGAGGCGTTCTTGCTTTCGCTTGCATTTCCTTACACGGAAGAAACCGGCAATCCGGTGGTCGCGTTGTTCCTGAATTAGGGTTGCTCGGTACACTCGAAACGGATGACAGCAAGCAACCGATCACTGGTCACGCCGACTACCAACCCGCAGCTGGAAAAGGCACTGCGCGCCAAACTGCAGGGCCGGCATGAATCGGGTGGCAGCCTGGGTGAATTGGAGCCGCTGGCGATACGCCTGGGCCTGATGCAGAACTCGTTGCGGCCCCACTTCCACGCCCCGCAACTGCTGGTCTTCGCAGCCGACCACGGCCTGGTGGTTGAGGACATCCGCGACCCGCATGGCCGCAGCACCCAGGACACGGTTCGCCTGCTGCTGACCAATCAATTGCCGCTCAGCCTGTTTGCCCGCGCGCAAGGTGTGGATCTGACCATCGTCGACTGCGGTATGTCGGAAAACCTGGTGCCCCATGACCGACTGCTGGTGCGCAAAATTGCCTACGGCACGCGCAATTCACGCGTTACCTCGGCCATGAGCATGGAACAGGCGCATGCCGGCATGCGCGCCGGCATGCAGATCGGCGAACAACTGCGCGGCAATCTCACCATCCTGTCGGCGGTGGGCGTGGGCGCGCATGAAAGCGCGGCGATGGTGCTTTCGCGCCTCACGGATTCGAAGGTCCGCGACCTCATCGTCAGCGGCCCGCAGATGAGCCAGGAACAGTTGTCGCATCTGATGTTGGTGCTGCAGGGCGCGCAGGCGCGCCACCGCGATGTGGTCGAACCGGTTGAAGTGCTGGCCGCGATGGGCGGCTATGAAGTTGCGGTGATGGTGGGCGTGATGCTGGTGGCGGCCAGCAAGCGCCACCTGTTGATGATTGACGGCGTACCAGCTTGCGCTGCGCTGATGTTGGCCGCCAAGATTGCCCAGGCTGTTACCGACTATTGCGTGTTCTGCCGCAGCCACAGCCACCGTGGACTGGATCAGGCGCTGAACCTGTTTCGCGCCGCCGCGCTACTGGAAATGGGCATGGAAAGCACCGACGGCACCGGCGCCGCGCTGGCTTGGCCGCTGGTGAAAAGCGCGGCTGCCTTGCTGGGGGATGTGGCTGAAGGCGATCAGGGCGATCAGGGCGATCACGGCACCGCATCGCAGCAGGGCGGGCTGTCAGACCCCTACACCGGGACTGCGCCCGAAGCGTCGCCGTTCGGTACGCCGGCCTTGTACTGAGCGGCAGCCTGATCACCTGCCGACCGGGGTTTACTGCGTCGGCAGTCCGGGCGGTGCCGGCTGCGGTGTGCCGTCCTGCGGCACCGCTGGCGGTGGCAACATGCGGCGTACCGCGCGCGCATCAGATGTTCGGGCCCTCGCAGCAGCAATTGCCGCTGGCCCTGCCGGTACCGCAAGGTTGGGGCTGGCCGGGGCATCGGCGGCCGACGGCGCCAGTGATGGCAGCGCGCCCGTGTTGGCGGCCGTGGGCGGCGTCAGGGTCAAGGTGACCTGCGGCGCGCCGTCGCGCGGGCCCAGCATGGCGCCACGGGCGGCCACCGATTTCAGGATCGTCTGACCCTCGATGACGGCGCCGACGCGGTAAGCCTTGGCGGGTTTGCCATCGACGGCGATCAGCGCCAATCCCTCCCGAGCTGCAGCCTGCGCGCGAGGAGCCACAACGCCGATCAGCTGAAAGCGGGCGTCGGGTGGCGCCTCGGCAGCCACCGCAACAGCCGGCGGCGGCGGGTCGCTGCCGAGCAGGCGCGTCAGGTCGCCGCGTGCAGCCGGGCCGATGGCCGCCACTGGCGTGTTCGGCGCCACGGGCGCGGCGCTGACCAACAAGCGCAGGCCCCAGAACAGTGCAGCGCCTGCCACCAGGGCCCAGATCATGAATGTCCACCAGCGCACCAACATCATCAGATTATCATTCAAGCAATGTCGCCCGCGCGGCGCTTGTCCTGCTGCGCAAGCCCACCACATGCCCTCCGTTTCCTTCATCCCCATGCCTGTGAACCGCCATCTCGCCCGCCACTCCAAACGGTCGCGCGGCTTCACGCTGATCGAGTTGATGGTGGTGCTGGTGATCATTGGCGTGCTGGGCGCCTTGATCGTGCCCAACCTGATCGACCGCGCCGACGACGCCCGGGTCACCGCCGCCAAGACCGACGTCAACAACCTGATGCAGGCGCTGAAGCTCTACAAGCTGGACAACCAGCGCTACCCCAGTGCCGAACAGGGTCTGGACGCGCTGGTCAAGCGGCCAACCGTGGGTGCGGTGCCGCCGAACTGGAAGTCCTACGTGGACAAATTGCCCACCGATCCCTGGGGCCGCCCCTATCTGTACACCAACCCTGGTGTGAAGGGGGAAATCGATGTCTTCAGCCTCGGCGCCGACGGCCAGCCAGGTGGCGAAGGCAAGAATGCCGATATCGGTTCCTGGCAGTAGGCTGCACCGCCGCGCCAGCGACTGCCTGGCGTCAAGCCGCGGATCTGCCCATCGCCGATCGGCCGGCTGTCGGCAGGCCCGCGGCTTCACGCTGCTGGAGCTGCTCATCGTCATCGCCATCGTCGCCATCTCGGTCGGAGTCGTGGCGCTGGCACTGCGCGACAGCCAGGCGGCGAAGCTAGACGAAGAAGCGGTGCGCCTGGCCGCGCTGTTCGAGATGGCGCGCGCAGAGTCGCGCGCCTCGGGCGCCCCGGTGCAATGGGCGCCCGTGACGCTGGCGGTGGACGCCGGCATGCAGTTCCGCTTCATCGGACTGCCCGCATCGCAATCCTTGCCGGTGCGCTGGCTCGACAGCCAGACCCGCGCCCAGGTGGTCGGGGCTGCGGTGGTCGTACTCGGCCCCGAAGCCATCCTGCCGGCCCAGCGTGTGGCGCTGCGGTTGGGCGACAAGCGGGTCGACATCAGCACCGACGGCCTGGCGCCTTTCGCACTGTTGCCGCAGGTTCCGGCCACGCCGTGAGCCCCGGCCACCGCAGCCGTGCGCCGGCGCACGGCTTCACCTTGCTGGAAGTGCTGGTGGCGCTGGCCGTCGTCGCCATCGCGCTGGGTGCTGGCCTGCGCGCCGCCGGTGTGTTGACCGACAACGCCGCGCGGTTGGCCGACGTGGTGGCCGCGCAGTGGTGTGCCGACAACCAGCTGACTGCCCTGCGCCTGACGCGCAGCTTCCCCGGCGTGGGCGACGCCGATTTCGGCTGTGAGCAGCTTGGCCGCAGCTACCCCGGCAAGCTGATCACCCGAACGACACCGAACCCCAACTTCCGCCGCGTGGATGCCCAGGTCAGCGACGACGCCGGGCATGTGCTGATCACCTTGTCCACCGTGCTGGGGCGGCCGTGAAACGAGCCTTGCGCGGCAGCCGGGCTTGGCACGCCCGAGGCTTCACTTTGATCGAGGTGCTGGTGGCCCTGCTGATCATGGCCATCCTGGCCACCCTGTCCTGGCAGGGGCTGGACGGCATCGTGCGGGCGCGCGAACGCAGCCGCGACGCCATCGACGCCACCGTGCGCCTGACCACCGTGCTGACGCAGTGGGAGCAGGACCTGCAGGCGGTGGTGGACACCGGTACGCTGGCCTCGCCACTGACCTTCGACGGCATGACCCTGCGACTGACCCGCCGCACCGACGGCGGCGTGATGATGGTGGCCTGGGCCGTGCGCAATGGCGTGTGGCAGCGCTGGACCAGCCCGCTGATGACGCGGGTCGGCGATGTGCAGGAAAACTGGATGCGCAGCCAGGCGCTGCAGGGCAACGAGCCGGCGCAGCTGACCCTGGCCACAAACGCCAGCCAATGGCAGATCTACTTCAACCGGGGCGGGCAGTGGACGAATGCGCAATCCACTGGCGACTTGGCGGCGGGCTCTGTGGCGGCGGCGCCCGAACCGCCAGCCGCGTCGGCCTCGGGTGCAGCGTTGGCAGTGTCGGCCGGTGTTGCCGGCGCCGCCAGCGCGCCGGGTGGCGGTGGGGTGCTGCCGCCTTCCCCCGCACCCGGCGCACCGCCCGTGGCGCGTGAACTGCTGCCCGAGGCGGTGCGCCTGCAGATCACGCTGGGTGGGCAGGTCTTGACGCGCGACATTGCGCTGGGCGCTGGCGCCTGATGGCTGCCTTGCACGCGGTACGCTCCCTGCGCACGCAGCAGGCCGGTCAGCGCGGCGCGGCGCTGTTGCTGGCGATGATGATCCTGGCGTTGGTCACCACGCTGGCTGCCGGCATGGTCTGGCACCAGCGGCGCGCGGTGCAGGTGGAAGCTGCCGAACGCGCCCGGGTGCAGGCCGGCTGGGTGCTGCGCGGTGCGCTGGACTGGTCGCGTCTGATCGTTCGCGAAGACCTGCGCGCCGCCCAGCGCCGCGCCCATTTCTACACCTGGGGCCGCGACGCCTGGGGCACGCCGCTGGCCGAGGTGTCACTGTCCAGCTTCCTGGCCGCCGACAAAGACAACAACGCCGACGCCGGTCTGGACGCCGCCATCAGCGGCGGCATCACCGACGCGCAGGGCAAGTTCAACCTGCGTGGCCTTGTTGACGGCGCGGGCAAGGTCGTGCCGTTGCAAGTGCAAGGTCTGCAGCGGCTGTGCGACCTGCTGGGCGCGCCCGGCGACCTGGCGGCCCGGGTGGCCGAAGTCCTGTCCAAATCGCTGGCGCTGCAAAGCGATAGCGATGCGCGCGGCCCGCCGATCCGGCCCGACAAGCTGCTCGATCTGTCCTGGCAGGGTTTGAACGTGCAAACGCTGAACCGGCTGGCGCCCTATGTCGAACTGTTGCCGCTGGTGACGCCGGTGAACGTCAACACCGCGCCGCGCGAAGTGCTGGTGGCCGCCATCGACGGCCTGGACGTCGGCACTGCCGAGCGCCTGGTGCAGAGCCGTCAGCGCGCGCCCTTCGAAACGCTGAAAGCCGTGCGCTCGGCGCTGGGTGACAACATCACGGTCGACGAGACACGGGTCGGCGTGTCTTCGGCCTGGTTCGAGGTCGCTGGACAGTTGCGGCTGAACGAGCGCGTCGTTGAAGAGCGATCTCTGGTGCAGCGCGACGGCGACCGCGTCGTCGTGCGGCGGCGCGAACGTCACAGCTTCGAGGCTGCGCCGCGCTGAGTCGCGCTGAGCCGCGCGGTTCGCCACGCTACAGTCAGCGGTCGATTGCGCTGCCTGCCACGCGCCTTCTTTTCGCTCTCCGCCACTTCGCCGCCCGCTCGCTGATGTCCACCCTCGTCATCCTCCTTCCGCCGCGTGAACGCCTGACCGCCCGCGCGGCGGGCCACGAGGCCGCTGGCGGGCTGCGTCTGCCCTCCGCCTGGAATTTCGTCTTCAGCAGCGACGGCCGCAGCGTCGGCCAGGCCGGCAACGCTGCCGCCGCACAGTTGCCGCGCGCCGACCACACCGTGCTGGTGCTGGCGGAAGCCGACGTCAGCTGGCACCGTATCGAAATCCCCAAGGCCCCCGCCGCGCGTCTGCGTGCCGCCTTGTTGGGGGTGATGGAAGAAGCACTGCTGGAAGACGACGAAGCCCTGCATTTCGCGCTGGCCGCCGATGCCGCACCGGGCCGCAGCGGCTGGGTGGCCGTGACTCACAGGCCGCGCCTGCAAGCCGCGCTCGCGGCGCTGGAAAGCGTGGGCTTGAGCGTCGAACGGGTGGTCACGGCCAGCGTGCCCGGCAGCGTGGCGCGCGGCCATTTCTACACCCAGGATGGCGTCGAGACGGCCACACCCTGGCTGGCGCTGGCGCAGGCCGACGGCGTGGTCTGCCTGCGGCTGCAAGGCGGTTTGGCCCGCGCGCTGCAGCCCGCGCCAGCTGCGGCCGATGCGGTCGGTGTGAGCTGGACCGCCACGCCCGCCGCGGCCACCGCCGCCGAGCGCTGGCTGGGCGCGCCGGTGGCGGTGATGACCGACAGCGAGCGTGCGCTGGAAGCGCTGGGTCCGGTAGGTGCCACCAAGGGTGTGCTGAATCTGCGGCAGTTCGACCTGGTCGCCCGGCACCGTGGCATGCGCGCACTGCGCGAAGGCTGGAAGCGTTTCCTTAGCACCGAATGGCGCCCGGTGCGCTGGGGTTTGACCGCGCTGGTGGCGGTGCAGTTGCTGGGCTTGAATCTGCAGGCCTGGCAGCAGCGTCAGGTGCTGACGGCCAAGCGCGCCGCGATGGTGGCCCTGCTGAAAACCACCCACCCCAGTGTGCGTGCCGTGCTCGACGCGCCGCTGCAGATGGAACGCGAGACCGAACGCCTGCGAGCGGCCGCGGGGCGTCCGGGGGACAACGATCTGGAAGCGCTGCTGGGTGCCGCGGCCGGTGCCTGGCCGGATGGGCTGGGCCCGGCACAGATGCTGCGGTTCGAAGGTGGCCGCCTGGTCGTCGCCGTGGCGGGCTGGGCCGAGCCGCAAGTGACGCAATTTCGCGACCGCCTGCGCGGCGCCGGCTACAGCGCCGAATTCAGCGAAGGCCGCATCACGATCGCCCGCGCCAGCGCCCGGGGAGCCGCTTGATGGACGCCGAGCCGGTGACGCCCGTGACGCCCGTGACGCCCGCCACACCCGTGAGCCCCGTGACCCCTGTGACCCCCGTGACCCCCCTGCAGTCGGCCCTGGCGCCCGTGCGCAGCGCCTGGACGGGCTTGTCGCTGCGCGACCGCCGCGCCGCACTGCTGGCCGCAGCCGTGCTGGGCCTGTTCCTGGTCTGGAGCGTGGCCGTGCAGCCGGCCTGGCGCACGCTGGCCCTTGCCCCGGCTGAACTGGACGCTGTCGACGCGCAACTGCAGGGCATGCAGCGCCTGGCCAGTGAGGCCGGCGACCTGCGCGCCACGCCGCCGGTGCCGCTGGAACAGGCCACAGCGGCACTGCAGGCGGCCACCGCGCGCCTGGGTGCCCAGGCCAAGTTGTCGATGCAGGGCGAACGCGCTGTTCTGACCCTGACCGATGTGGGCACCAGCGCCTTGGCCGGCTGGTTGTCCGAAGCCCGAGCCGGCGCCCGCGCGCGTCCCGTCGAGGCCACGCTGAACCGCGGCCCGCAGGGCTACAACGGCACGTTGGTGCTCAGCCTGGGGGCCGGTTCGTGATGCGCTGGGCAGCGCCTGGCGCCGTCGTCGGCGCTGCGCTGGTGGCCGTGGTCTGGGCCCCGGCGGCCTGGCTGGCGGCAGCCGTCACCGATGCCACCGGCCAGCGCCTGGTGCTGGCCGAAGCCCGCGGCACCGTCTGGCATGGTTCTGCCGTGCTGGTGCTGACCGGCGGCGCCGGCAGCCGCAGCGCCAGTGCTTTACCCGGGCGCCTGAACTGGACCCTGGGCCTGGACGGCGCAGGCTTGAGCCTGCGCGCGCGGCAGGACTGCTGCATCAACGGCGAACTGCGGCTGCGCGTGTCGCCGGGGCTGGGCCGAACGCGCGTCGAACTGATCCCGGCTGCGGCCACGCCGGGCTCCAGCGTTGCACTGGGTCAGTGGCCGGCGTCGTGGCTGGTCGGACTGGGCACGCCCTGGAACACGCTGCAACCCACCGGGAGCCTGCAATTCAGCAGCGCCGGGTTCAGCCTGGAACAGGTGCAGGGCCGCTGGCTGTTCAGCGGGCGGGCCGACTTGGACATGGGCAACATCGCTTCGCGCCTGTCGGCCCTGGATGTGCTGGGCAGCTACCGCCTCAGCCTGACCGGCGACGCGCCAGGCCAGCAAGGGCCGCGTCTGCAACTCAGCACCCACAGCGGGGCCTTGCAGCTCAACGGCAACGGGCAATGGACCGCTGACGGCGCGGCGGCGCGGCTGCGCTTCAACGGGTCGGCCACGGCCGCACCGGGCTCGGAAGAAGCGCTTGGCGGCCTGCTCAACATCATCGGCCGGCGCCAGGGCGCGCTGTCGGTCATTTCCATCGGATGAACATGAAGACCCAGACGCAGACCCAGACGCAGACCCAGACTGATAAACCCGACTTTCCCGCCGCCATCCGGGGCTGGACTTTGGCCATCGCCGCGCTGGCCTCGGTCATGCCGAGCCTATCGCTGCAGGCGGCAACGCCGACCATCGGCTCGAAATCGCGTGCGCCGGTCACGGTCAACTTCGTCAACGCCGACATCGAAGCCGTGACGCGCGCTTTCGCCGCCATGATCGACCGCGCCATCATCGTCGACCCGCGCGTCAAGGGCGCCATCACCGTTTACAGCGAGCAGCCGCAAAGCGTGCGTGAAGCCTGGCAGTCCTACCAGTCGGCGCTGCGCGGCCTGGGCTTCGCGGTGGTCGAAAGCGGCGGACTGCTGAAGGTGGTGCCGGAATCGGACGCCAAGCTGCAGACCAGCACGGTGTCGGTGGGCGAGGTGGCGGCGCGCGGCGACCAGATCATCACGCAGATCTTTTCGCTGCGCTACGAAAACCCGAACAACCTGGTGGCCGTACTGCGCCCGCTGATCAGCGCCAACAACACCATCAACGCCAACCCGGGCAACAACGCGCTGGTCATTACCGACTATGCCGACAACCTGCAGCGCATCGCCAAGATCATTGCAGCGTTGGACGTGCCCAGCGGCACCGACGTCGAGATCGTGCCGCTGCAGCACGCGGTGGCGGCCGACCTGGCGCCGCTGGTGCAAAAGCTCAGTGACGGCAGCGGCTCGGCGGCTGTGCCGGGCGCGCCTGGCAGCGGCGGCAGTGTCACGGTGGTCGCCGACTCGCGCAGCAATTCGCTGATCATTCGCGCCGGCAACGCGGCACGGCTGGCGACGTTGCGCGCCACGATCGCCCGGCTGGACCGCCCCAGCAACCTGATCGGCCCGGGCGGCGGCATGTGGGTGGTGCATTTGAAGAACGCCGACGCCACGCGCATGGCCACGGTGGTGCGCGCAGCCTTCGGTGCCGTCGGCGGTTCCGGCGGTGGCGGTGGCGGCAGCACGGCTGCAGGCGTGGGCGGTGGCATTGCACCGGCAGGGCCCGGGTCAGGCGGCATCGGCGGCATCGGCGGTTCGGGTTCGCCAGCCGGCGGCAGCGCCTTGTCCACCGCCGCGCAGCCGTCAACCGGCGGTTTCATCCAGGCCGACCCGGCGACCAATTCGCTGGTCATCACGGCACCCGAGCCCTTGTACAGGCAGGTGCGCTCGCTGATCGACCAGCTCGACAGCCGCCGCGCCCAGGTCTACATCGAAAGCATGATCGTCGAAGTCTCGGGCGGCGACGCCGCCGAATTCGGCTTCCAGTGGCAGGGGTTGCTGGGTCAAAGCGGCGACAAGCTGGGCCTGGTGGCCGGCACCAACTTCACCACCAGCACCAGCCCCAGCATCATCGACATCAACACCGCCGCGGCCAAGGGCTCGGTCAGCCTGGGCACCGGACTGAACATCGGCCTGCTGAACTCGATCAACGGTGTGGTCTCGCTGGCCGCCATCGCGCGGGCGATGCAGACGCAGAGTGAGACCAACATCGTGTCCACGCCCAATCTGATCACGCTGGACAACGAGGAAGCCAAGATCGTCGTGGGCGAAAACGTGCCCTTCATCACCGGCCAGTTCACCAGCACCGGCACCGCCACCAGCAACCCGTTTCAGACCATCGAGCGCAAGGACGTCGGCATCACGCTGCGCATCAAGCCGCAGATCGGCGAGGGCGGGGCCATCCGCATGACGCTGTTCCAGGAACAGAGCAGCGTGAAGGAACAGGCCACCGGCACGGCCAACGCCGGGCCGTCGACCAGCAAGCGGTCCATCGAAGGCACGGTGACGGTGGACGACGGCCAGATCCTGGTGCTCGGCGGCTTGATCGAAGACCGCTACGTGACGACCAAAAACAAGGTGCCGCTACTGGGTGACATTCCGATCCTGGGCGCACTCTTTCGCAGCGAAAGTCGCGAGCGCAAGCGCAGCAACCTGATGGTGTTCCTGCGGCCCATCGTGATGCGCGACGCCGCATCGACCAACCGTTTTTCGCAAGACCGCTACGACCAGATCCGCGGCCAGCAGCAGGCCGCGCAGCCGGCGCCCAGCCTGGTCTTGCCGATCAACGAAGCGCCGGTGGCGCCGGCCATGCCCGACCGCCGGCAACCTTTCGCGCCGGCCATGCCGCCCGCCGACGGCGGCGCGCCGCAGCCCAAATCGCCGTGACGTCCTGACCACCGTGTATTGACCACCGAGTACCGAATATGGCCACCCGCCACCTGCTGCCCTACGCCTATGCCAAGGCCAACACCGTGCTGCTGGAGGACGACGGCGACCAGCTGATGCTGTGGGCCGGCGAAACCACGCCTGCGGCCGCTCTGGGCGAAGTAACGCGCCTGTTCGACATAGCGCGCTTTGAGCGCGAAGCCAGCGCCACGCTGGGGCAGCGCATCGCCTCGGCCTATGCCGGTGGCGAAAGCAGCGCGGCGGCGGTGATTGGTGAAGTCGAAAGCGGCGTCGACCTGAGCCGGATGATGCAGGAGCTGCCGGCGGTGGAAGACCTGCTGGAAGCCGCCGACGACGCGCCGATCATCCGCATGCTGAACGCGCTGCTGACGCAGGCCGCGAAGGACGGCGCCAGCGACATCCATATCGAGCCGTATGAACGGAGCTCGAGCGTGCGCTTCCGGGTCGACGGCACGCTGCGCGAGGTGGTGCAGCCGAACAAGGCGTTGCATGCGGCTTTGATCAGCCGGCTGAAGATCATGGCCGAGCTCGACATCGCCGAGAAGCGCCTGCCGCAGGACGGCCGCATCAGCCTGCGCATCGGCGGCCGAGCCATCGACGTGCGGGTGTCGACGCTGCCGTCGTCGCATGGCGAACGCGCCGTGCTGCGCCTGCTGGACAAGGCCGAATCGCGCTTCACGCTGGAAGGCCTGGGCATGGACGGCGAGGTGTTGGACCGCTATTCGCGCCTGATCCAGCAACCGCACGGCATCGTGCTGGTGACCGGCCCGACCGGCAGCGGCAAAACCACCACGCTGTATGCCAGTCTGAGCCGCGTGGATACGGCCACGACCAATGTGCTCACTGTCGAAGACCCGGTGGAGTACGAGCTGGCCGGCATCGGGCAGACGCAGGTCAACGCCAAGATCGACCTGACCTTCGCCAAGGCCCTGCGTGCCATCCTGCGGCAGGACCCCGACGTGATCATGATCGGTGAGATCCGCGACTACGAAACGGCGCAGATCGCCATCCAGGCCAGCCTGACCGGCCACCTGGTGCTGGCCACCATCCACACCAACGACGCGCCTTCGTGCGTGACGCGGCTGATCGACATGGGCGTCGAGCCCTACCTGCTGTCGAGCAGCCTGCTGGGCGCGCTGGCCCAGCGCCTGGTGCGCAAGCTGTGCCCGGTGTGCCGTCGGCAGGACGGCGAAGGGCGCTGGCACCCGGTGGGTTGTGTGCTGTGCAGCGGCACCGGCTACAAGGGCCGCACCGGCGTCTACGAGTTGATGGTGGTGGACGAGAACCTGAAGGAGCTGGTGCACAACCGCGCCTCGGAACAAGACCTGGCAGCGGCCGCTCATGCAGCCGGTTTGAAGTCGATGCGCGAGGACGGTGACCGACTGGTCAGCCAAGGCGTCACGTCGGCCGAAGAGGTCATCCGCGTGACTCGAGACTGAGCGTCGGATGCCCGCCTACCGTTACGAAGCCCTCAACGCCGCCGGCAAGTCACAAAACGGCCTGCTGGAAGCCGACAACGCGAAAGCCGCACGGGCAGCGCTGCGCCAGCGGGATTTGGTGCCGCTGACCGTCACCACCGTGACGATGGGGCCGCAAGACACGGCCTCGGCGCGCTTCACGCGGCGGGTGTTCTCAGCCACGGGCCTGACGGTGTGGACGCGCCAGTTGGCTGGCCTGGTGGGCTCCGGCCTACCGCTTGAGCGCGCTTTGACTTCGCTTTCCGAAGAGACCGAAAACCCGCGCCAGCGCGAGCTGGTGGCGCACCTGAAAAGCGAGGTCAACGCCGGCAGCACTTTCGCCCGCGCGCTGGCCACCGCGCCGCGAGAATTCGACGACGTCTACCGCGCCGTGGTGGCCGCCGGTGAACAGAGCGGGGCGCTGGGCCCGGTGCTCGAGCGCCTGGCCGATGACCTGGAACAACGCCAGGCGCTGCGTAGCAAGGTGGTGGGCGCCATGCTGTACCCGGCTATCGTGTCGATGGTGGCGCTGGCCATCGTCATCATTTTGCTGACCTATGTGGTGCCGCAGATTGCCGGCGTTTTCACCAGTTCCAAGCGGGCGTTGCCAACGCTGACTGTGGCCATGCTGGCGATCAGTGCCTTCGTCAGACAGTGGGGCTGGGCGGTGGCGCTGCTGGCCGCAGCGGGTGCCACCGTGTTCAGCCTCGCGCGGCGCGGCGAGGCTTTCCGCGAACGCAGCGACGCAGCCCTGCTGCGACTGCC
The DNA here is from genome assembly GCA_043716645.1 of Betaproteobacteria bacterium. Taxonomy (GTDB): domain Bacteria; phylum Pseudomonadota; class Gammaproteobacteria; order Burkholderiales; family Burkholderiaceae_C; genus Rubrivivax. The sequence continues at coordinate 26,235 of JAYSYH010000161.1, read as the reverse complement.
ATTCGTCGGCCGTCTGGCGCGCGGCTACAACGCAGCGCGCTTTGGCGGCACGCTGGCGATGCTGGCCGGGGCAGGCGTGCCGATCCTGAAAGCGCTGCAAGCCGCGGCCGAGACCCTGGGCAACCGCGCGATGCGCGCCGACGCGATGGACGCGTTGGCGCAGGTGCGCGAAGGCGCCCCACTGGCCAGTGCGCTGGCCGCCAAGAAGCGATTTCCCGGCCTGCTGGCCATGTTCGCGCGGCTGGGCGAGCAGACCGGGCAATTGCCCGAGATGCTGCTGCGCGCGTCGGTTCAGCTGTCGGCCGAGGTGCAGCGGCGGGCGATGGCGGCCGCGACCATCCTGGAGCCCTTGCTCATCGTGGTGATGGGCATCGTCGTGGTGTTGATCATGCTGGCGGTTTTGATGCCGATCATCCAGCTCAACACCTGGGTCAAGTGACTACCGCACCGAAGTTGGCATCGCAACGGCACGCTTTTGGCCATCCCACGATTCTGAGCAGCGCGCATGGGTTAGGCCTGATGACAGGCGAGGCGGCGCTCAGCTCCCTTCCATCCCAATACACGTCGGTGGTAGGAGGGACAGTCAACATGGTCGTCATCACTTCAAGACAGGGCGGCCTGCTTTTCAATCAACTCGCCGCTGGTGCGTGACTTCGTCGGCCGGGCCCTCAAAGCCCAACGCGACAAGGGTTTTGCGGTGACCCAGGCCGATGTGATGGGCCACAGCATGGGCGGCATCCTGACCCGCCTGTGCATCGCCATGCCGACCTATAAGCGCCCTGAAAACTTCGGCCAGGGCGATGTGCGGCGGCTGTTGACGCTGGACACGCCGCACAGCGGCAGCACCTTTCCCAATCTGGTTACCGCGCTTCACCGGCTCAAACCCACCGCGGCCGACGCTGCGGTGCGCAGCATCACCGGCTTCAATCCAGCGGGCGGCGCGATCTGTTACCGGCCAGCGCCAACCCCTACCGCATCACCATCGACACCACGGCGCTGCAAGGCGTACGCGGTTTCATGGCCCTGGACTTCCCGGCCGGCAGCCCAGTCACTGGCAATGCCGCGACCGTGAGCGGTTTCGGCACCGACGTGGTGCTGGGCAGCGCGACGAACGCGGGCGATGTCGCAGGCAGTTTGCGTTCTGGCCGGCTGCAGCTAGGGGTGGCAATCAGCTGTTCAGCGAATGGCTGCAAGGCAGCGATGTCTTCGGTGCTTTCATCAGTTTTCGGCTTGATCTGGACTACGTGATGCTTGCTGGCAGCAGGCCCGACCAGTTCGCATTTTTCCTGCTGGATGCGGATCAGCTGCCGTTCACCACCAGTGACACCAGCGGGGCCGGCGCGCTGTTTTATTTCGACCTGGCGGGCGCGGCCACCCGGCCAGTGATCTTCAGCTCAGCTTTCGCCAGCGCTCGTGCTGAGCAACACCGCAGTGGCCGGGCTGGTTGCCGGCCTGTGCATTGCGCAGGCCGCGGCGGCGTTGGCCCTTGTGTTGGGTGCCACACGCTGGGCCGCCCTCGTTGCCGTCTTTAGCCCACTCGCCATCCTGGCAATCTGTGCCAACCGCATGCAACTCGGCAGTTCGGGCACGGGCTTGCGTGGCGTCGAAATACTGTTTTTGGGCGGCAACCTGGCCAGCGTGGCGGCAGGGCTGTGGTGGCTGCGCGGTGCAGAGCCGGCGCAGTCAGCGACTGCGGCAGTGAAATGGGGCCTGTGAGCCGTCAACTCGGCCTTCTGCGCCGTGATGGTCTGGCTGGCATTTTTCTTCCGCCTGTTCTGACAGCAAGCCTGCGCCCAGTGGCTCAGCCCGCAGGTTTGTCGCTGGCAACCGTGGCTTCATCTGGTGCGCGGGTGTGCTTGATGAACATCACCGCGGCCAGGATGCCGATTTCGTACAGGATGCACATCGGAATCGCCAAGGCCAGTTGCGAAACCACGTCGGGTGGCGTGACCACGGCTGAAACGACGAAAGCGCCGACGACGAAGTAGCCGCGCGATTTGCGCAGTTGCGCGATGCTGACGATGCCCATGCGCGCGAGAACGATCACGGCTATCGGCACTTCGAAGGCGATGCCGAAGACCAGAAACAGCGTCAGCACGAAGCCGAAATACTGTTCGATGTCGGGCGCAGCTGTGATCGACGCGGGCGCGAAGGCCTGGATGAACTTGCTCATCCCCGGTATCACGATGAAGTAGCAAAAGGCCACGCCGACGATGAACAGCAGCGTGCTGGATACCACCAGCGGTAACACCAGTTTCTTTTCGTGCGAATACAGGCCCGGTGCCACGAACGCCCACAGCTGGTACAGCACCACCGGCAGCGCGACCAGAAACGCCGCCATCAACGTGATCTTCAGCGGCACTAGGATCGGCGAGATGACGTTGGTCGCAATCAGCGTGGCGCCCTTCGGCAGATGGCTGAGCATGGGCGCAGCGAGCAAGTCGTAAAGACCCGCCGGGCCGGGCCAGAAAGCCAACGCCGCGAAGCACACGCCAATGGCAATGACGGCGCGGATCAGCCGGTCGCGCAACTCGATCAGGTGCGAAACGAAAGGCGCTTCGGTGCCGGCGAGTTCGTCGGGCTTGTTCGTGTCGCTCATGGCCTGGCTGGCTGCTTCGGGTTTGCTCAAAAACCGGACTTCATGCCCGGCGGCCGAAAGCGTGCCACGCGGGCCGCGCCCGACAGCGCTTTCGTGCGGATGCCGGTGCGCTGCTTGTACCACTGCGGTGTGGCCCCGCGCTTCAGGCGCCACTTCTTCTTCGGGTGGTGGTAACTTGGCGGTGGCGGCTCCCAGCTGCCGATGATGCTGTTATCGACTGACATGCCGTCGGTGACGCCCGCCGTTGCATCCTTCCAACTGCCCTCGAAAGCGCTGCTGGCCGAATCGACTTCGCTGCGGACCGTGTCTTGCACATTGCGCGCGGCGTCCTCGAAGTCGGTCTTCATCTTCTTGAGCTCTTCAAGTTCGATGGAGCGGTTGACTTCGGCCTTCACGTCGGCCACGTAGCGCTGCGCCTTGCCGAACAGCGCGCCCACGGTGCGCGCCACGCGCGGCAACTTCTCGGGGCCGATGACGATCAGGGCCACCGCGCCGATGAGGGCGATCTTGTCGAAACCGAAGTCAATCATGAGGAAGGATGGGTCACCTGTGCGACCCGATCAAGCTCCCGCTGCAGAACCGGCTTTGCCGGGCCGCCAGCGGGCGGCCCCCTCGGGGGGGGAGCGAAAGCGAGCTTGGGGGCTCACGTCTTCGACTTGGCTTCGACGTCCACCGTGTTCGCATCACTGCGTTTGGCGGTCGTGACCTGTTGGGCCGGTGGGGTGGGGCCATCGGCCTCGGGCGTTTCGCCGGCGCCCTTGACACCGTCCTTGAAGCCGCGCACTGCGCCGCCGAGGTCGCTGCCGATGTTGCGCAGTTTCTTGGTGCCGAAGATGACCACGACAACCAGCAACACAATCAACCAGTGCCAGATGCTGAACGAACCCATGATCTTTTCTCCTACAAAACGCGCTAAACAGAACCACTGATTCTACGAGGTGCGCCCACGGCGCCGGTGACAGGGTCAGCCTTTGGCCCAGGGGCGCGGGCCACCCATCACGTGCATGTGCAGGTGCGGTACTTCCTGGCGGCCGTCGGGACCGGTGTTCACGAGCGTGCGAAAACCATTCGTCACGCCCAAGGCCTTCATCAGACGCGGCGCCAAGCCCAGCAGGCGCCCCAGCAGCGCATCGTGCTCGACCGTCGCGTCGGACAGCATCGCAATGTGCACCTTCGGGATGATCAGCACATGTACGGGCGCCCAGGGCGCAATGTCGTGGAAAGCCAGCAACTCGTCGTCTTCGTGCGCCTTCCTGGCCGGGATCTGACCGGCAACGATCTTGCAGAAAACGCAGCCCGGGTCGGTGTTCATCGTGGGCTTTCCGGAGTCACGTTCAGACCGGGGCGGGCATTGCCCGACCTGAGTTGAAATTCCACCAGCCGCGCAAGAACCGGTACAGGTACCACAGGCCGATAACCGACCACGCGGCCCAGCCCGGGAAGACGAACAAGATCCACAGCGGCCAGGTCAGAACCAGCCACCCCAGCGTGAACCAGAAGCTGCGTGCTTGCCAACGGAAGTGGCTGCGGTAGAAATCGTTCGGCAGGTCATCGCGTTTGATGTAATTGATGATCAGGGCGATGACCGAGAAGATGCCGGCCGAGAAAAACGACAGCGTGTGCAGGCCGTAAAGGATGTGCGTCAACGTGCGCAGGTTGTCGTCGCCGCGCGCCACTTGGCCGGGTATCACCACGTCAGTCACCACGTCGTTCATCCACCTTCTCCTTTGGATTCAGTTTCACGCTGCTGGGCCTTACGCGCCGCAAACTCTTCCAGCCCTGACAAGCCTTCGCGGCGTTCCAGTTCGGCCAGCACATCGGCCGGCGTCAGGTCGTAGGCCGCCAGCGCCACCATGGTATGGAACCACAGGTCGGCCACTTCACCGACGATGCGTGGCCGGTCGCCGTCTTTGGCCGCCATCACCACTTCGGTTGCTTCCTCCCCGATCTTCTTCAAGATGGCGTCGCGACCCTTCGAAAACAAGCGGGCAACGTAGCTTTTGTCGGGGTCACCGGCTCGGCGCACGGCAATGACGGCAGCCAGTCGGGCCAGCGTGTCGTTGCCTGAAGCGGGGCGGGTCGGGGTAGCGGTCATTTGTAGATGGACTCGGGGTCTTTCAGCACCGGCTCGATGGGCGTCCAGGCCTCGTTGTCCAGGCGCTGGAAGAAGCAACTGTGGCGGCCGGTGTGGCAGGCGATGCCCGGATCGTGACCGAGTTGCGTGACCTTCAACAGCACCACGTCGTTGTCGCAGTCGATGCGGATGTCGTGAACCTGTTGTACGTGGCCTGACTCTTCGCCTTTGCGCCACAGCCGTTGGCGCGAACGGCTGAAGTAAACGGCACGCTGGGTTTCGGCGGTCAGCGCCAGCGCTTCGCGGTTCATCCACGCGAACATCAGCACGTCGCCGCTGCTGCATTCCTGGGCGATGGCCGGCACCAGACCGTCCGCGTCCCACTTGATGCTGTCCAGCCAGTTCATGCGATCAGTCTAAGGGGTGGGCGTGTGCGTCGGTCCGGCATGGCCGCGTTCGGCCGCGAACCAGGCCAGCACCGGCACCGTGCCGGGCAGCACCGGCTGCACCTGTACCGGCAGGGTCTGCCAGGCCATCTGCTGCTGTTCACGCATCTCGAACTCGCCAGTCCAGCCGTAGACCTTGCAGAAGTGAAGGCGAACGCGGGCGTGGGGGTATTCCATCACCAGTTCCTGCCAAGGCTGCGCCGTGGCGATGGTGATGCCGAGTTCTTCATGCAACTCGCGGCGCAGCGCCTGTTCGATGTTTTCGCCAGGCTCGACTTTGCCGCCAGGAAATTCCCAGTAGCCGGCGTAGACCTTGCCTGCAGGACGGCTGGTCAGCAGAAAGTAACCCTGCGCGTCGATCAACACCCCCACGGCGACATCAACCGGAAGGCGGTCAGACGGGTGCTGCACCTCGGCCGACATGCGCTCGGCCGACAAGCGCTCAGCGGGCATGCCGCCCCGCGTGGTCGCGTGCGAACTGCTGCGCCACGCGACCCGATCGGCTGCCGCGTTCCAGCGCCCAGACCAGGCTGTCCTGGCGCGCGGCCGTGATGGCGGCTTCATCAATGTTGAACGACCGCAGCCACTGCGCCACGATGGCCAGGTACTCGTCCTGCGTGAACGGGTAAAAACTGATCCACAGCCCGAAGCGTTCGGACAACGAGATCTTCTCTTCGACCACCTCGCCGGGGTGCACTTCACCGCCCTCGGTGTGCTGGTAGGTCAGGTTCTCGGCCATGTACTCGGGCAGCAGGTGGCGGCGGTTGCTGGTGGCGTAGATCAGCAGGTTGTCGCTGGCCTGCGCCACGCTGCCGTCGAGCACGCTCTTCAGTGCCTTGTAGCCCGGTTCGCCCTCTTCGAAGCTGAGGTCGTCGCAGAAGACGATGAAACGCTCGGAGCGGTCGGTGACCAGGTCGATCAGGTCGCCCAGTTCCACCAGGTCGGCCTTGTCGACCTCGATCAGCCGCAGCCCGCGTGCTGAAAACTCGTTCAGGCAGGCCTTGATGAGGCTGCTCTTGCCGGTGCCTCGGGCGCCGGTCAGCAGCACGTTGTTGGCGGCGTGGCCGGCCACGAACTGTTCCGTGTTGCGCACCAGTCGCGCCTTCTGACCGTCGACTTCCCTCAGGTTGTCCAGGCGGATGCTGGCGACGTGCTTGACCGGTTCCAGCACGCCGGCCCCGTTCGAGCCACCGCGGCGGCGGTAGCGCCAGGCCACGGAAGCCGACCAGTCGGGCGCCTCGGCGGCGTGGGGCAGGATGGCTTCCAGGCGCGCCAGCAGCGATTCGGCGCGCACCAGCAGGTGTTCGAAGGCAGGGTTCATGGCCTGAATTTTAGGCGGCCGGTTCCAGGCGCAATTCGAGGCGCACTTCAAGATGCGGCGGGCAGCGCCCTCACCGCATCGCCAGCGACCACGAAGACCCGGTCGCCCGGCCCGCGCTGCAGCACGTGCATGCCGGTGAAGGCGCCAAAAGCCGGCAGTACGCCCACCTGCGGGCCGAGGTGGAAGCAGGGCAGGCGCAGGCGCTGGTTGGCGCGGCCGCCGAGCACTGCAGCGGGATGCACGTGGCCGGCCAGTACGTAGGCGCCTGGCACCGGATCGGGGTGGTGCGTCAGCGCCAATCCGGCGATGTGCAAAGGGCCGTTCAAGCATTCCACGTCCCATTCCGGCGGCGGGTCGCCGGCATGGCTGTCGTGGTTGCCGCGCACCAGCGTCAGCTGCAGACCCGCGTGCTGCGCGCGCCATTGCGCCACTGCCGCCCAGGTGGCCGGCGCGCGGGAGCGGGCCGAGTGCAGCAAGTCGCCCAAAAAAACGACGCGTTGGGCGCCGGCAGCGGCCACGGCAGCGCTCAGCCGGTCCAGTGTCTCGGTGGTTGTTCCGCCGGGCACCGGCACACCCAGACGGCGGAAAGATACGGCCTTGCCGATGTGCGCGTCGGCCACCAGCAGCGTGCGGTACTCGGGCAGGCAGGCCGCGCGCTGCGGCAACAACTGCAGGGTGCTGCCGCCGACCTGCAGGGTGGGCAGGTCGCTCAAGCGCTGACCTTCACGCGTTCAGGTGCTCAGACGCTGCAGTGCGGGTTCGAGGTGCTCGGTCGGCAAGCGTTTGAAACCAGAACGTGCATAGCGCTGCAGCCGGCCGATGGCCAGCGCGGTGATAGCAGAAGCCAGCGCCTGCGCGTCGACGGTGGGCGTCGACGAACCCGCGGCTTCGGCGGCGCTGCGCAAGCTGCTGCGCAATTGCGATTCCACGCGGTCGAAGAACTGGTTCATGCGCGCAGAGAGGCGTTCGTGCTCGAAGACCAGCGCATCGCCCACCATCACACGCGTCATGCCCGGGTTCTTCTCGCCGAATTGCAGCAGCACGGCGGTGATCTTCTGCGCCTGCAACGAAGGCGAGGGCTCGCGCTCGATGACCTGGTTGACGAGGGTGAAGACGCTGCCTTCGATGAACTCGATCAAGCCTTCGAACATCTGCGCCTTGCTGGCGAAATGACGGTACAGCGCGGCTTCACTGACGTCCAGCCGGGCCGCCAGCGCGGCGGTTGTGATGCGTTCGGCGCCCGGCTGTTCCAGCATCGCGGCCAGGGTTTGCAGAATCTGCACCCGGCGTTCGCCGGGCTTGGGCCGCTTGCGCACGGCCGCCGAAAGTGTCGGCGCCGGTGCTGCTGCTTCGTCTTCGACGCTGACCGGGGGTGGTGCTTCGGGCGCGTCGGACATGGGGTTCGGCAAGCGACCTTTCGGCGCGGAAGGTAGAGGGGCGGCGCACCGTCAGGAACCCCGCGCAACGATTCTGGCACACGGCCTGAGCGCCTTCGCTTGCAGGTAAACACTGACACCGCAGGCTGCTTCCAGGCGCGGACCCCCACGTTTGAATTTCGTTCTGTCCACCGTATGCAGGATGGTTGACCCCCACAGGCGGGATGCCCCGGTGCCAGCGGCGACCTAAGCTTTTGCTGTCGCCAGCCATTGCGTTTCGGGGCCCCGCCCCGACCGTTCTGGCGGCCAGGAGCCTTGCAATGAACCTTGCCAGCCGTACCCTCGCCTTCGTTCTTCCGTGCGTCCTTGCGGCGCTGGCCGCTTTGGCGGTGCTGACCGGAACAGAAGTCGCCGAGCCGCCGGTTGCGGTGTCTGCCGCGCGCGGCCAGGCTGCGTTGCAGCCGAGCTACGCTACTTGCCGGGACCAGCACCAGCCGTCCTCGGCAGCCCCCGCGCAGGCCGGTCGCGCCGAAGCGCACCACCTTGACCCAAACGGCCGCAGCCAGCGGCCCTCCTGGGTGCAGCACACGCAAGGCGACATCGAACGGTGCCTGCGCGGCGCGCCCGATTCCGCACAGGCTGCGCGCGAACCGGCGCGCTACGCCAGGCGGCCGTAAGCCTGCAGCAGGTTGCGCAGGCACCGCACGCGGCGGTCCACGTAGGCTGGCCGGCGGTGCAGGCGCTGAATGTGCGGCAGGCCGTGACCGGGCGGCGTGGCCAACAGGGCCCGGTGCAACCAGCGCTGCATCCACACCGTCTGCATGCCCACGCGGCGAGCCGCTTTCTGGTGCACCAGCGTGTCCTCCACCAGCACGCAGCGCGTCGGGTGCACGCCCAGGCGCGCGGCCAGCGCGCGGAACATGCGCGTGTCGGGCTTGGGCCGCAGGTCGCCGAACAGGTGCATGTCCTCGATGCTGAACACGCCGTCGAAAGCCTGCCCCAAGCCCAGCGCTGCCAGCACCCGCGCAGCGTAAGCCGCCGGCGCATTTGTCAGGATGTACTTGCGCCCGGGCAGCCGACGCAGCGCCGCCAGATCGGCCGCGTGACCGCGCACGCGGGCTTCCAGGCCGGGCAGCTGGTGGGTGTCGTGCAGGAAGTGGGCGGCCCGCACGCCGTGATGGCGCACCAGCCCCAGCAGCGTGGCGCCATAGCGCCGCCAATAACGGGTGCGCAAGGCGTTCGATTCGGCCTCGGTCAGCCCCAGTTCACGCCGGATGTAGACGCCCATCGCCTCGCGGATCGCGCCCATCGACGCGTTGTGCGCGTCGTGCAGCGTGTCGTCAAGGTCGAACAACCAGACGAGCTTCGGTTTCATCGCGGAATCAGTGCGAACGGATCATCGTGCCGTACGCCTGCTCGGTCAAAATCTCCAGCAGCATGGCGTGTGGCACCCGACCGTCGACCACGTGCACGGCGTTCACGCCGCTCTTGGCCGCGTCGATGGCGCCGGCCAGTTTGGGCAACATGCCGCCGCTGATCGTGCCGTCGGCGATCAACTCGTCAATCTCGCGCGGCGTCAGTTCGGTGATCAATTCGCCGGCCTTGTTCAGTACGCCGCGGATGTTGGTCAGCATCACCAGCTTCTCGGCCTTCAGCACCGTGGCCAGCTTGGCCGCCACCAGGTCGGCGTTGATGTTGTAGCTCTCGTTCCTCTCGCCGAAGCCGATCGGGCTGATGACGGGAATGAACTGGTCGTCCTGCAGCGCCTTGACCACGCTGGGGTCGATGCTGGTGATTTCGCCGACCGCACCGATGTCGTGCTCCACCGACGGGTCGCTCTTGTCGGTGAGCTTCATCTGGCGCGCGCGGATCATGCCGCCGTCGCGCCCGGTCAGGCCCACGGCCTTGCCACCGGCGGCGTTGATCAGGCCGACGATGTCCTGCTGCACCTCGCCGGCCAGCACCCATTCGACGACTTCCATCGTCTCTTCGTCGGTCACCCGCATGCCCTGGATGAAGGTGCCCTTCTTGCCAATCTTGGCCAGCGCGTCGTCGATCTGCGGCCCGCCGCCATGCACGACGATGGGGTTCATGCCGACCAGCTTCAGCAGCACGATGTCTTCGGCGAAGTCCTGCTGCAGCGCCGGGTCGGTCATCGCGTTGCCGCCGTACTTGATGACGATGGTTTTGCCGTGGAACTTGCGGATGTAGGGCAGGGCCTGGGCCAGGATCTCGGCCTGGTCGCGCGGCGTGATGTGGGCCAGGTCGGGATCTTTGAACGTGCTCATGGGTGGGGGGCCTGCAGCATTGAAGAACATGCGAATGGCGGGATTGTAGGAAGCCGCAGGCCGCCCGAATGCGCACCGCCCGACTGCCAGCACCGGCTGCGGCACACTCGACCCGTCTTGAAGGAGTTATCCATGAACAGGCGCACGGCTTTGGCGGCGGCATGGCCGCTGGCGTTGGCGGGCAGCGTGGCCGCTTGGGCCCCCAGCGGTGCCCGGGCGCAAGCCACGCTGGTAGCCGGCGAGGTGGTCAAGGTCGACCGGGTTGCCGGGCGCGTGACGCTCAAGCACGGCGAAATCAAGAGCCTGGACATGCCGCCCATGACGCTGGCCTGGCGCGTTGCTCAGCCGCGTTGGCTGGAAGATCTGGCGGTGGGCGACCGCGTGCGCTTCGTCCCGGCCCGCATCGACGGCCAGTACACCATCACCAATCTGATGAAGGCCCCGCAATGAGCGCCGAACACCGCCACGATCTGCAGGCCTACGCCCACAGCCACGCCTTTGCCGACGACGGCCAGAAGCAACGCGAACGCGCGCTGACCGCCGTCACCCTGTTGACCTTGGTGACCATGGCGCTGGAGTTGGCCGTGGGCTGGTGGACCGGCTCATTGGCACTGACCGCCGACGGCTGGCACATGGGCACCCACGCGCTGGCGCTGGGCGGGGCGGTGCTGGCTTACCGGCTGTCGCTGCGCGCGGCCAGCCACCGCGCAGTGGCCGGCGGGCCGGCGGGCTTCGCCTTTGGTGGCTGGAAGATCGAGGTGCTGGCCGCCTACACCAGCGGCCTGGTGCTGCTGAGCGTGGCCCTGTGGTTGGCCTGGGAGGGCATAGACACCCTGCGCCACCCGCGCCCGGTGCAGTACGGCGAGGCGCTGGGCGTGGCCGTGGCCGGGCTGCTGGTGAACCTGGCCAGCGTGTGGCTGTTGTCGCGCGGCAGCCAGCCGGCGGCCAAGGTTGAGGGCAAGCACGTGGCGGACCACGCTGCGCACGCCGGGAACGCCGGGAACGCCGGGAACGCCGGGCATCGCGACAACGGGCATGCACACCACTCACCCCACGCAAAACCTCACGGCCAATCACACGGCCAATCACACGGCCACTCACACGGCCACTCACACGGCCACGGCCACGGTCATGACCACAACTTCAGCGCTGCCTACATCCACGTCATCGCCGACGCTTTCACGTCGGTGCTGGCGATAGCCGCGCTGGCCGGCGGCGTGTGGTTCGGCCTGGCCTGGCTGGACCCGGCCGTGGCGCTGCTGGGCGCCGCTGTCATCGGCCAGTGGTCTTTCGGTGTGCTGAAGGGCACCGCACGAGCGCTGGTTGACGCCACCGAAGACCCGGCGCTGACCGAGCGCGTGCGCGACCTTATCGAAGCCGACGGCGACGCCAAAGTCGCCGACCTGCACGTCTGGCAAGTCGGCGCGCAGGCCTGGTGCGCGGCGCTGGCCGTGGTGGCCGACGCACCGCAGTCCGCGGCGGCCTACCGCCAGCGTCTGGAAGGGGTGGCTCAGCTGAAGCACGTGACGGTGGAGGTCCACCAGTGTCCGGGGCCCGCCCTGGCGCGGTAGCGCCACGCGTCGCGGCGGTGACGCACGCGCAGTAACCCCGCCCGTACCATCGCTGGCCATTCAAACCGACCGGAGCCCGATCCATGTCCACCACGCTGACCCAAGTCGTCAACCACCAATGCCGCCTGGCCGCCCGCCCTGTCGGCCTGCCCAAGGTCAGCGACTGGCAATTCACCGAAGAAGCCGTGGCCGAGCCCGGCGACGGCGGTGTGCTGGTCAAGACGCTGGCGCTGTCGCTGGACCCCGCGATGCGCGGCTGGATGAACGAAGGCAAGAGCTACATCCCGCCGGTGGGCATCGGCGAGGTGATGCGCGCGGGCGGCATCGGTGTGGTCGTGGCGTCGAAGCACCCGGCCTTTGCGGTGGGCGACCACGTCACTGGCGGCCCGGGCGTGCAGGAATACTGGGCCGTGCCGGCTGACCAGATCAAGCGCAGCGGCATGGCCAAGATCGACCTGCGTGCGGGCACTGTGACGCAGTGGCTGAACGTGCTGGGCATGCCCGGCATGACGGGCTACTTCGGGTTGATGGACGTGGGCCAGCCGCAGCCCGGCGAAACGTTGGTGGTTTCGGGCGCGGCTGGCGCCGTGGGCCAGACCGTGGGCCAGATGGCCAAGATCAAGGGCTGCCGCGTGGTGGGCATCGCCGGCGGGCCGGCCAAGTGCGAGTGGGTGGTGAACGAACTGGGCTTCGACGCCTGCATCGACTACAAGGCTGCGGCGCCTGTTGGTGCCAGCAAGTGGGACGCTGTGCGCGAGGGCCTGAAGCAGCATTGCCCGAAAGGCGTGGACATCTACTTCGACAACGTCGGCGGCGACATCCTCGACGCCGTGCTGGCGCGCATCAACCGCAAGGCACGCATCATCATTTGCGGCGCCATCAGCCAGTACAACGCCACCACGGCGGTGCAGGGCCCGAAGAACTATCTGAGCCTGCTGGTGAACCGCGCGCGCATGGAAGGCATCGTGGTTTTCGACTATGCCGACCGCTACCACCTGGCCATTGCCGAGATGGCGGGCTACCTGAAAGACGGCCGCATGAAGAGCAAGGAAGATGTGGTGGCCGGCGGCATTGCGGCCTTCCCGGTCACGCTGCCGAAGCTGTTCAACGGCGAGAACTTCGGCAAGCTGGTGTTGCAGGTGGCGGCGACCTGAACGTACGGCTCGACCTCAGACCCCGGCATCCTCAGGGCTTCAAGAACTCGGGCGCGGCGCGGCCCATGTTCTGTTCGAAGTAGCTTCGCAGATTGGCGACTTTCTGCCCAGCAGTCAGGTAAGTCCAGGGGTCGGTTGAAACCTGCCCCTGGGGCGTTGCCAGCAGCATGCCTTCGCGCAGGTTGTAGGTCTTCAGCACCGCGCCCGACTGCGCGTCCATCAACGTCAGCTTGACGTGCACGTAGGGTGCTAACGCGCCAGTCGACAGCCCGCCGGTGGTCTTGTTCAGCGCTGCGTACAGCGTGTCGATGTAGTAGCCGATGCCCATCGCCGAACCGCGTCCGATCGACACGCCGTCGGCGGTGCGGATGTTCACCTCGCCCCGGTTGCGGGTGACCAGGATGATGTGGCTGAGCCGCTGGGCGTCGATGGTCTGCACGATCCATGCCGGCAACTCGGCGCTGGCGGCGCCCTCGGCGATGGCGCGCTGCTCTTCGGGCGTCAGCGGCGTGGGCGATTTGTAGAGTTCCACCGCCGCCTGGGGCTGGGCGTTTTGCAGCGCGTCGCGCAGCACGCGCAAGGCAATGTTGTCGAAGCCGATGCCCTTGGCTTCGACGGCGTAGCGCTCGGTGCGTTCGATGCGCGTGTCCTTGGGGGCTTCGGTCGAAACCGCGACCTGCACGCTGTCGCCGAGCAAGGAAAACACGCCCACCGACTTAATGGCGGTTTGGGCCTCAGCGCTCGGCGCCAGGGCGGCCAGCAAACCGATCAGCGCCCGCCGGCGGGCCGGCAGGGCCGGGGTCGGGCAGTGGTAGGGGTTCATCTCATCCTGGTCTAGAAGTGAATCCCGCGCATCAACTGCTGCATGGCCATTGCCTCAGCACTGAGTTGCGGCTTGGCGCCCTTGTCGCCCTGTTTGCTTCCCTTGGCTGCCGACGAGTCGGGGAACATGCGAAAGGTAGTGTTCATGCCGATCTGTGCCACTCGCGGCATCAGCGCGTGCAGCACCTGCCCGGTGATGCCCAGCCTTGTCGCGATGCGCACCGGCTTGCTGATGCAGGCCTGCGCGATCATGTCGGCAGCCTCTTCGGGCGCGAGCGTGGGCACGTTCTTGTAGATCTGCGTGGGCGCGATCATCGGCGTGCGCACCAGCGGCATGTTGATGGTGGTGAAGCTCACGCCCTGGTCCGCAAACTCCGAACTGGCGCAGCGCGTCCAGGCGTCCAGCGCGGCCTTGCTCGCGACATAAGCCGAAAAGCGCGGCGCGTTCGTCAGCACGCCGATGCTGCTGATGTTGACGATGTGGCCCTTCTTCCGGGTCACCATGCCGGGCAGAAAACCCATCGTCACGCGCAGGCAGCCGAAGTAGTTCAGCTGCATGGTGCGTTCGTAGTCGTGGAAGCGGTCGTAGCTGCTTTCGATGGCGCGGCGGATGCTGCGCCCGGCGTTGTTGATGAGGAAATCCACGCCGCCGTGGTTAGCGACGACGAGCTGTGTGAAACGGTCGCAATCGGCCATGTCGGCGATGTCGGCCGGGTACGCGACGAAGGCGTAGCCCTTGGCTTTGGCCTCGGCGCAGGCCTGGTCCAATTTGTCCTGGTCGCGGCCACAGATGACGGTGGTGGCGCCGGCTTCGGCGAACTTGTGCGCCGCCGCCAAGCCGATGCCCGACGAGCCGCCGGTCACCAGCACCACCTTGCCGCCGACCGTGCCGCGCAGGCTGCGGTCGATGAACAGATCGGGGTCGAGGTGGCGTTCCCAGTAGTCCCACAAGACCCAGGCGTAGTCTTTCAAATTCGGGCAGGTGATGCCGCTGCCTTTCAACACCGCGTCCAGCTCGCGCCTGTCGTAGCGCGTGGGGAAGTTGATGAAGGTGAACATGTCGTCGGGCAGGCCCAGGTCCTTCATCACCGCGGCGCGGATGCGGCGCACCGGGGCCAGCGCCATCATTCCCTTCTTCACGCTCTTCGGGATGAAGCCCAGCAGCGCGGCGTTGACGAAGACGTTCATCTTCGGCGCGTGCGCGGCCTTGCTGAAGATGTCCAACACGTCGCCCACGCGGTAGCCCTCGGGGTCGACCAAGTGGAAGCACTTGCCTTTCAGTTCGGTCTTGGCGTGACTGATGAAGTCGATGCACTGCACGACGAAGTCCACCGGCACGATGTTGATGCGCCCGCCCTCGATGCCCATGCTGGGCATCCACGGCGGCAGGATCTGGCGCATGCGCTGGATCAGCTTGAAGAAGTAGTACGGGCCGTCGATCTTGTCCATCTCGCCGGTCTGGCTGTCGCCGACGACCAGCGCCGGCCGGTACACCGTCCACGGCACCTTGCAATCCTGGCGCACGATCTTTTCGCTCTCGTGCTTGGTCATGAAGTAGGGGTGGTCCAGCCCTTCGGCTTCGCTGAACATGTCTTCGCGGAACACACCTTCGTACAGCCCCGCAGCAGCGATGCTGCTGACGTGGTGCACATGGCCGGCGTCGATCGCTTTGGCGAACTCGACCATGTTGCGCGTGCCTTCGATGTTGACCTGCATCTGGCTGTCTTCGTCGGCACTCAGGTCGTACACGGCTGCCAGGTGGTACACCGCGTGGACCTTGCCTTTCAGCGCCTTGAGGGCATCGGCCGACACGCCCAGCTTCTTGACTGTCAGGTCGCCCGAGACGGGCACCGCGCGGGCCTTGCTGACGCCCCAGTATCCGTACAGCGCCGCAAGCTTGCCTTCGCTGCCGGGCCGAACCAGGAAATGCACCACCGCGCCTTTGCGTGCGAGCAGCGCCTTGACCAGGCGCTTGCCGATGAAACCGGTTGCGCCGGTGACGAAATACTGCATGTTGGCTCCTCGGTGGTTGGCAGCTGTGGGCGCCTGCATTCGCTGAAGCATAGAGCCGTCTCACTAGAGATTTAGGCTGCCTTCTCCAGGGGGGAACCCTATATTTCGGGCCACCCCAATACCCGTACAACCCAGGAGATCACCATGGTCAAGAAGATCGACAAGTCCGCAGACAAGGCCACCGACAAGACCAGTGGCGCCAACGCGCAAGCCAGCCACCTGGCCGCCTCGGTCAAGGAATCGGCCCAGCACATCTGGCTGGCCGGTATGGGTGCCTTCAGCAAGGCGCAGGAAGAGGGCACCAAGGTGTTCGAAGCGCTGGTGAAGGAAGGCATGACGCTGCAGAAGAAGACGCAGGGCATCGCCGAGGAAAAGCTGGGCGACGTGGCCGGCAAGATGAGCGCGATGGCCGACACGGTCAGCGCCAAGGCCGGCCAGAACTGGGACAAGCTGGAAGCGATCTTCGAGCAGCGCACCGCCAAGGCGATGAGCAAGCTGGGCGTGCCCACCGCCAAGGACGTGGCCGCGCTGGGCGCCCGCGTCGACGCACTGGCCACGGCCGTTGCCAAGGCCGGCAAGACCGCCACCGCCAAGGCCCCGGTGAAGACCGCCGCCAAAGTGCCGGCCAAAGTCGCCAAGCGCATCAAGGCTGTGACGCCCGCCGCCGTTGCAACACCGGTGGTCAGGGCGCCGGTCAAGAGAGCCCGCAAGACCGCCTCAATCTGAAGCGCGACGCTGTATCGACCAAGCTTCCCGCCACGGAACCGGCTTTCGCCGGGCCGCAGGCGGACGGTCCCCTCGGGGGTAGCGAGCACTAGCGAGCTTGGGGGCTACAGGTAGCGCGCTTCGAGGTGCGCCTTGAAATGCGCCGGGTTCAGCAATTCGCCGCTGGCCCGCAGGGCCAGCTCATCGGTGGTCCAGCGGCTGGCTTGCGTCCAGATGTTGTCGCGCAGCCAGTCGAACACCGGCGCCATGTCGCCTGCGCCGATGCGCGCGTCTATGTTGGGCGTCGCGCGGCGCATCGCGGCGAACCACTGGGCGGCGTACATCGCGCCCAGTGAATAGCAGGGGAAGTAGCCGAACAGCGCTTCGGGCCAGTGCACGTCCTGCATCACGCCGTCCTTAAAGTTGCCGCGTGTGTCTACGCCCAGCAGCTCCATCATCTTGGCGTCCCACAAAGCCGGCACGTCCTCGGGCTCGATCTCGCCTTCGATCAGTGACCTTTCGATCTCGTAGCGCAGGATGATGTGCGCCGGGTAGGTCACCTCGTCGGCATCGACACGGATGAAGCCGGGCTTTACGCGCGTCATCAAGCGGTGCAGGTTGTGCGCATCGAACGCCGGCTGCCGGCCGAAGGCGGCGCTGATCAGCGGGGCCAAGAGCGACACGAAGCCCGGGTGGCTGCCCAGCTGCATCTCGAAGCTCAGGCTCTGGCTTTCGTGCAGCGCCATGCTGCGCGCTTCGGCCACCGGTTGACCGAGCCATTCACGCGGCAGATTCTGTTCGTAGCGGCCGTGGCCGGTTTCGTGCACCGTGCCCATCAGGCTGCCCATGAAATCGTCTTCACGAAACCGCGTCGTCATGCGCACGTCTTCGGGCACACCGCCGCAGAAGGGGTGGGTGCTGACATCCAGCCGCCCGGCGTCGAAATCAAAGCCCAGCAGGCGGATGACCTGCTCGCACAGCGCGCGCTGTTTCTCCACCGAAAAAGGGCCCGCCGGCATGATCAGCGGCTCGCGCGCCTGTCGCTCGGAGACTTGCTGGATCAGACCCGGCAGCCACTGCCGCACGTCACCGAAAACGCGGTCGATCTGCGCGCAGGTCATGCCGGGTTCGTAGCGGTCCATCATCGCGTCGTACTTGCGCAGGCCGCTTTGCGCCGACAGCAGTGCGGCCTCTTCACGGGCTACCGCCAGCACCGGTTTGAAGTTCACCAGGAAGCCGGCCCAGTCGTTGGCCGGGCGTTGCGTGCGCCAGGCGTGTTCGCAGCGCGAGGTGGCCAGCTGCTGGCGCTGCACCAGGCTTTCCGGCAACGCATTGCTGGCTCGCCACTGGCGGTGAATTTCACGCAGGTTGGCGCGCTGCATGTCGCTCAAGCCTTCTTGTTCAGCGCGCTGCAGTTGACTGTTGAGTTCCGGCGCCGTGCGCATGCGGTGCAGCAGCCCGGCCATTTCGCCCATCGCCGCGGCGCGCGCTTCGTTGCCTTTGCTGGGCATGTTGGCGGCCTGGTCCCAGCCAGCCAGAGACTGCAGATGGCCCAGGCGGTGCAGCCGGGTCCAGGTGGCGCTAAGTGCGTCGTAGTTCGGTGTGGCGGTACTCAATCGAAGGCTCCAACAGGCCGCAGAGGCAGGGCCCGGGGTGACGATTCTGGCCCGCCCTCGGGCTACAAAGTCAACGCGCCGGGAAAGGCCCAGATCAGGCCGCCCGTCATCGTCAGATAGCGGAAGAATTTGCCGATGGCCATGTAGCCCAGGCAGGGCCAGAAGGGCAGGCGCAGCCAGCCGGCCACGGCGCACAGCGGGTCGCCCACCACCGGCAGCCATGACAGCAGGCAGGCCTTGGGTCCAAAACCCTCCAGCCACTTCAGCGCCCGCGCCTCAACCTTTTTGTGCTTCAGGCGTTCGAAAAGCACCTCGGCTCCGTAGCCCGTCCACCAGCTGATGCCGCCGCCGATGGTGTTGCCCAGCGTGGCCACCACGATGGCCGGCCAGAACAGGTCGGGGTTGAGCTTGACCAGCCCGATGACCGCGAATTCCGAACCCACGGGCACCAGCGTGGCAGAAATCAGGCAGACCACGAAAACCGTGACCAGCCCGTATTGCGGCAGCGCGAAAAGCGTCAACAGGGATTGCAGCCAAACTTCCATCGTGTCGGTCGATTATGGGCACCCGCCAGAGCCCCGGTCTGTGCGCCGTCGCGCCAGGGTGGCCCGCTATACTCGCGCCTCATTTTTCAGCACCTTCGGCCCGGCTTTCACCCCATGCGCATAGGTTCCATCGAATTGCCGAATGCGCTGTTCGTCGCCCCGATGGCCGGCGTGACGGACCGGCCGTTTCGCATGCTGTGCAAGAGCCTTGGCGCGGGCTACGCGGTGAGCGAGATGGTGACCAGCCGGCGCGATTTGTGGGACACGCTGAAGACCTCGCGCCGTGCCGACCACACCGGTGAGCCGGCGCCGATTGCGGTGCAGATCGCCGGCGTCGATCCGCAGGAAATGGCCGACGCCGCGCGCCACAACATCGACCGCGGCGCGCAGATCATCGACATCAACATGGGCTGCCCGGCCAAGAAGGTGTGCAACAAGTGGGCAGGCTCGGCGTTGATGCAGGACGAGGCGCTGGCCATCGCCATCGTGCAGGCCGTGGTCGCCGCCTGCGCGCCGCGCGGCGTACCGGTGACGCTGAAGATGCGCAGCGGCTGGTGTGCCACCGAGCGCAACGCGCTGGCCCTGGCGCGCGCCGCGCAAGACAGCGGCGTGGCCATGGTGGCCGTGCATGGGCGCACGCGTGAACAAGGCTACGGCGGCGCTGCCGAGTATGAAACCGTTGCCGCGGTGAAGGCAGCATTGCACATACCGGTGGTGGCCAATGGCGACATCGCCACACCCGAAAAAGCACAGGCCGTGTTGCGTGCCACAGGGGCTGACGCGCTGATGATCGGCCGTGCCGCGCAGGGTCGGCCGTGGATCTTTCGTGAGATCGCGCATTTCCTGGCCACCGGCGTTCACCTGCCCGCGCCGGCCACGCGACAGGTGCAGGTCTGGCTGACCGAGCACCTGCACGCGCACTACGCGCTGTACGGCGAACGCACTGGCGTGCGCAGTGCGCGCAAGCACATCGGTTGGGCGGTGAAGGCGCTGCCGGGTGGCGCGGTCTTTCGCGACCATATGAACGGGCTGGACGATTGCCGCAGCCAGGTGCAGGCTGTCACGGACTACTTCGATGGCTTGGCCGACCAGCACCTGCTGCTGCCCCAAAGCGCTGCCGCGAACGACGCGCGCCACCCCGAACCGGACGCCATTGCGGCATGAGTAAAAAAGACATCGACGACTGCATCCGCCGCAGCGTGGAGCAGTACTTCAAGGACCTGGGCGGCGCCGAGCCTGGCGCGCTGCACGAACTCTTCCTGGGCGCTGCGGAAAAGCCGCTGCTGGACGTGGTGATGCGCCACGCTGAAGGCAACCAGAGCAAGGCCGCCGACTGGCTGGGCATCAACCGCAACAC
This sequence comes from Betaproteobacteria bacterium, assembly GCA_043716645.1. GTDB lineage: Bacteria > Pseudomonadota > Gammaproteobacteria > Burkholderiales > Burkholderiaceae_C > Rubrivivax. The sequence continues at coordinate 6,348 of JAYSYH010000161.1, read as the reverse complement.
CCTGCGGCGCAAGCTGCAAGTCCACAAACTCATCCCATGACCACAGCGCTCCTATCCGTTTCCGACAAGACCGGCATCGTCGACTTCGCGCGCGCGCTGGCCGACGCCGGCGTGCGCCTGCTGTCCACTGGCGGCACTGCGCGGCTGCTGGCCGACGCCGGGCTGGCCGTCACTGAAGTGGCCGAAGTCACCGGCTTTCCGGAGATGCTGGATGGGCGCGTGAAGACGCTGCATCCGCGCATCCACGGCGGGCTGCTGGCGCGGCGCGACCTGCCCGAACACATGGCCGCGCTGGCCGCCCACGGCATCGCGACGATCGACCTGCTGGTCGTCAACCTCTACCCCTTCGCGCAAGCCACGGCGCGCCCGGACTGCACGCTGGAAGACGCCATCGAGAACATCGACATCGGCGGCCCGGCGATGCTGCGCGCCGCGGCCAAGAACTGGGCCGATGTGGCCGTTGTCATTGACCCGGCCGACTATCCGCGTGTGCTGACCGAACTGAGGGCCGGGCAGGTCCAGCGCGACACGAAATTCATGCTGGCCAAGAAGGTCTACGCCCACACGGCGGCCTACGACGGGATGATCAGCAACTACCTCGGCACGCTGCAGCCGGGGGCTGAAGAGCAGGTCAGTGCCGTGCCTGCGCGTGAACCGTATCCGGCCATCTACACGCTGCAGGTGTACAAAACGCAGGACCTGCGCTATGGCGAAAACCCGCACCAGAGCGCCGCCTTCTACCGCGAAGCCGTGGTCGCGCCCAGCCTTCTGGCCGGCTGGACGCAGCTGCAGGGCAAGGCGCTGAGCTACAACAACATCGCCGACGCCGACGCGGCCTGGGAATGCGTCAAGAGCCTGCCCGCCGGCCAAGCCGCGTGCGTCATCGTCAAGCACGCCAACCCCTGCGGCGTGGCCATCGGCGCGACGGCCGTCCTGGCTTACCTCAAGGCACTGAAGACCGACCCGACCAGCGCCTACGGCGGCATCCTGGCGCTGAACTGCCCGCTGGACGCCGAGGTGGTGGCCGCCATCAACGCGGCCAAGCAGTTCGTCGAAGTCGCCATCGCACCGGCCATCACACCGCAAGCGCGCGAAATGCTGGCCAGCAAGCAGAACCTGCGGCTGCTGGAAGTGCCGCTGTTGCAGACGATGAACGCGCTGGACATCAAGCGCGAGAACCAGCCTTTCGCGCTGGATTACAAGCGCGTGGGGGGCGGCCTGCTGCTGCAAAGCCAGGACACGAAGAACGTGGTGCCCGCCGAACTGCGTGTGGTGACGAAACTGCAGCCCACCGCCGCGCAGATGGCCGACCTGCTGTTCGCCTGGAAGGTGGCCAAGTTCGTCAAGAGCAACGCCATCGTCTTCTGCAGCGACGGCATGACGCTGGGCGTCGGCGCCGGCCAGATGAGCCGCGTCGACAGCGCGCGCATGGCGTCCATCAAAGCGGGCAACGCGGGCCTGCTGCTTGCCGGCAGCGCGGTGGCCAGCGACGCCTTCTTCCCCTTCCGCGACGGCCTTGACGTGGTCATCGACGCAGGGGCTGCTTGCGTGATCCAACCGGGCGGCAGCCTGCGCGACGACGAGGTCATCGCCGCGGCCGACGAGCGCGGCATCGCGATGGTGTTCACCGGCATCCGGCACTTCAGGCATTGAACTGGAGCCGCGGCCCTCAGACCCCCGAGGGAGACAAGTCGGACGCGAAAAAGTCCCTGCTGACTGTTTCTCGCCTTTTAGTGCCTGCGGCGTCCCCGCCGCAGGCCGTCCGCCTACGGTCCGGCGTAAGCGGTTCCGTGGCGGGAAGTTCGGTTCGGACTTGCGATCTCACGCTTAGCATTGCTGCATGTCCCGCGCCGATCTGATGGGCCTTGTGCTGGCCTTCCTGGCCCGCCTGATCACGGGCGCGCAGGGGCATTGGAAGGGCTGCCCGCCGAAGGCCGAACAGCGCATCTACTTCGCCAACCATCAGAGCCATTTCGACTGGGTGCTGATCTGGGCTGCATTGCCGCGTGAACTGCGCGTGCGCACGCGGCCCATCGCGGCGCGCGACTACTGGACGGCCTCGCCCTTCAAAGCCTGGCTGACGTCGGCGGTGTTCAACGCCGTCTACGTATCGCGCACGCGGTCGCAGGTCGCCTCTGGCGACGGCACCGACGAGCAGGACCCGCTGCAGCCGCTGGTGCAGGCGCTGGAAGGTGGCGACTCGCTGGTCATATTCCCCGAAGGCACGCGCAGCAACCGCGGTGAGCCGCAGGCCTTCAAGAGCGGCATCTTCCACCTGGCCGAAATGTTCCCGGGCGTGCAGTTGATCCCGACCTGGATCGACAACGTGCAGCGCGTCATGCCCAAAGGCGAAGTGGTGCCGGTGCCCATCCTGTGCACCGTCACGTTCGGTACGCCGCTGAACCTGCGGCCCGGTGAAGGCAAGCGCGAATTTCTGGAACGCGCAAGGGCGGCGGTGCTGGCGGCGCGGCCGGGGCGGCCGGGGCAGTTATGAACGCCCTGCGCACGCTCAGCGTCGACGGCCAGGTGGCACTGTTGTTCGTGGTGCTTTTCGGCGTGCTGGTGCTGCTGTCGCTGGCGGTGCTGGTGCGCAGCCTGCGGGCCAGTGAGCAGACGCCGGACGAGGCCACGCACGAGCGTCAACAGCGATTGCTGCGTGACCTGCGCGCCATGTGGGTGGGCAGCGTGGTGTTCTGGCTGGCCTGGGTTTCGGGACCGCTGGGCGCCACGCTGGCTTTCGGCCTGTTCAGCTTCTTCGCGCTGCGCGAATTCATCACGCTGGTGAAGACCCGCCCCGGCGACCACCGCAGCTTGCTGCTGGCCTTCTTCGCGGCGCTGCCGATGCAGTACCTTCTGGTCGGCACGCGGGCCTTCGATTTGTTCACGGTATTCGTTCCGGTGTATGTTTTTCTGGCAATACCGGTGGCCAGCGCGCTGGCCGGCGACCCCGAACGATTTCTGGAGCGCAACGCCAAGATCCAGTGGGGCATCATGGTCTGCGTCTACGGCCTGTCGCACGCGCCGGCCCTGTTGCTGCTGCAACTGCCCGGTTATGCCGACCGCGGCGCCTTCTTGCTGTTTTTTCTGGTGATGGTCACGGCCGGCGCGCAGATTGCGCAGGAATTGGCCAGCCGAAGGCTGCGGCGCCGACCGATGGCGCGGCAAATCGACCGCAGCTTCTCCTGGCGCGTCTGGCTGATCGGCCTGCTGTTCGCTGCTGCGGTGGGCGCGGCACTGTTTTGGATCACGCCCGTCAACCCCTGGCGCGCGGCCGTGATGGCCGCAGTGGCGGGCGGTTGCGGCACGTTGGGCGAGCTGGTGATGCGCGCGCTGAAAAAGGACGCCGGTGTGCGTTTCTGGGGCAACCGCAGCTCGGTCACTGGCGCCGTGGGCCTGCTCGACCGTGTGGCGCCGCTGTGCTTTGCCGCGCCGGTGTTCTTTCACTTCGTCCGCTGGTATCTGGTCTAGAGATGCTGATCCTCGGCATCGATCCCGGCCTGCAACGCACCGGCTTCGGCGTGGTCGACGTGCAGGGTTCGCGCCTGGACTACGTGGCCAGCGGCACCATCAGCACGCTGGAAGCGCCGCGAGGCGACTTGCCGGGGCGGCTGAAGATCATTTTCGAAGGCGTGCGCGAAGTGGTCGACCGCTACACGCCCGACTGCGCCTGCGTGGAGATCGTCTTCGTCAACGTCAACCCGCAAAGCACGCTGCTGCTGGGGCAGGCGCGCGGCGCCGCGCTGGCCGCCTTGGTGATGGGCAACCTGCCGGTGGCCGAGTACACCGCACTGCAAATGAAGAAGGCCGTCGTCGGCCACGGCCTGGCCAACAAGTCGCAGGTGCAAGAGATGGTCAAGCGCCTGCTGAAACTGCCCGTGTTGCCGGGCAAGGACGCGGCCGACGCTCTGGGCCTGGCCATCTCGCACGCACATGCCGGCGCGTCGTTCGCCGCGATGGAAAAGTCCACCACCCTGGTGCGCCGTCAACATGCGCAGTACCGGGGCGGCCGAACGTATTGACCCCCCAGCGGCCTCAGCGGCCTCAGCGGCTTCACCGGCTTCAGTGGCTTCAGTGGCTTCAGTGGCTTTAACCCGCAAGCCTGCACCGTGTTTGGCGCAACCGAGCAGACCCCCGCTTGGCGCAGCTGTTGGCCGGGCGACAGCGCCTGGGCAAACCCGCGGCGAGGTCCGCTTGCGACGGCTCAATGGCGAGCCTTTCGAAGTCGAGATCGCGTCTTTTCTGTTCCTCGACGAGGGCGGCATGGCGACGTCGATCATGACGATCTGCGACATCTCGGGCTTGCCCCAGGCCCAGCGCGCCGAGATCGAGAGCGAGCAGCGGCTGGGCTTCGCTCTCGACGCGGCCCACATCGGTGACTGGGACATGGACCTGCGGACCAATGTCGCGCGCCGCTCGCTGCGGCACGACAGCTGTTTCGGCTATACCCAGCCGGTGGCCGATTGGGGCTACGACACCTTCCTGTCGCACGTGATCGAGGACGACCGGGCGCGCGTGGACCGCTGCTTCCAGCGGGCGATGGCCACCAACGGTGATTGCGACGTCGAATTTCGCGTGCGCTGGCCCGACGGTTGGCTGCACTGGCTGTGGTCCAAGGGCCGCTTCTACTTCGACGGCGCCGCGCGGCCCTACCGCGTGGCCGGCATCCAGGTCGATGTCACCGAGCGCCGCCATGCCGAAGAGGTGCCGAAAGCGAACAACAGCTGCGGCTGGCCCGGCCCCAGACCGCGAGCCAAGACGCGGAATCGCAACTGCGCCAACGCCACGCGGAGGCGCAGAACCTGCTGGCCGAGGACAACGAGGTCAACCGTGAAATTGCAGCGGCCATGCTGGGCGCCGTCGGGCTGGCCTTCAACGCCGCGGTGGACGGCCGCGAAGCGCTGGACAAGGCGATGGCCGCTGCCCACGATCTGGTGCTGATGGATATGCCGATGCCCGAAATGGATGGCCTGGAAGCCACGCGCGCCATCCGCCGGCTGCCGGGTTGGGGCAGGGTGCCCGTCCTGGCCCTGACCGCCAGCGCGTTCGACGGCGACCGTGTGGCCTGCCAGCAAGCCGGCATGGACGATTTCATTTTCAAGCCGATTGCCGCTGGCGACCTGTATCAAGCCCTGTTGAAGTGGCTGGACGCGCAAGCCGGCGCAGAGCGCTGAGCGCTGAGCCGTTTGCGGCCATCCGCGTACTACAGATCAGACCGCAGCGGCTATTCGCGCGTCAGCCTGGAAGGCCGCGTGGCCTGGCCAGTGGCGCCAGCGGGCAGTTGATCGGTGACGAATCGGGCTACGCCCACCTGCGCGCCGAACGCATCATGGGCCGCGCCCCGCTGGGCCTGCGCGGCGACCTGCGCCCGGGCGTGGCGTCGGGCGGGCCAGCAGCGGTTCGGTGAAAGCGGTTTTGGTGGTGGGGTCGCCGTGAGCCTTTTGGCGCGTCTGTCGGGCGTAGACCCTCTGTGAGATGCAAGGCTGCTGTCCAGCCCGGCCCACCCCATACCCGTGAGCACACCCCCATGAAACTCGCCACCCCGTTGACCGTCATCCTGCTGGCCTTGTCCAGCCCCATCGCCATGGCCGAGAAATGCTTGAATCCTGACAAGGACAAGTACGCGCAGAACGATGCACGGCATGCCGACTACATCGAATGCCCGATTGCCAAGGAAACCAACAAATACGGCGCCATTGGCGCCATCGGCTCCATCCTGGGCCGCTACATCGGCAATGACAGCGGGCCATCGCCGGCCGAGCAAGACAGCAACAAGAAGGGCGTTGATGCATACATCGCCAGGGAAATTGCAGCCCGCAAGGACGTGCGCTATGGCGCGGCTGCCGAAATCGGCGGTATCAACTACAGCCAGTGGCAATCCGACACCGCAGGTCTGACTGACGCGCAGCGCAAGAGTGCCATCAGCGCGATCCAGACGGCCATCGACAGCGGCCAGTTCCTGCAGACCTATGGCGCGCTGAACTACGCACAGGCCGAAGGCTGGAAGGCCGTCGACCCGGCCGCCCGTTACATGCATTGCGAAGTGGCCACGCGCTTGGTGCAGGCCTATGTGCTGGGTGAGTTCGGTGCTGCCGAGCAGAAGAACCCCGCCAAGGGCCTGGCCATCGCCCGCGCGGGCCAAATCGAAAGGTGTGGCGGCACCGCTTACTGGCTGGGCCGCATCTACGAAGCCGGAGACGAACTGGTGCCCGGCGTGGATGCCGGCGATCTGCGCGGCGGCAAGGACGTGAAGCCCAAGATCATTGCGGCTTACGACACGGCCATCTTGAACGGCTACACCCCGGCCTACGAGCGCATGGCCAGCCTGTACGACAAGGAAGGTCCGCAGCG
>JAYSYH010000017.1:0-2561 GCA_043716645.1 Betaproteobacteria bacterium | reverse complement strand
ATGCGCCGGCCGGGGCCGGTGATCAGCACACCTTGCGAGACGGCCTGGAGCGCGGCCGCCTTGACGCGCTGCCAGGCCTCGTTGTCGCGCAGCGCCGTGATGTCGGTTGCCAGCGAAAAGAAGCCCAGCACATCGCCATCGATCCGGTGTGGCACGTACTGCGCCCAGGTGTGCAGGACCTGGCCGTCGTCGTTGACCAACCGGCGCTCAAACTGCTGGGCCGTGCCTTGCAAGGCCGCGCGGATGACGGGTTCGTTCTGCTGGAACAGCGCCTCGCCCAGCAAATCTTGGAGCCGGATGCCCTGCATTTGCTCGGCGCTGCGGCCAAACCATTGGCCGTACTGCTGGTTCGCAAAACGGCACCGCAGATCGCCATCCCAGTAAGCCAGCATGCCCGGCACGTTGTCGGCCACGGCGCTGGTGAATTGCTCGCTGGCCCGCAACGCTGCCTCGGTTCGCTGGCGTGCACTGATGTCGGTGATGGCGATGCGCAGCATCGGGCGCACCCTCTGGCGGCGCTCGTTTGCAGGGCCCGGCCGGGCGTCGAGCCCATGGCTCGTTTCGGCGCTGGCCGTCCAGTGGGCCCGGAACAGCGACCCGTCGCGCCGGAGCATGCGCAACTCGCATTCGTCGGCCCCGCAGGCGCGCAACCCGGCGCCAGCGGCAGGGTCGGCAGGGTCGGTGTCGACGGCCGCGGACCGATCGCCCAGCACGCGCAGGCGAAGGGCATAAAAAGCGTCCTGGTCGGCCGCGAGAATGAACTGCGACAGCCGCTGGGCCGCCAGCGTGCTGCGCGGGACGCCCAGCAGCGTGGCCAGCGTGAGGTTGGCCTCCAAGATCACGCCCGCGTCGTTGACGGTGCAATAACCGACGGGCGCCAGGTCGTACAGGTCGAACAAACGGGCGCGCGAGCTGGCCAGCAGCAGTTGCGCCTGACGCAACGCTTCGTTCTGCGTCTCCAGCTCGATCTGATGAACCTGCAGTTGGTGCAGCAGCGTCTGCGTGGCCCCGGTGTCCAACGCCACCGGGGCTGCTGGTGCGGCAGCGCCGCGGACTGCAAAGGCCGCCTCGGCGCGCTGGCGCAGCGCGTCGTCGTCGGTCATCGGGTTGTCATCCGGCGCGGTCGTCATGCCTTGCCCTCGACCTTGGCCCGCTCGGTGGTGGTGATGGCCTACAGCGGCCCGGCCTCGGAATGATGCAGGCGCAGTTGACCTGCACCTCCATGCCGTCTTCGACCTCGAACAACGGCAGGGTGGTGCAGCGCCGGATCAGATCGATGAGCAGGCTCTTGTGGTCGGGTGCGAGGTGCTGCACCAGCACGAAGGCCATGCCCGGCGCAGCATCCACCGGCAGGCCGGAGAAAAACGCCTCGAAGGCGGCGGCCGGTTCAGGCGTGGCGGCTTGCGCGGACGTTGGTCCCATGGATCATTCTCCACCCTGCGTGCCTTGGAGTTTTGGGTTTCAAGGCGCCCAGCATGGCCGCCCGCCCGGGCATCGGCTGGCCACGAGGGACTCAAAGCCTGCCCCTGCCCAGATCGAGGTGACCGCGGGCCAGGTTGACCCGCAGCGTGTCGGTCTCACCCTCGGCCAAGCGCAGCGTGCGCAGGCGGCGCAGCGTGTGCTCCAGCGGGTGGCCGACCACCAGTGCCTCGCCGCCGACCAGTTGCACCGCCATGTCGACCAGCTGGTTAGCGACCTCGGTGGCGAACACCTTGGCGGCGATGCTCTCGTTGACCACGTCGTGCCCGGCGTCGGCCAGGCGGGCGGTTCGATAAACAGTGGCACGCGCCGCATAGGCCTGGATGCGCATGTCGCCATAACGCAGGCGGATGCGTTCGCTGGCGGCGCGGGCACCGCCGCGGCGCTCGGTTTGCAGGTCGGTGGCCAGCAGGTCGATGATCCAGGCCGCCGTGCCCACGGCATCGGCGGCAATCGCGCGCCGCATCGCGCTGATCTTGGCCAGCGCCCGGCTGCGGCCGTCACCCGGGGCGCCGATGGCGTGGTGGCGCGGCAACCGCACCCGGTCGAAGCTGAACGCCGCATGGTGGCTGCCATCCAGCGACGTGAACCGCCGCTCCAGCGTGACGCCGGCCAAGTCGGTGTCGACCACCACCATCGCCGGCCCCTGGCCTGCGATGTCGACCAGCACGGTGAGAAAGTCGGCCTCGGCGCCGCCGGTGACGTAGGACTTGCGGCCGCTGATGACCAGCTGGTCACCGTCGACATCGCCCCAGGTCGGGCGCACCGCGCCGGCCGGCTCGGTGAAGGCAAAGCCGCTGCGCTTGTCGCCAGCCAGCAACGGCAGCAGGTGGCTGCTGCGCAGCGGCTCGGCGATGCCGTCGAGCAGCCCCGGCTCGGCGCCGAACAGGCCGGGCAGGTGGCCCACACCGTGCTGGGCCAGGGTTTCGCGGGCCACCAGCAAGGTCAGCTCGGGGGTGTCGGCGGCTTGGCTGAGGCCGAACAGACCGGCCGCCTTGGACACCCCGCGCACCCGCGCGGCACGGGCGTCAGGCGTCAGGTGGTCGTCGTCGCGCAGGGCAACCAGGGCGTCGCGGGCGAGA
>JAYSYH010000160.1:0-5499 GCA_043716645.1 Betaproteobacteria bacterium | reverse complement strand
GGGGTCATGGGCAGCCCGAACATCGGGTGTCACGATTATAGAAACGCGCTGCGACCGCCCGATTCGCCCAACGACATGGCCTGCACAGGGTGTGCCTTGCGGCTTGTTTCATCTCATTGGAAGGCGTCCCCCATAGGCAACGGCTGGGGGGTGCTTGCGGCGCTTTTATCTCTCGATCTCAAGGGCTTTGCTGCTAGGATTGAAGTGACTTCTTAACAAGCCTTGGGCCAATTTGCTTTCTCCACCAGGCTTCATTTCGGGATCTCGTCGTTTCATGGCCGTGTGGCTGGGGAGTGTGTAATTTGGGTTTCCTGGACTCACTACTGGGCCGCAAGTCGCCACCGATGATCGGGCTGGATATCAGCTCATCCAGTGTCAAGTTGGTGGAACTGAATCAGACCCCGACCGGCGAGTACGTGCTGGAACGCTTCGCCAGCGAACCTTTCGAAAAGGGCTGGATCACCGACGGCCAAATCGAGAAGTTCGACGAGGTCGCCGACGCGGTGCGCCGGGTGGTTTCCAAGAGCGGCACCAAGACCAGGCAAGTCGTGATGGCCATGCCGCAATCGGCCGTCATCACGAAGAAGATCATGCTGCCGGCCGGCTTGCGCGAAGAAGAAATGGAATTGCAGGTCGAGTCCGAGGCCAACCAGTACATCCCGTTTTCACTCGACGAAGTCAGCCTGGATTTTTGCGTCGTCGGGCCCAGCCCAACGTCCATCGGCGACGTCGAGGTGCTGATCGCCGCGTCACGCAAAGACCGTGTCCAGGACCGCCAGGGCCTGGCCGAAGCCGCTGGCCTGAAGCCGGTGGTACTGGACATCGAATCGCACGCCTCGCGACTGGCCATGAGCCGCGTGGTTGCAGCGCTGCCTGGCGAAGGGCGCGATGCGTTGGTGGCGCTGTTCGAGATCGGTGCCGACACCACCAGCCTGAAGGTGCTGCGTGACGACGAGATGCTTTACGACCGCGACCAGGCGTTCGGTGGTTCGCAGCTGACCCAACTCATCTCGCGCCAGTACGGCTTTTCTTTCGAAGAGGCTGAAGCCAAGAAGCTCAGCGGCGATCTTCCCGAGGACTACAACACGGTGCTGCTGGCCCCCTTCGTCGACAGCCTGTCGCAGGAAATTGGCCGCGCCTTGCAATACTTCTTCACCAGCACGCCGCATCACAAGGTGCACTACGTGATGCTGGCCGGCGGTACCGCCACCCTGCCCGGCCTGAAAGACCGTGTCACCGACCTCACCGGGTTCGCGTCCAGTGTGGTCAACCCCTTCGACCAGATGCAACTCGGCTCGGGCGTGCGCGAGCCCCGCGTGCGGCGTGAGGCACCGTCCTACCTCACCGCCTGCGGTCTGGCGATGCGGAGGTTCGTGCAGTGATCTTGATCAACCTCCTGCCTCACCGGCAGGACAAGCGCCGACAACGCAAACGGGCTTTCTTCATCAGCCTGGGGCTGTGCGCAGCTGGCGGCGTGGCCATCGGATTGCTGTGGTATTCGGTGCTGGGGCAAATGACATCGGCGCAAGAAACACGCAATGCTTTCCTCAAAGGCGAGATCACCAAGCTCGACCTGCAGATCAAGGACATCGCGATGCTGCGTGCCGAGATCGACGCACTGAAGGCGCGCCAGAAGGCCGTGGAAGACCTGCAGACTGATCGCAATGTACCGGTGCACTTGCTCAACGAACTGGTGCGGCAGACGCCCGAGGGCGTCTACCTGACGACCATCCGCCAAGCCGGGCAGGTGGTGGCCATCAACGGCACGGCGCAAACCAATGAACGCGTGTCCGAGTTCATCCGCAACACCTTGTACAACTCGCCGTGGCTGGAAAAGCCCGAACTGGTCGAGATCAAGGCGGTTGCCGTGACGACTGCCACCCGTGAGCAACGCCGCTTGTTCGAATTCTCGATGCGGGTCACGCTGAAGCGCCAGCAAGGCGCCACGGCGGCCGTCGCCGCGCCAAACAATGCAGCCTCGGGCGCGGCCCCAGGCGCGGCCATTCAGCCGCAACCCTTGCCCGCTAAATCAAGCTGAACTCAGCTGAAGCCCGCCATGGCCAAGAACACCACCGCCAATTTCGACGTCAGCAGCTTTGTCGAGCACGCGGCATCGCAGTTCCGCAACCTGAACCCGAACGAGCCCGGTCAGTGGCCGTCCTTGCCGAAGGTGGCGGTGTGGCTGCTGGCCGCCGCAGCCATGGTCGTGGCCGGCTGGTTCTTGTTCATCTCGGCCGCCACCGATGAATTGGAAACCGCCCGCCAGCAAGAGCCCAAGCTGAAGGCCGACTACCGCAATCGGCTGGCACAGGCCGTCAATCTGAGCGAATTGCGCAAGCAGAAGTTGCAGGTTCAGGAGTACGTCACGCAATTGGAAAAGCAACTGCCAGGCCGTGCCGAAATGGACGTGCTGTTGTCTGATATCAATCAGGCCGGTCTGGGCCGCGGCCTGCAATTTGAGTTGTTCCGTCCGGGTCAGGTGCAGATCAAGGACTACTACGCCGAGCTGCCGATTTCCGTTCGCGTCAGCGGCAGGTATCACGATATCGGTGCCTTCGCCGCCGACGTGGCCAACCTGTCGCGCATCGTCACCTTGCAGAACTTGGCCATCACGCCAGTCGGCGGCAAAGACGCCGGGGGTGCGCTCTCGATGGAAGCCACGGCGCGCACCTACCGCTACCTGGACGCCAGCGAGATTGCTGCGCAGCGCAAGCCGGCGCCGAGCACGAAGCCAGCTGGCGGGGGCGACACCAAATGAAGTTCCTGCATCTGCATCCCGCTCGTCATGCTCTGGGCGCTTGGCTGTTGCCCGCGTTGCTGGCGGCGGCATTGCTGGGCGCCTGCAGCGCCGACGAAGAAGAACTGCGCGGCTGGATGGAGCAGCAACGCCGCGAGGTCAAACCGAGCATCACCCCGCTGCAGGCACCGAAGAAGTTCGATCCCCAGCCCTACAACACCGCGCAGGCCGTCGAACCTTTTAGTACACAAAAGCTCACCGTGGCGCTCAAGCAAGAGGCCAGGCAGCCGAATTCCCTGTTGGCGGCTGAGTTGAACCGCCGCAAGGAACCGTTGGAAGCCTACCCGCTGGACAGTATGAGCATGGTGGGCAGCGTCAACAAGCAAGGCCTGCCTTTCGCGCTGCTGCGTGTCGACAACCTGCTGTACCAGGTCAAGCCGGGCGACTACATCGGCCAGAACTACGGCCGGATCACGAAGATTGCCGAAACCGAGATCGCGCTGCGCGAGATCGTGCAAGACGCGGCGGGCGAATGGATAGAGCGGCCGGTCGTGCTGCAGTTGGTGGAGAAGGCACGATGAAATCGAATCAGGAGACCCGCACCATGTTCCCTTGGCGAGCCGCCCTGGCTGCAATGACCACCGCCAGCGCGCTGTGGTTGCCAGCCGTCGCCTGGGCGCAGAACGCGATCCAGTCCATCACCAGCAGCCAGCAGTCGGGTACCGAAGTCGTGCGCGTGGAACTGGCCGAAGCCTTGACGGCCCTGCCCAGCGGCTTTGCGGTGCAAGCGCCGGCGCGCATCGCCATCGACCTGCCGGGCGTCACCAACGGCCTGGGCCGTAGCACGGTCGAGATCAACCAGGGCAACCTGCGCTCGGTCAGCGTGGCGCAGGCGGGCGACCGTTCGCGCCTGGTGTTGAACCTGAAGGCCGCATCGGGCTACCGCGCCTTGCTGCAGGGCAAGGCCCTGCTGCTGATCCTGGAGAACCCGGGCGCACCGATGGCCCTGGCGCCAGCCGCCGGATCGGGTGCGGCACCCGCTGCAGCCACGACGCAGGCCGTGCAGTTCGCGGCGCCGCAAAACACCACCAGCCAGACGTTGCGCGACATCGACTTCCGCCGCGGTGCCGACGGCGCCGGCCGCGTCATCGTCAGCCTGCCCAGCACCCAGGTTGGCGTCGACATCCGCCAGCAAGGCCAGCAACTGGTGGTTGAATTTTTGCGCTCGACGCTGCCCGAGCAACTGCGCCGCCGCCTGGATGTGACCGACTTCGGCACACCGGTGAAAACCGTGTCCACCTTCCAAAGTGGCGACAGGGTGCGCATGGTCGTCGAACCCACCGGCGCCTGGGAACACAGCGCCTACCAAAGCGACAACCAGTTCGTGCTGGAAGTGCGCCCGGTCAAGGTTGACCCGAACAAGCTGGTTTCCGGCCAGGGCTTCCAGGGCGAAAAGCTCAGCTTGAACTTTCAGAATATCGAAGTGCGGGCTTTGCTGCAGGTCATCGCCGACTTCACCAACTTCAACGTCGTCACCAGCGACACCGTCACCGGCACCTCGACCCTGCGCCTGAAAGACGTGCCCTGGGACCAGGCGCTGGACGTCATCCTGCAGAGCAAGGGCCTGGGCGTGCGCAAGAACGGCAACGTGCTGTGGATCGCGCCGAAAGATGAACTGGCCGCCAAAGAACAGGTCGAGCTGGAATCGAAGAAGAAGGTCGCCGACCTGGAACCGACGCGCACGCAGGCTTTCCAGTTGAACTACAGCAAAGCCGAGACACTGACCCGCAGCCTGCTGGGACAAGCGCAAGGTGGTGGCGCGGGCGGGGGCGGCGGCGGTGTGACCGGCGGCAGTGCCTCGAACCGCATGTTGTCGGCGCGCGGCAGCGTGATTTTCGAAGCGCGCACCAACCAGCTCTTCGTCACCGACATCCCCAGCAAGCTGGAAGAAGTGCAGGCCCTGATCGCCAAGATCGACATCCCGGTGCGACAAGTGCTGATCGAAGCGCGCATCGTCGAAGCCAACGACAGTTTTGGCCGGTCATTGGGCGTGAAGCTCGGTGGATCGGATCTGCGCGGCGTGCGTGGCGGTATGCCGGGCTATGGCATCGGCGGCGGCAATGCCATCACCGTTGGCGGCAACTACAACGCCATCGGCAACCAGACGCAGCAGCAGGGCGCCACGTCGACGTATGCCGACACCCAGTTCGTCAACATGGCGGCCAATGCGCTGGGCAATTCCACGGTGGTACCGGCCACCTTTGCGCTGTCGCTGTTCGGCGCCGCAGCCAACCGTTTCCTGAACCTGGAAATCTCGGCGCTGGAGGCCGAAGGCAAAGGCAACGTGGTGGCCAGCCCGCGCGTCATCACCGCCGACCAGACCAAGGCGCGCATCGAGCAGGGCGAAGAAATTCCCTACCAGCAGTCGACGTCCAGCGGCGCCACTTCGGTGTCCTTCAAGAAGGCCAGCCTGAGCCTGGAAGTGACGCCGCAGATCACGCCGGAAGGCAACGTGATCCTCGACCTGGAAGTCAACAAGGACAGCCGCGGTTCACTGACCGCTGCCGGCCCGGCCATCAACACCAAGCAGATCAAGACGCAGGTGCTGGTGGAAAACGGCGGCACGGTGGTGATCGGCGGCATCTTCACGCAAGACGAGCGCAACGACGTGAGCAAGGTACCGCTGCTGGGTGACCTGCCCATCCTGGGCTACCTGTTCCAGACGCGCACCAAGAGCATCACCAAAACCGAACTGCTGGTGT
>JAYSYH010000159.1:0-16604 GCA_043716645.1 Betaproteobacteria bacterium | reverse complement strand
CGAAGGCGGTGCCGATGTTCTATTGGTCGAAACAATTTTTGATACCTTAAATTGCAAGGCCGCACTGTTTGCAATCGATACCTATTTTGAAGAGAGCGGCAAGAAACTGCCGATCATGATTTCCGGCACGGTCACAGATGCCTCGGGTCGCATCCTGTCGGGGCAAACCGTACCGGCTTTCTGGAATTCGGTACGGCACGCCAAGCCGCTTACGGTAGGCCTGAACTGCGCCCTCGGTGCAGCCTTAATGCGCCCGTATGCCGAAGAACTCTCCAAGATCGCCGACACCTTTGTCTGCATTTACCCGAATGCCGGCTTGCCCAACCCGATGAGCGACACCGGCTTCGACGAGACGCCACCGGTCACCGGCGCGCTGATGGAAGAGTTCGCGAAGGCCGGCTTCCTGAACCTGGCCGGCGGCTGCTGCGGCACCACGCCGGAGCACATCGCCGAGATTGCCCGTCGGCTGAGCGGCTACCGTCCGCGCAGCCGTCACGACCCGCTGTTCAGCGGTCTGCTGGCGGCCTGAAGCTCGCGGCCGGGCGGGCGTTGCGCCGCCACTATCATGGTTCGTATTCGATGTCTCGAAACGAGCCGCCCATGAAAAGCCGCCTGACACGCCCCATCCTGACCGCCCTGGCCGTCGCGCTGTCCGGCGTGGCCGCGCAGGCCGCAGCCGAGCCCTCCACCATTGAAATGCTGGAGCAGGAAAAGGCGGCCTACAACGTCTACAAGGCGTACTTCCCCAGCCTGGACATCGCGCGCAAGGCGGCCATCACCTTCCACGGCGAATTGCTGGAAAGCGACTACGCCGGTGGCTTCCTGGTGTTGCAGCTGGAGGCCGCCGACATGGAACGCCTGCGCGCGTTCGGCTTTCGCTTCGAACGCGCCACCGAGTTCATCCAGCGGCGCAACCGCGCCTTGACGCAGTTCCAGATCGCCGCGTCGCAACGCGCGGCCGGCGTGCCCGCGCCGCTGACCATCCCGGGCTACGCCTGTTACGAAACGGTGGAAGAAACCTTCGCCGTCGGCGACAGCCTGATCGCGGCCCAGCCCACGCTGGCCAGTTGGGTTAGCGCCGGCTCCTCGTGGCTGAAGACGCAGAACACCGGCGGCTACGACATCAAGGTGCTGAAGCTGACCAACAGCGCCACCAACATTGCCACCCCCGGCGTGGGCGGCGAAGCCAAGCCCAAGCTGTTCATCAACAGCGCCATCCACGCCCGGGAATACACCACCGCGCCGCTGGTGCTGGACTTTGCCCGCTGGTTGGTGAACGGCTATGGCACGAATGCCGACGCCACGTGGATCCTGAACCACCACGAAGTGCACCTGATGCTGCAGACCAACCCAGACGGCCGCAAAAGGGCCGAGACGGGCCTGAATTGGCGCAAGAACGCCAACAACAACTATTGCACCAACAGCAACAACCGCGGCATCGACCTGAACCGCAACTTCGGGTTCACCTGGAACAGCACCGGTGGCCAGGGTTCCAGCGGCGCGGTTTGCGACCTGACGTTCCGCGGCCCGTCGGCATCCAGCGAACCGGAAACCAAGGCCATCGAAAGCTACATCCGCAGCCTGTGGCCCGACCGCCGCGGGCCGGGCTTGAGCGACGCTGCGCCCAGCGACACCAGCGGCGTGCACCTGGACATCCACAGCTACAGCCAGTTGGTGCTGTGGCCCTGGGGCGAGACAGCGGCGCAGGCGCCCAACGGCCTGGCGATGCAGACCATGGGCCGCCGACTGGCCTGGTTTAACGGCTACACGCCGCAGCAATCCATCGGCCTGTACCCCACCGACGGCACCAGCGATGCGCCGTCTTACGGTGAACTGGGCGTGGCCAGTTTCACCATCGAACTGGGAACGGCTTTTTTCGAAAGCTGCGCCAGCTACACCGGCACCACCAAGCCAAACAACCTGCCGGCGCTGATTTACGCGGCCAAGGTGGCGCGCTCGCCGTACATCACGCCGGCCGGGCCAGACGTGACCGCGCTGGCGCTGGCCGGTGACGCTTCAACCGCCACCGGCGTGCCGGCCGGCACCGTGGTGGCGCTGACCGCCAGCGCCACCGACACGCGCTTCAACCAGAGCAACGGCATCGAGGCCACGCAGGCCATCGCGGCGGCCGAATACAGCATCGACGTGGCGCCCTGGCAACCCGGCGTGGTGGCGCTACCGCTGACCGCCAGCGACGGCAGCTTCAACGCCACCACCGAAGGCTTGAGCGGCAACGTGGCCACCGCCGGCCTGCTGCCGGGGCAGCACACCGTCTACACCCGCGCCCGCGACGCCGCCGGCGTGTGGGGGCCGGTGACGGCGGTCTTCCTGAACATCAACAGCGCCGCAGCGATACCGGTCGTGCTGGCCGAAGTGGAACCCAACGGCACGCTGGGCACCGCGCTGCTGGTGCCCACGCTGCCGGCGGTGATCAACGGCAGCGTGCAGGGCTCACGCGGCATGGAAGAGCGCGACCTGGACTACGCCCGCGTCACAGTCGGCGCCGGCCGCTCGTTGACCGCCGTGCTGACACCCAGCCCGGGGTCCAACCCCAACCTGGACGTGTTCGACGCCAACGGCCTGCGCGTGGGCAGAAGTTATCTGGGTGCCGGCTTGGTGGACAGCGTGACCGTGACCAACACAGCGGCCATCTCCGTCACGATGTACGTTCGCGTGTTCTATGCAGGCGGGGGCTACGGCGCAGTCAACGGCAAGTACACGCTGGAACTGTCGCAGTCAGCGTCGCGGTAACCGTCGCAGTAACCGTCGCAGTAACCGTCGAAACAGCGGTAACAGTAACAACAACGGACAAGACACAGCGGGATGCGTAGACCCGCGGTCAGATTTCGACTTTGGTGCCCAACTCGACGATGCGGTTGGTCGGCAGGTTCAGGAAGTCGGCCGCTGTGGCGGCGTTGCGGTGCATGCTGGCGAACAGTTTTTCGCGCCACAGCGCCATCCCGCCACCGAAGGTGGGAATGACGGTGTCGCGGCTCAGGAAGTAGCTGGTCTCCATGTCGTCGAGTTGCACGCCGCGCCCTTTCAGCAGCTTCAGCGCTTCGGGCACGTCGGGGTCGTTCTTGAAGCCGAAGTGCAGCGTCACGGCCCAGCAGTCGTGGCCCAGCGGCTCGATCTCGCAGCGCTTGTTGAAACCCACCCAGGGCACCTCGTGGTGCTGCACGGTGACAAACAGGTTCTGCTCGTGCAGCACCTTGTTGTGCTTCAGGTTGTGCAGCAGGGCGAAGGGCGTCGAGCCCTTCTCGGCGCTGAGAAACACCGCCGTGCCAGACACGCGCAACGGCGGGCTGATGAAGATGGATTCGAGGAAAGGCTCGAGGTCGATGGCTTCTTCGCGCAGCCGGGCCATCATCAGCGCGCGGCCGCCCTTCCAGGTGACCATCAGCGTGAAGACACCGGCGCCGATCAGCAGTGGGAACCAGCCCCCTTCCAGCACCTTCACCGCGTTGGCCGCGAAGAACGTCAGGTCGACGATGAAGAAGAAACCGGTGGCGACGATGCACAACGGCAGCGACAAGCCCCAGGCCCAACGGATGACGAAGAAGGTCATCACCGTGGTGATGGTCATGTCGATGGTCACGGCGATGCCGTAGGCCGAGGCCAGCGCACCGCTGCTGCCGAACATCACCACGGCGAAGACGACGAAGGCGTAGAGCGTCCAGTTCACGAAAGGCACGTAGATCTGGCCGGTTTCGCGCACGCTGGTGTGCAGGATGCGCAAGCGCGGCAGGTAGCCCAGCTGCATGGCTTGCTTGGACACCGAAAAGGCCGCCGTGATGAGCGCTTGCGAAGCGATGGACGCCGCCGCCGTGGCCAGCGCGATCAGCGGGTACAGCGCCCATTCAGGGGCCATTTCGTAGAACGGGTTGCGCGCCTTTTCGGGGTGTTCCAGCAGCATCGCGCCCTGGCCGAAATAGTTCAGCAGCAGGGCTGGCATGACGATGGCGAACCAGGCCAGGCGGATCGGCCTCTTGCCGAAGTGGCCCAGGTCGGCATACAGCGCTTCGGCGCCGGTCACGCACAAGACCACCGAACCCAGGGCGACGAAGGCGATGCCCGGGTGGCCGAGCAGGAAACCCAAAGCGTGGTGCGGCGACAGCGCCACCAGCACTTGCGGGTTCTGCACGATGTGCACCCCGCCCAGCACCGACAGCACGGCGAACCAAAGCAGCGTCACCGGCCCGAACAGGCGCCCGACGACGGCCGTGCCGAAACGCTGCGTCACGAACAGGGCGGTCAGCACGACCAGCGAAATGGGCACGACAAAGCGGTGCAGGCCCGGCGCCGCAACTTCCAGACCTTCCACCGCACCCAGCACGCTGACGGCCGGCGTGATGACGCCGTCGCCGAAAAAGATGGCCGTGCCGAATATGCCCAGCAGCAGCAAGCGCCGGCGCAGGACGGGTTTGTCTTTCACCGCCACCGAAGCCAGCGCCAACATGGCAATCAGGCCACCCTCGCCGTGGTTGTCGGCACGCAGGATCAACACCACGTATTTGATCGACACCACCACCGTCAGCGTCCAGAACACCAGCGAAAGGATGCCCTGGATGTTGCCCGGCGTCAGCGGCACGCGGCCGTGCGCGAAGACTTCCTTCAGCGCGTACAGCGGGCTGGTTCCGATATCGCCGTAGACCACGCCGATGGCGGCGATGGTCAGGGCTGCAAGAGCACCGGTCGAAGGAGGGGCGCGTTCGGCGCTCATGGGTGTTGACTGCCGTTCGGTTGTGCCGGTGTCGCTGCCGCTTCCAACCCGGCACTGGCCGCTGAATTTAATCGTAGCTTTCAGCCTCGGGGTCGGTGGCTTCCAGCTCGTAGGCGGCCGCCAGCATGGCCAGACGACCGATCACGCCATACATGTAGAAGCGGTTGGGCGCACTGGCACCGGGCTTGGCGCCGGGCTTGGGCAGCTGGCTGCTGCCGGCAAAGGCCAGCGGCAGGTAGCGCGAACCGGGTGCCGACAGGTTTTCGTCGACGCCCCGGTCGGCGTGCACGCGGTAAAAGCCGCCGACGACGTAGCGGTCGATCATGACCACCACAGGCTCGGCCACCGCGTCGTTGATGCGCTCATAGCTGGGCACCCCTTCCTGCACGATGATCTCGTCCAGCTCCTGTCCCTCGCGGACCAGACCGCTGCGCGCCCGCGTCAGGCGGGCCGGGTCGTCCAGCTCCTTCACATCGCGCACCGCCAGAATGCCGATGCCGGTGGCGTTGTCGGCCTTGATGACGACGAAGGGCCTTTCGTTGATGCCGTACTCCTTGTACTTGCGACGCACCTTGCCCAGCATCAATTCGACTTGGCTGCGCAGGCCTTCAAGGCTGGCGGCGTCGGTGAAGTCGACCGGGCCGCAGCGCGCGTACATCGGCGTGATCAGCCATGGGTCCATGCCCAGCAGCTTGGCGAACTTCTTGGCCACTTCCTCGTAGCTCTGAAAATGGCGGCTCTTGCGCCGCACGCTCCAACCGGCATGCAGCGGCGGCAGCAGGTATTGCTCATGCAGGTACTGCAAGCTGCGCGGCACGCCACCCGACAGGTCGTTGTTGAGCAGGATGGTGCAGGGGTCGAAGTCCTTCAAACCCAGGCGGCCGCGGTTGCGCACCAGCGGCTCCAGCATCAGCTCGCTGCCATCAGGCAAAGCCAGCGCGGTGGGCGTTGCGGCGTCCGGGTCGAGCGAGCCCAGACGCACGTTCAGGCCAGCCTGCGTGAACACCTGAACGAGCCGCTGCAGGCTCTGCAGGTAAAAGGTGTTGCTGACGTGGCTTTCCGGGATCAGCAGCAGGTTCTTGGCCTCGGGGCAGATCTTCTCGATGGCTGCCATCGCTGCCTGCACGGCCAGCGGCAACATTTCGGTGGTCAGGTTGTTGAAAGTGCTGGGGAACAACTGCGTGTCGACCGGCGCCAGCTTGAAACCGGCATTGCGCAGGTCGGTCGACGTGTAAAACGGTGGCGTGTGTTCCATCCATTCCAGGCGGAACCAGCGCTCGATGGCGGGCATCGATTCGAGTATGCGCTGCTCGAGTTCGTTGATCGGTCCCGTCAGGGCGGTGGTGAGATGCGGAACCATAGAGCTGCCTCTGGAAATCGGCGACCGGAAATCGGTGGCACGAATTTACGGCATCTGGGGGCGGCGTGGCCAAACGCAAAGGGGCACCCGTTGGTGCCCCTTTTCGCGTTGCAGGCCCGGTTGACTTGACCGGGCCTTGCCGTGCTGATCGACTGTGCTCAGCGGCTGTAAGCCGTCTCGCCGTGAGAGCTGATGTCGAGGCCTTCGCGCTCTTCATCTTCAGGCACCCGCAGACCGATGGTCAGGTCAGCGATCTTGTAGGCGACGATGGCCACCACCGCCGACCACACCACCGTCACGCCGACCGCCTTGCACTGGATGATGAACTGGGCCAGCGTACCGTCAGGGTTGGTGGCGGTGGCGCCGGTGACCCAGTCGGTGACGATGCCCGGACCGCCCAGGGCTTGCGAGTTGAAGATGCCGGTCAGCAGGGCACCCAGGATGCCGCCCACGCCGTGCACGCCGAAGACGTCCAGCGTGTCGTCAGCCCCCAACATCTTCTTCAGGCCGGTCACGCCCCACAGACAGATGACACCGGCCAGCAGGCCGATGACCAGCGCGCCCATGATGCCGACGTTGCCGGCCGCCGGGGTGATCGCCACCAGGCCTGCCACCGCGCCAGACGCGGCGCCCAGCATCGAGGCTTTGCCCTTCAGCAGCGCTTCAGCCGCAGACCACGACAGCACCGCGCCGGCGGTGGCCAGGAAGGTGTTGATGAAGGCCAGCGAAGCGCTGTTGCCGGCTTCCAGCGCCGAACCAGCGTTGAAGCCGAACCAACCCACCCACAGCAGCGATGCACCGACCATCGTCAGCGGCAGGCTGTGCGGGGCCATGGCTTCCTTGCCATAGCCCACGCGCTTGCCGACCATGTAAGCACCGACCAGACCCGCCACGGCGGCGTTGATATGCACCACGGTGCCGCCGGCGAAATCCAGCGCGCCCCATTGCCAGATCAGGCCGGCCTTGGCGTTCATCGCGTCGACCACTTCCTTGCCGGTGTAGGCGTCAGGGCCCATCCAGAACCAGACCATGTGGGCGATGGGCGCGTAGCTGAAGGTGAACCAGATCACCATGAACAGCAACATCGCCGAAAAGCGGATGCGTTCGGCAAAGGCTCCGACGATCAGGCCGCAGGTGATGGCCGCGAAGGTGGCCTGGAAGACCACGAAGACGATTTCCGGCAGCACGACACCCTTGCTGAAGGTGGCCGCGACGGGGAAATCGCCACCGGTCGCATTCGGCACGAACACGCCTTTCAGGAACAGCCGGTCGAGCCCGCCGATAAAGGCATTGCCTTCGGTGAAGGCCAGGCTGTAGCCGTAAATGCACCACAAAACGGTGATCAGCGAGAACGTGACGAAGACCTGCATCAGCACCGACAGCATGTTCTTGCTGCGCACCAAGCCGCCGTAGAAGAGTGCCAGGCCGGGGATCGACATCATGATGACCAGCACGGTGGACACGAGCATCCAGCTCACGTCGCCCTTGTTGGGCACCGGTGCCGAAGCGGCTGAGGCGGCCGGCGCGACGGCAGAAGCGGCGGAAGCGGCGGAAGTGGCAGCCGCTGTCGAAGCGGGCGATGCTGCAGGCGCAAGTGCGGGTGCAGCAGCGGCCGAGGCTTCGGCCGCAGGCGCCGAGGCCGCCACGGCTGAAGCCGCGCCTTGCGCGCAGACCGCCCCGCCGAAGCCCAGGGCCGCCACGCCCAGTGCCAGGATGGTGATGAATTTTTTCATGTCATGTTCTCGTGATGGATGCGCGCTTCAAAGCGCGTCTTTGCCGGTTTCGCCGGTGCGGATGCGGACCACCTGCTCCAGCGTGGTGACGAAGATCTTGCCGTCGCCGATCTTGCCGGTGCGAGCCGAGGCCTCGATGGCCTCGATCACGCGGTCGACGAGGCTGTCGTCCA
The DNA here is from genome assembly GCA_043716645.1 of Betaproteobacteria bacterium. Lineage (GTDB taxonomy): Bacteria > Pseudomonadota > Gammaproteobacteria > Burkholderiales > Burkholderiaceae_C > Rubrivivax. Next base: position 8,615 of record JAYSYH010000159.1, on the reverse strand, counting down.
CGGCTGCCTCGATCTTCACCTTGGGCAGGAAGTCGACGACGTACTCGGCACCGCGGTAAAGCTCGGTGTGGCCTTTCTGGCGGCCGAAGCCTTTGACTTCAGTCACCGTGATGCCTTGAACGCCAATGCCGCTCAAGGCTTCACGCACTTCGTCAAGCTTGAAGGGCTTGACGATGGCGGTCACCATCTTCATGTCGTTTCTCCTTGAAACCGTCAGACTCAAAAGCTGTACTTGACGCCGACGACAAGCGCCATCTTGCCCAGGAACTGGGTGCTGTTGGCCACGCTGCCTGGGACGTAGAAGTTCTTGTCGGCATTGGTGCCGACGAGCGCCACGCTGGGCACCAGGCCGCTGAAATCCTTGCTCAGGGTCAGCGAGTAGTCGGTGTAGGACGCGTTGGCGATGTTCTGGATCTTCTGGTAGCCCAGGTGCGGCGCCAGGGTGAGGCCGCCGCCGACGTCGAATGACGCGCTGATGTCCAGGTACAGGCTGCCTTTGCTGTCTTTCTTCGCGGCGTAGTCGTAGTTGCCGAACAGATTGGTCAGCGCGTAGGACAGCTTGGTCGTGACCGGGCCGTAGGTGATGGCACCGTAGAGTTCCGTGGTGTTGGGGTCCTTGTAGACCGCGTTCCAGGCCTTGGTCTTGGCGCTGGCGTAAACGTACTGCAGCACACCCACGTCGTAGGCCAGATCCTTGGCAATTTCGCCCTTGTAGCCGCCGTAGAGGTCGATTTCGAGACCGGCATCGCCACCGGCGTCCTTGATCCATTTGATGGTCGAGGCCCAGGCGCCCAGGTAGAAGCCGCTGGAGTGGGCGAAGTCGACGCCGCCTTGCAGGGCAGGCTTCAGCCGAGTTTGCGAAATGCCGCGGTAGCGGTAGTCGCTGAACGCGCCGACGTTGAAGCTGAAGGGAGAAGCCGGCGGGTCTTCCGCGCGGGCGGCGCCGTGCAGGGCGCACAGCGTGACGGCGGTGGCCAACAGGGCCAGGGTGTGCTTCTTCATGTCATCTCCGTTCGGTGAAGTGGGTGCTGAGATCAGTCTTGGGGCCAGGCGGTTGCAGCTTCCGTGCCATGGAAGCTGCGTGACGGGGCGACCCTGCCGTTGCAGGCGACCGTGCACGCTGCGCGGCCATCACCCCAATGGGGGCCCCGAAAGGGTGCGCACCAAAGAGGTGCTGGCGCAGTCGGCGCGGGATTTCGAGAATGCCCCGACACCCACTTCAATAGGCAAACACCATGACTCTGGCCACCGTCTGCAGCCGCGCCCTGGACGGCCTGAACGCCCCTGCCGTGCAGGTCGAAGTGCAACTGGCCAACGGCCTGCCCTGCTTCACGCTAGTCGGGCTGGCCGACATCGAGGTCAAAGAGTCCCGCGAAAGGGTGCGCGCTGCGCTGCAGCAAAGCGGCTTCACTTTCCCGCACAACAAACGCATCACGGTCAGCCTAGCACCGGCCGATCTGCCCAAGGAATCGGGCCGCTTCGATTTGCCGATCGCGTTGGGCATCCTGGCGGCAGGCGGCCTGCTCGACCTTGCGCGACTGGCGGCCTGCGAATTCGCCGGTGAGTTGTCGCTATCGGGCGAACTGCGCCCCATCCGCGGCGCATTGGCGCTGGGCCTGGCGGCGCACCGCGACGGCAGCGGCCGCATGCTGGTGCTGCCCGAGCCCAGCGCCTGCATCGCCGCCCAGGTCAGCGGGCTGGATGTGCGCGGTGCCGGCACGCTGGCCGAGGTGGTGGCCGCGCTGATGCCCGGCGACGACACCCAGCCTTTGACGGCCGCTGAAGCACCGCCACTGGCCAGCGCCCCGTCCGGCCCCGACCTGCGCGAGGTGAAAGGCCAGGCCGCCGCCAAGCGGGCTCTGGAAATTGCGGCAGCCGGCGGCCACAGCCTGCTGCTGGTGGGCCCGCCGGGCACTGGCAAATCGATGCTGGCCCAGCGCCTGCCTGGGTTGCTGCCGCCGCTGTCGGACGACGAAGCGCTGGCCAGCGCCGCGCTGCGCGGCTTGACGGCCAGCGCCGAAGCGGTGGCCGCGCACCGCGGCCGGCCCGTGCGCGCGCCGCACCACACGGCCAGCGCGGTGGCGTTGGTGGGCGGTGGCTCGCCGCCGCGCCCCGGTGAAATTTCCCTGGCCCACGGCGGTGTGCTCTTCTTGGACGAACTGCCGGAATTCCCCCGCGCGGCGCTGGAGGCCTTGCGCGAGCCGCTGGAAACCGGCCGCGTGACCATTTCGCGCGCGGCGCGCCAGGCCTCGTTCCCGGCCTGCTTCCAACTGGTGGCGGCGATGAACCCCTGCCCTTGCGGCTGGCTCGGGTCGCCGCTGGGTGTCGGCAAGGCCTGCCGCTGCACGCCCGAGGCCGTGGCCCGCTACCAGGGCAAGTTATCGGGCCCTTTGCTCGACCGCATCGACCTGCAGGTCGAGGTGCTGGCCGCCCGGCCCGACGAGATGCTGGCTGCGCCTGAAGGCGAGCACAGCGCGGTGGTTGCAGCCCGAGTGGCAACGGCGCGCGGCGTGCAGACCCGACGGCAGGGGATGCCCAACGCGATGCTGGAAGCCGGCCGTATCGACGAAATCTGCGTCCTCGACGAAGCGGTCGCCAACTTCCTGCGCATGGCAGCACAGCGACTGGGCTGGTCAGGCCGGCGCCTGCACCGCTGCCTGAAGGTGGCGCGAACCATCGCCGACCTGGCCGGCAGCGAGCGCATCGCGACGCTGCATCTGGCCGAAGCGCTGCAACTGCAGCGCGTACTGGCCGGCTGACACGGCGCGGGTCCGGGCGCCGCCCAGGAGTGCCTTCAGATCGCCAGCGGATCGATGTCCACCGCCCAACGAATCAAGCCCTTGTGCAGGCCGCGCAGCGCATGCAGACCGGGCAGCCAGGCCGCCAGCATGCGCTGCAGCGCCACCCGCGATGGCGATTCGACCAGCATCTGCATGCGTTCGACATCGGCCAGCTTGGATACCTGCGGCGGCACTACGGGGTAGACGGTCACGCCGGCATGCACGCTGGCCAGCGCCGAGGCATCGTGCAAGAAGGCGGCTGCCACCTCGGCCGTGCGGGCGTCGGCGCGCAGCAGGGCCAGGCTGGCAAAAGGCGGCAGGCCGGCCGCCAGGCGGTCGGCCAACTGGCTGGCGGCGAAGGCCTCGTAGTCGTGGGCTTTAAGCGCGGCGTACAGCGGGTGGGTGGCGTTCCAGGTCTGCACCCACATCTCGCTGGCGGCGGCCTGAGCGGCATCGCGGCCGGCGCGGCCGGCGGCCTGCATCAGCAGCGCGAACAGGCGTTCGGGGGCGCGGAAATCGCTGCTGAACAGCGCGCCGTCGGGGTTGACGGCGGCCACCAGCGTGACCCGGCGGAAGTCGTGGCCCTTGGCCAGCATCTGGGTGCCGACGAGGATGTCCACCTCGCCTGCATGCACCGCCTGCAACTGCTGTTCGAGCGCGCCCACGCCGCGCGTGCTGTCGGCGTCCAGGCGGGCGATGCGCGCCTCAGGCAGCAGCACGGCCAGTTGTTCCTGCAGTTTTTCGGTGCCCCGGCCTATCGGGGAGATGTCCAGGTTGCCGCAGTCGGGGCACGCGCGCGGCACGCGCTCGCTCAGGCCGCAGTGGTGGCAGCGCAAGGTGCGGTCGCCCTTGTGGAAGACGCGCCACGCGCTGCAGTGCGGGCAACCACTTTTCCAGCTGCAGGCGCTGCAGTGCAGCACCGGCGCGTAGCCCCGGCGGTTCAGCAGCAGCAGGCTTTGTTCGCCACGCGCCAGACGGGCTTCCACGGCGGCCAGCAGCGGCGGCGCCAGCACGCGTTCGCTGCCCGCCGCGACTTGCGGCAGCGCGGTCATGTCCACCAGACGCACGCGCGGCATGGCGCCGCCGCCGATGCGGCTGGGCATGGCCACGCGCAGGTAGCGCCCCTCCAGCGCGCGCTGCCAGCTTTCCAGCGAAGGCGTGGCCGAGCCCAGCAGCACCATCACACCCTGGCGGTGGGCGCGCCAGACGGCCAGGTCGCGCGCCGAGTAACGCGCGCCTTCCTGCTGCTTGAAAGACGGGTCGTGTTCTTCGTCCACCACGATCAGCCCCAGGCGCGGCATCGACGCGAACACCGCCAGCCGCGTGCCCAGCACCAGGTCGGCGCGGCCCAGGTGGGCCAGCAGCCAGTGGCGCAGGCGCTGCGCCGGGGTCAGGCCGCTGTGCAGGCTGACCAGCACGCGGCCCGGAAAGCGCTCGGCGAAGCGGGCTTCCAGCTGCGGCGTGAGGTTGATCTCGGGCACCAGCACGAGGGCTTGTTGACCTCTGGCGAGCGCGTCGGCCGCAGCGCGCAGATAAACCTCGGTCTTGCCGCTGCCGGTGGCGCCGTGCAGCAGCACGGGCAGTCGGGCGGCGGCGATGGCGGTTAGCGCTGAATGCTGTTCGGCGGTCAGCTCGGGCAACGCCGGGTCGGCCAACGCCGTCGGCGCTTCAAGCTTCTGCAGCCGCGCGATGCGCCGCGCCAGCCGGGTGTCGTCCAGCTTGCGCAACTCGGGCGGCAACACGGCCAGCGCCAGTTCGCCCACGCCGCGCTGGTAGTAGGCGGCGGCAAAGTCCACCAGCGCCCGCCATTCGGCGCCCAGCGGCGGCAGCCCGGCCAGCGCCTGGGTGACAGGCCGCAGCCCGTGCCGCGCAAGGTCGGGCGCGGGTTGGCCGGCGTCAGGCGGCGTCCAGACCAGCCCGGCCACTTCACGCTGACCCAAAGGCACGCGCACCAGGGTGCCTGGCGGCAAGGCATCAGGGTGGGTGTAGTCCAGCAGCCCGCCCACGGCCGAGTAGCGCGGGGTTTCCACCGCAACAGCCAGATTCAGCAAGTCGGCCATCGAAAAATGATCAGTAGGTTAAGCGCGTAATCTCGGGTCAACTTCAAGGAAAGGCCGCAAGTGCATGATTGAAAACAACTTTTCCAGTTGCCCCCCAAATCTGTGGATAACTTTGTGCAAAAGATGCGTTCAGCAGCGCCAAGTGCTTGATTCTGCGTGTCTCCGCTTGCCGTGCCACATTTGACGGCAGCGCCGGTTGTGTTTGCAAATCAAGCACTTAGCACAGATTACGGCGGTTTTTGGCGGTCTGAACCGAAGTCCAGGTGGCCAGCGACGCATTTCCGCATTTTGGGGATAAGTCAAGCCTTTCGCGGGCATACACCGACTTTTCTGGCGTCCGCCAGAGCACCCTATGGCGCACGCCAATCAATGACAAGCGCATCCGCGAAGTGCTTGCTCACGGCACTGAAAATTGGCGTGAAGTTGGCGGTTGCCTGAAATGGGTTCAGCACTGGATCAACATCGATTCGGCACCGGTTCAAAGCCAGCGCACAGACGCTGCGTCAGGTGCACGCAGTCGCTGCGTTGCAAACTCAGGCCGGCCGACTCAGGCCGGCGCGCGCTGACGGCGAGAGTGGGCGTGAACCGCCTCGCACAGCGCCGCGACGTGGTCGGGCGGCGTGTACTGGCTGATGCCGTGGCCTAGGTTGAAGATGTGACCGTCCCAGCCGCCGTCGGACCGTTGCGGCCGGCCGAAGCTGTCCAGCACCGCCACGCCCTCGCGGGCGATGGCCTCAGGCGGGGCGAACAGCACGCTGGGGTCCAGGTTGCCTTGCAGCGCCACCTGGCTGCCCACGGCGGCGCGGGCGGCACCCAGGTTCACCGTCCAATCCAGACCAACGACATCGGCGCCACAGGCCGCGATCTGCTGCAGCCAAGGCCCGCCGCCCTTGGTGAAGACGATGACCGGCACGCGGACGCCGTCCCTCTCGCGGGTGAGGCCGGCCACCACCTGACGGGTGTAGTCCAGGCTGAAACGCTGGAAAGCGCCATCGGCCAGCACGCCACCCCAGCTGTCGAAAATCATCACGGCCTGGGCGCCGGCCTCGATCTGCGCATTCAGGTAGGCCGTCACGGCATGGGCATTGACGGCCAGGATGCGGTGCATCAGGTCGGGCCGGCTGTACAGCATCGTCTTGATCAGCCGGTAGTCGTCGGTGCCGGCGCCTTCGACCATGTAGCTGGCCAGCGTCCACGGGCTGCCCGAAAAACCGATCAGCGGCACGCGGCCATTCAGTGCCTTGCGGATGGATGCGACGGCGTCGAACACGTAGCGCAGCTTGTTTAGGTCGGGCGATTGCAGCGCCATGACGGCGGCTTCGTCGCGCACGGGCCTGGCGAAACGCGGGCCTTCACCAGCGCCGAAGCTCAGGCCCAGGCCCATCGCGTCTGGCACGGTCAGGATGTCGCTGAACAGGATGGCGGCGTCCAGCGGGTAGCGATCCAGCGGCTGCAGCGTCACGTCGGTGGCGTACTGCGGGTTGGTGGCTAGCCCCATGAAGCTGTTGCCGGCCTTTTCGCGCGTGGCCTTGTACTCGGGCAGGTAGCGCCCGGCTTGTCGCATCAGCCAGATCGGCGTGTGGGTGGTGCTCTGGCGTAAGCAGGCGCGCAGGAAGGTGTCGTTCTGGAGGGTAGGCCACATGCAACCAATTATGGCGGGGCCCCACAGCTTGAAGTGCCAGCGCACCGACCCACATGTGGCTGGCCGTTAGCATGCCGCGGAACTCACCCATCGTCCGACAGGAGCGCCCATGAACACCACCCCCACCGCTACTGCCCACGCCCCCACGGGCACCGCTGCCCGCTGGGCCGCGTGCGCCGCTGCTCTGATGTTGACCGTGTCGCTGACAGGCTGTGGCTACAACGACTTCCAGAAGCAGGACGAGCAGGTCAAGTCCGGTTGGTCCGAGGTGCTGAACCAATACCAGCGGCGCAGCGACCTGATTCCAAACATCGTCGCCAGCGTGAAGGGCGAGGCCAGCTTCGAGCAGGACACGCTGACCAAGGTCATCGAGGCCCGCAGCCGCGCCACGTCCATCAACGCCACGCCCGAACTGGTCAACAACCCCGCGGCTTTCGAGAAGTTCCAGAAAGCGCAGGGCGAATTGACCGGCGCGTTGAGCCGGCTGATGGTGGTCAGCGAACAGTACCCCAGCCTGAAGGCGAACGCCGCATTCCAGGACCTGCGCGTGCAGCTGGAAGGCACCGAGAACCGCATCACCGTGGCGCGCAACCGGTATATCAAGGACGTGCAGGCCTACAACGTGCTGACGCGCAGCTTCCCGACCAATCTGACGGCCATGATGTTCAGCTACGGCGTGAAGCCCAGCTTCACGGTGCAGAACGAAGCGCAGATCTCGGCGCCGCCGACGGTCAGCTTCGACAAGCCTGCCGCACCCGCACCCGCACCAGCTGCATCGAAGTGAAACCGTGACCACCCTGCGCATGACGGCGCGTGCCCCGCGAGGCTCGTTGCTGCTGATGCTGCTGATGCTGGTTTGGCTGGGGGCGGCTCTGACGGGCTCGCCCGCGTGGTCGCAGGACGTGCTGCCGGTGCCCGCGCTGAGCGGGCGCGTCATCGACCAGACCGCCACCCTCAGCGAGCCGCAGCGCGCCGCGCTGGACGCCAAACTGGCGGCCTTCGAAACGCAGGCCGGGCCACAGATCGTCGTGCTGCTGGTGACGACGACGGCGCCTGAAGACATCGCCAGCTACGCGCAGCGCGTGGCCGACAGCTGGAAGATCGGCCGGCGCCAAGTGGGCGACGGCCTGCTGCTGCTGGTGGCCAAGAACGACCGCGCAGTGCGCATCGAGGTGGCCAAGGCGCTGGAGGGCGCGGTGCCCGACCTGGCGGCGCGGCAAATCATCGACCGCGCCATCGTGCCGGCCTTCCGCGCCAACGATTACGGCGGCGGGCTGGACGCTGGCGTCGATCTGCTGATCGGCCGCATCCGGGGCGAAGACTTGCCGATGCCGCAGGCGCGCGGCGGCTCGGGCACCCGCGGCGCTGCGGGTGGCCTGCCCTTCGAGCAACTGGGCCTGGTGGCTTTTGCCGGCGTGGTGCTGCTGGGCGGCCTGGTGAGCGCGGTGATCGGGCGCAAGGCCGGCTCGGCGCTGGCCGCCGTGGCAGCCGGCGGCGCGGCCTGGTGGCTGGGCACGGGTGTGTTGATCGCTCTGGGCGCCGCCTTCGCCGCCGTGCTGGTGGTCGGGGTGGTGGGCGTTGGCAATTTGCTGCAGTTGCTGCTGATGATGAGCGGACGTGGCGGCGGCGGCGGTGGGTTGGGCGGTGGCGGTGGGTTTTCGTCGGGCGGCGGCGGCGACTTCGGCGGCGGCGGCGCATCGGGAAGGTGGTGACGGTGATGAACAAGCTGGCACGCATCTTCAAGCACCGTTGGCTGGACGAAGCCGACCGTCGGCGCGCATTGGACGACGCTGCACTGCAACGCCTGGCCGCGCAGGTGGCCGCCAGCGAACAGCAGCACAGCGGCGAAATCCGTGTCTCGGTCGAAGCCGCGTTGCCGATGTCCTACCTGCTGCGCAACCTGCACGCCCGCGACCGCGCCGTGATGCTATTCAGCAAGCTGCGGGTGTGGGACACCGAGCACAACAACGGCGTGCTGATCTACCTGCTGCTGGCCGAACGCGCCATCGAGATCGTCGCCGACCGGGGCCTGACGCGGCAGGTGCCGCAGGCGCAGTGGGACGCGCTGCTGGCCGGCATGCGCGAGGCCTTCGTGCGGCGCCAGTTCGAAGCCGGCCTGAACGCCGCCGTCGC
>JAYSYH010000158.1:0-1731 GCA_043716645.1 Betaproteobacteria bacterium | reverse complement strand
GCCACCGGGCTCTGGTTGATCTTGATCAACTCATCGAACTTGCGCCGGGCGTGCGCCAGACAGCCTGCGGCAATCCGGCCTTCGATCTTGAGCACGCTGTCGTAGCCCTTGAACTCGTCGCGCACCAGCGTGCCCGACCAGCCGTGCAGGAACGCCATCGGATATTTGGCACCGCGCCCGACACAGAAGTCATAAGCCACCCCCGGCAGCGCGTCAAAGCCGCTGCGCGCATAGGCCCAGACATACGCCCGCTTCGTCTTGCCCGCCCCGGGGTCGAGCATGTTCACCGGCGTCTCGTCGGCGTGCAGCACCTGCGCACCCAGCACGAACTCGCGGTGCACGTCGAACAAAGGCTGCAGCGCCGCGCCGCCGCGCCCGGACCACGCCGCCAGCGTCGAGCGCGGCGTGTGCACTCCGGAGCGCGCGTTGATCTGCTCCTGGCGGTAGTACGGCAGGTGGTCCACGAAGCGGCTGACCAAGGTGTGGGCCACCAAGCCGGCGGTGGGCATGCCACCGTCGATGATCTGCGGCGCCACGGGCTCTTGCACCAGCACCTCGCAGCAGCGGCAGACCCACTTGCCGCGCACGTGGCGGTGGACGAAGAACTGCGCCGGCACGATGTCCAGCCGCTCGCTCACGTCCTCGCCCACGCGCACCATCGGCTGGCCGCACTGCGGGGTCGCGCAGGTGGTGTCCTGGGGTTCGTGGTGATGCTCCACGCGCACCAGGTGGTCGGGCAGCGCCTGGCGTTTGGGCCGGCGGCGCGGCTCAGGCGCTGGCGCCGTGGAGATGACGCCCGGGGCCTGCACTGCTTCGAGCTGCGCTTGCAGGCTCGCCTCGTCGCTTGCTGCGGTCTCGTCGAACAACTGGCGCTGCTCGGCATCCATGGCTTCGGTGCGGGCGCCAAACTTCCATGCCTTGAGCCGTGCGAGCTCGAACATGATGCGTTCGAGCTTGACGTCACGGAACTTGATGGCCTGCGCCTGACTGGCAATTTGCTGGCTCATCTGGGCGATGTGGCGCAGCATGTGCTCGGCCGCAGTGGCCAGCGCGTCGAGGCTCAAGCCGCGCAGGTCCTGGGTCTGAAGTTGGGCCATGTCGAGCATGTATGCATTGTGCAAAGCCAGCACCGGCGCGGCTATCCGGGCAGATTCGGATTGCCCTGGCAGGCCCGCGCAGGGCGTAATTGCAGGCGTGTGATCTGTTGAATCACATGCGTGTGACCAGACAAATCACATGCGTGTGAGGACCCGCATCTGCTCCAGTCGCTGCCAGGGCAGACCCAGCACCAGGGCGTCGAATTGAGGCGGCGTCAACGTCATCGGCACGCCCTCGGGCAGTACTTGGCGGGGCCATACGAAGCGCCCGGTGTTCAGCCGCCGGGCCGCGCACCAGACACCGAATCCGTCATGCACGAGCAGCTTGATGCGCGTGCTGCGGGCGTTGGCGAACAGGTAGCCGTGGTGCACTTGCGCGGCGCCGAACACCTGCACGACACGGGCGAGCAAGGTATCGGCGCCCGCGCGCATGTCCACCGGTTCGACCCCCATCCACAGTGCGTCGATGCGAATCACCGCAAGCACTCGCGCAGCCAGGCCGCACACGCCACGGCCTCGTGCGTGGGCCAACTCACCGATACCGTGATCGGACCGCGGCGCAGTTCGATGCGAATGTCGGCCACCGGCGCGGCGCTGGCGTGCACGGTGATCGGCACGAACTGGGCGGCTCCTG
>JAYSYH010000157.1:0-1732 GCA_043716645.1 Betaproteobacteria bacterium | reverse complement strand
AAGAGATGCTGCTGCGCGTGCCGGGGCTGGGTGTGACGTCCGTCAAACGCCTGCTGCAGGCGCGTCGTACACGGCCGCTGCGGGTGGACGATCTGTCGCGCCTTCACGTGCCGCTGAAAAATGTATTGCCGTTTATCACTGTGCCGGGTGCGGCCGCGCGCAATGGGCTGGATGACGAACACCTGGCCGCGCGGCTGAAACCCAAGCCCCAGCAACAGTCGCTGATGTTCGATTCGCCCGAGGTGCTTGTGTGAAGCGCGCCGCCGGCCGGTAGGACGTGGTGGCGACTTCCCGAGGCCGCGCCGTCGAGTTGGCCAGCGAGGCCGACATCGCCGGGTTTCGTCGCCAAGCGCGCAGCTTGCTTGCGCAAAACGTCGAGCCCGGCGACGCGAGCTGGTTTGTGGCGTCAGCCGTCGAGGCCGATCTGTTCGGCGCGCCAGACGAAGACGCCACGCCCCAGGCGCACGACCTGCTGCAACCGCCAGAACCTTGGCAAGAGCGCATCCACGTACCCGCTTTTTTTGTGCCGCTGTGCGAACGCGCCGCCCTGCACACCGACCCCGGCCGTTTTGGTCTGCTCTACCGGCTGCTGTGGCGACTGGTGCACGAACCGGGCTTGCGCCATGACCCGCTGGATGCAGACCGCATGGCGGCGGAGCAAATGGCGCGTCAGGTGCGGCGCGACATACACAAGATGACCGCGTTTGTGCGGTTTCGCCCGCTGGCGGCTCCCACGGACGACGACTGGCGCATTACCCACGTCGCGTGGTTCGAGCCGATGCACCATATTGTCGAGGCTACGGCGCCGTTCTTCGCGCGGCGTTTTGCGCAGATGCCGTGGGCCATCCTGACGCCTGAACGCAGTGCGCGCTGGAACGGACGCGAGCTGGCCTTGGGTCCCGGTGCGCGGCGTGAGGACGCGCCCCCGCCCGATGCCAACGAGCAACTTTGGTTGACCTATTACGAAAACATCTTCAACCCGGCGCGGCTCAAGCTCAAGATGATGCAAAAAGAGATGCCGCGTTATTACTGGAAGAACCTGCCCGAGGCCGTATTGATCCAGCCCCTGACCGCCTTGTCGGCGCAGCGCAGTGGCCGCATGATCGAGCAGGGCGGCAGCACACCGGCGCACAAGCGTCCTGCTGCATCGGTGGCCCTGCGCATCGACCAGCAGCCCGAGGTGGTGGAAGCGCCCGGCACGTTGGCTGCGCTGGCGCAGGCCACCTCCCGTTGTCGCAGCTGCGCCATCGGGCAGTTCGCCACGCAGGCGGTGCACGGCGAGGGTCCGGCCCATGCGCGGCTGATGCTGGTAGGCGAGCAGCCGGGTGACCAGGAAGACCTGCGCGGCCGCCCGTTCGTCGGCCCGGCTGGCCAGCTGCTGGACCGCGCGCTGGCGCAACTGGGCTGGCAGCGCAACACGCTGTATCTGACCAACGCGGTAAAGCATTTCAAGTACGAGCCGCGCGGCAAGCGCCGCATGCACAAGACCGCGTCGCAACAGGAAGCTGCCACCTGCGCGGCCTGGCTGGAGCAGGAAATAACGCTGGTCAAACCGCAAGCTGCAATAGCGCTTGGCGCAACGGCGGCGCGCTCGCTGCTGGGGTATGCAGTTGCGGTCAACAGCGAACGCGGCCGGTGGTTGGTGCGCCCCGACGGGCTGCGGGTGCTGGTGACGCTGCATCCGGCGGCGCTGCTGCGCATGGAGCACGGCATGATGGAGACTGCCTTCCCG
>JAYSYH010000156.1:0-5509 GCA_043716645.1 Betaproteobacteria bacterium | reverse complement strand
CGACGCCGGGCCAGCAGCAGGTCGCGCCGGGTCAGCGTCCAGATCGGCGCGAAAACCGACGCGGCGGCTGTCGTACCGCTCATCGCGCTGCCCGGTTGAACTCGAATGCTTGTAGGTAAGTCACTGCGCGGAATTGTAGGGACCGCCACCGTTGTGACTTTGATGCGGGGCCGAAGGACAGGCAGCAGGAAAGGGGGATGGGGGGTGTTGTGCTCAGCCCGCCGCGGCCCCCGGTGGCGACGTTGCCGGCCGGCTCGCCAGCCGGTGTTCACGCAGCCCGGGCAGGCTGACGTCCTGGTGACTGGTGAACAGCACCGCGCCGCCGCGCGCGGCGTGCCCGCTGATCAATGCCGAAAGGATGCCGATGCTGTCGCGGTCCAGCGCGTCATAGGGCTCGTCGAGGATCCAGGTGCGTGGCGTCCCGTCCAGGGCCAGCCGCGCCAGCGCGCCGCGTCGGCGCTGCCCCTGCGACAGGGTGCGTACAGCGGCCAGTCGCCGCGTACCGAGGCCCAGCCGGCCCAGCGCCGCCGCAGCCGCGGTTTCGGGTTCGGGGTGCTCGGCCAGGCGGGCCAGAAAGGCCAGCGCTTCTTCCAGCGTCAGGTCGTCTTTCAGCGCGTTGGCATGCCCGATGTAGATCACGCCCTGCCGTGCCGCGAACCCGGCCTGGCGCAGCGGTTGCCCGTTCCACAGCACCGCGCCTTCGGCCGGTGCCGACAGACCGGCCAGGATGCGCATCAGGCTGGTCTTGCCGCTGCCGTTGGTACCGCGCAGCCAGGTAATGGAACCGGGCGGCAGCGCGATGTCCAGCCCTTCGAACAACAGCCGCCGGCCACGCCTGCAACTCAACGCGCGGCCTTCCAGCAACCCGCTGACGGATGGGGCGGCAGCAGCTGGGTGGGTTGTGGCGACAGGCTGGCGGGTGGGTGGTGTGGCGGGTTGTGAGGCCAAGGTCGGATGGTGGCAGGGGCCTGCGCTTGGAAACTTGCGGCGCATGTCGCGGAGGCGCCGAACTCTAGCCCAGGCGCCGTTGAGTCATCCTCCGCGGTGGGCCGCAACTGCACCAGCGTTCGTGCCATGTAGCGGTCGGCCAGCGCTTCGGCATCGGCGCGCGATGGGCCGCAGACGATCACGTAGCCCAGATGGTCGGCGTTGCTCAGCGGCGGCCGCACGGTCTGGCCGGGCTGGCGCAGCAGTTCCACGCAGCGTATGGCCGGGTCTTGCCAGGTCGGCAGCAGCACCTCGTCCAGCACGCCTTCGCGGTCGGCGGCCAAGCTGCGCAGCACGGCCACCTGCGGCGCGGCGCCCGAGCCCACTGGCAGGGGCTGGCCGCAATGCAGGGCGATGACGTCGGCATGCAGTGACCGGCCCAACGCGTAGCCCAGCAGGCGCGGCAGGCGGCCGCCGGGCAAGCCGGCCGCGATCCGCACCACCTGCAGGCCGTGCGCGGTGATGGCCAGTTCGGTGTGGGTGGCACCGCAGTCCACGTCCAACGCGTCCAGCACCGCGCCCAGGTAGCGTTCAACGGTGTCCGGTCCCGAGCGCGCGTTGCCCAGGTACGGCGTGAAGGTGTTGCCGCGCAGCGCGGTGGACGGCGGCGGGTGCAGCGACGGTTCGTGCACGCCCAGCAGGCGGTGGCGGCCCGACTGGGTCAGCGTGTCGCAGGCGATCACGCGGCCCAGCCGCAGTCCGGCCGTCTTGCTGCCGCCATTGCCATTGCCATTGCCGTGTTGCAAAGCGTGTTGCGGCAGGCCCCGCGCCTGCAGGCGCTGGCGCCACTGCAGCGGGTCCTGCAGCAAGGCCGCGGTGACCGGATTGAGGAAAACGCAGTCCAGCCGCTGCGCCAACTGCGCCACGTCGGCGTGGTGGGCACCCGGGCCGCAGAGCAGGGCGTCGACAGGCTGGCTGGCGTGTACCGCCAACACACGTTGCTTCAGTGCCGGGCCAGCCAGGCCGGGCACTTCGATGCGCGCCCGGGCGCGGTCGAGGACGGCCTGCACCGCCGGCTGGCCGCGGTAGGCCCCCGCGTTGCCGGTGACGAAGGTGTAGCGGTCGCCACGGGCCATGGCGGCTTGCACCAGGTCGGTGTCGTTGCCGTCGGGCAGGTCGATGATCAGCAGGTGGGCCAAGGCGGGGCACGGCACGTTCGGGCCTTTGATCCTCGGCCCTCGTAGCGCACGCGAAGCGCCGAAAAAGCGCCGCTTCAACCGCCTCCATCGCCGCCCATGCGGCCCCTCTCAGGGTTCGCCGTCCCAGTAGTCCAGGTCGCCGCCATGGCGGTGGCGGGCCTCGAAGACGGTGCTGCCGCCGCGGTCGACCCACACACCGTGCTTGTTCGAATCCGGGTACTCGCAGATTTCCAGCGGCTGCATGGTGCTGATCGACAGGTAGAGCAGTGGCGCGTCCGAGGTGTTGATGATCTGGTGCGGGTACTCGGGCCCGGCCGGCAGGAACATCACATCGCCGGCCGTGATGGGCAACATCTGGCCGGCCACGCGCAGCGTGCCGCTGCCCTGGACGACGATGAACATTTCTTCTTGCGCGTGGTGCAGGTGGTAAGGGCAGCTGCGCTTGCCGGGCGGCAGGATGTCCACGCTGGCACCCAGTTGACGGGCCGCAGTGCCCACGGCCAGCCGAGCGCCCAGGTAGCCGTACAGCGGTTCGCGCTGCCCGGTCGTCAGCGCCGCGGTCTTGAAGTTGCGGATCAGCAGGGCGGCCAGGGCTGCGGCTTGTTCGTTCATCGCCAGTCTCCGGTGTCGGGGTGCGCGCTGCCCTGTGATAGCGTGAATCGGCCATTCCAAGGACCCCACAAATGATAGCCAGCACTCCGCGTAATGCCCAATCTGACGCCCAATCTGACGCCCGATCCGATGCCCACCCTGGCGCCCACCCGATCGCTGCATCATCACTGGCCGCGCAGATCGAAACCGCCGCCGCCGCCATCGACGCCGCCGTCGTCGCCTGGCGGCGTGATTTCCATGCCCACCCGGAGTTGGGCAACCGCGAATTCCGCACCGCCGCCATCGTCGCCGAACACCTGCAGCGCATTGGCCTGGACGAGGTGCGCACCGGCGTGGCGCACACCGGCGTGGTCGGCCTGCTGAAGGGCGCTTTGCCCGGGCCGGTGGTGGCGTTGCGCGCCGACATGGACGGCCTGCCTGTGACCGAGCAGGTCGACCTGCCGTACGCGAGCAAAGCAACAGCGCCGTGGAACGGCGAGACGGTGGGCGTGATGCACGCCTGCGGCCACGACTGCCACACCGCCATCCTGATGGGCGTGGCCGAGGTGCTGGCCGGCCTGCGTACGCAGTTGCGCGGCAGCGTGAAATTCATCTTCCAGCCGGCCGAGGAAATGCCGCCTGAAGGCGAAGACGGCGGCGCCAAGATGATGATTGCCGAGGGCGCGCTGCACAACCCGGTGCCGCAGGCCATTTTCGGCCTGCACGTCACGTCGCGCCTGCCGGTGGGCTTCATCGGCTACCGGCCGGGGCCGACGATGGCCAGTTCTGACAAGCTGAAGATCACCGTCCTGGGCAAGCAGACCCACGGCGCTGCGCCTTGGCTGGGCGTGGACCCCATCGTCACGGCGGCGCAGGTCATCCTGGGTTTGCAGACGGTCGTCAGCCGCACCCAGGACCTGACCCAGGAACCGGCGGTCGTCACCATCGGCGCCATCAAGGGCGGCGTGCGCGAGAACATCATTCCTGACAGCGTGGAGATGCGCGGCACCATCCGCACCTTCAACGAAGACA
This sequence comes from Betaproteobacteria bacterium, assembly GCA_043716645.1. Taxonomy (GTDB): domain Bacteria; phylum Pseudomonadota; class Gammaproteobacteria; order Burkholderiales; family Burkholderiaceae_C; genus Rubrivivax. The sequence continues at coordinate 1,760 of JAYSYH010000156.1, read as the reverse complement.
TGCGCGACGACATCCACGAACGGGTGACGACGCTGGCCGAATCGATCAGCCGCGGGTCGCGCGCTGGCTGTCAGGTGTGCATCACCAAGAACTACCCGGTCACCGTCAACGACCCGGCACTGACCGCCGCGATGGTGCCCACGCTGCAGCGCGTGGCCGGCCCGACCACCGCCGAATCGGGCCTGCTGTTGGTGCCCAAGGTAACCGGCTCGGAAGACTTCAGCTTCTTCCAGCGACTGGTGCCGGGGTTGTTTTTCTTCATCGGCGTGACGGCCCGCGGCATCGATCCGGCGCAAGCGCCGAGCAACCATTCACCGCGTTTCGCGGTCGACGAACAAGGCTTGAAGCTGGGCCTGCGGGCGCTGACCCACATGACCTGCGACTACCTCGAAGCGCGGGCCTGAGATGCGCCCCGCACCAACCCCACCACTGGAACCCAGCATGAAACTTCAGCACCAAGTCTGCATCGTCACCGGCGCGGCCAGCGGCATCGGCCGTGAAATCGCGATGACCTACGCCCGCGAGGGCGGCAAGGTGGTCATCGCCGATCTGTCGAAGGCCGCTGCGCAGGCCGTTGTCGACGACATCGCAGGTGCCGGCGGCACCGCGATGGCCGTCGCCATGGACGTGACCAGCGAAGAGCAGGTCAATGCCGCCGTGAACGAGGTGGTAGCCGCCTGGGGCACGGTGCACGTGCTGGTCAGCAACGCCGGCATCCAGATCGTCCACGCCGTCGAAGACTTTCCGTACAGCGAGTGGAAGAAGATGCTGGCCATCCACCTGGACGGCGCTTTCCTGACCACCAAGGCCGTCATCCCGCACATGAAGCAGCTGGTGAATGGGAAACCACAGGGTGGCAGCATCGTCTACATGGGCAGCGTGCACAGCAAGGAAGCGTCGCTGCTGAAGTCGGCCTACATCACGGCCAAGCACGGGCTGATCGGCCTGTGCAAGGCGGTGGCCAAAGAAGGCGGCGAATTCGGCATTCGCGCCAACGTGATCTGCCCGGGCTTCGTGCGCACGCCGCTGGTCGACAAGCAAATCCCCGAGCAGTCCAAGGCGCTGGGCATCAGTGAGGACGACGTCATCAAGAAGGTGATGCTGAAGAACACCGTGGACGGTGAATTCACCACGGTGCAAGACGTCGCCGAAGTGGCGCTGCTGTTCGCCAGTTTCAACAGCGCGGCGCTGACCGGGCAAAGCCTGGTGGTCAGCCACGGCTGGTTCATGCAGTAGTGCTCACGAACAAGGCTGCTTTGGCATGATCGTGGGCACCTCGGCGCACCAGCGCCCGACAACCCGGGTCCACACACCATGCATATTCAGCTCACCTACGCCAGCCGCACTTCATCCGCGTTCACCAACGACGACATGGACAGCATCCTCAAGGCCTCGCGCCGCAACAACGCGCGCGCTGGACTTTGCCGAGATTCCTTGCCGCCGCTTCGCCAGCTTGGACATGGGTTCGCTGGCGCCGCTGGAAGCCAACCGCCAGATCTTCTACAAGTATTCGCCGTATGCCACCTTCGACCCTTACGGCATGGGCAGCGCCATGTTGCAGGCCTTTTTCAACGAACTGCTGGCGCACGGCGAATGGATCGTGTGAGCCGCCCGGTTCGACGCTGCCACTCAGGCCTGCGTGCCGACTGCGTGCCGACTGCTCGGCGACGCGGGCCCCCGATGTGACCTAACGGCTGTGCACTTTCCGCGCCGCGCACCCGGTATTCAAGGGAATGGCAAGTGCGCTGAAAACTGGCCTG
>JAYSYH010000155.1:0-1737 GCA_043716645.1 Betaproteobacteria bacterium | reverse complement strand
TTCGCAGCGGCCTGCATGCGCTGGGCCTGGCACCGCAGCCCAGCGTGACACCGTTCCTGTGTGCGCGCCGTCCGCCGGCAGCCACCGACGATTGGTTGCAGCCACGCGGCTTGGCCGTGCGCTGCACCGCTTCGTTCGGCCTGCCCGGCCAGATGCGAATGTCCGCGCAGCCACCGGTTGCCACCGCCGCGCTTTTGAGTTCGCTCAGAGAAGCGCTGACCCTGACCGATGGCAACGAATCAGCGGCGCACCACCAGGCCCTACCTCTCCAACCCGCAGCGTCCACATGACCCGCCCCAGCATCCTCAGCATCGACCGCCCCGGCCTGCGTGCCATCCTGCAAACCCGTATCGACGGCAAGACCAAGCCGCTGGGCGCCCTGGGCCAGCTGGAAGCGCTGGCCGTGCAGCTGGGCTGCATCCTGGGCACCGAGTTGCCGCAGTTGCAGGCGCCGCAGCTGCTGGTCTTTGCGGCCGACCATGGCCTGGCGGCGCACGGCGTGTCGGCCTACCCGTCGGACGTGACTTGGCAGATGGTGGAGAACTTCCTGGCCGGCGGCGCGGCGGTCAGCGTGCTGGCACGTCAGCACGGGCTGGCGCTGACGGTGGTGGACGCGGGCGTGCGCCACGATTTTGCGCCGCGCCCCGGGCTGCTGCTGCGCAAGATCGCCCATGGCACCGCCGATGCACTGACCGGCCCGGCCATGACGCCGGCCCAGTGCAGCGAAGCCATCGCAGCCGGCCGTGAGGTGGTGCGAGGCTTGCCCGGCAACGCCGTGCTGCTGGGCGAGATGGGCATCGGCAACACCTCGGCGGCCGCCCTGCTGATGACCCGCCTGACCGGCGAAGCCCTGGGTGCCTGCATCGGCCGCGGCACGGGCCTGGACGATGCCGGCCTGGCCCACAAACGAAGCGTGTTGCAAGCGGTTCTGGCACGGCATGCCGACGCGGTGACGCCGCTGGCCGCCCTGGCGGCGATGGGCGGCTTCGAGATCGCCATGCTCTGTGGCGCGGTGCTGGAAGCCGCGCTGCAGCGGCGCGTGATCTTGGTCGACGGTTTTATCGCCAGCTGCGCTGTGCTGGTGGCTGCCAGGCTGCAACCCGCGGTGCTGCAGCGCTGTGTGTTTGCCCACTGCAGCAATGAAGCCGGCCACGCGCTGCTGCTGCAACGGTTGGATGCCCAGCCCCTGCTGCGCCTGGGTTTGCGGCTGGGTGAAGGTTCCGGCGCGGCGCTGGCCTGGCCGTTATTGGAGTCGGCCTGCCGCATCTTGGCCGAGATGGCCAGTTTCGAATCGGCCGGCGTGAGCCGCCAGTCCTGAACGGCACGCCGCCGCGCCGACCATGCTGCACGAACTGCGCCTGGCGTTCATCGCCCTGCAGTTCCTCACCCGCGTGCCGGTGCCGCGCTGGGTGGGGTTCGAACCCGCCTGGCTGACGGCCTGCCTGCGGCACTTTCCTCTGGTGGGCGCGGGCGTGGGGCTCATTGCCGCGGCGGTGTTGTGGGGCGCGCTGGGGCTGTGGCCGCCCACTGTGGCCGCTGCCCTGAGCGTGGTGGCCACCGTCTGGCTGACCGGCGCCTTCCACGAAGACGGGCTGGCCGACACCTGCGACGCCCTGGGTGGCGCAGTCAGCCGCGAACGGGCGTTGGCGATCATGAAGGACTCGCGCATCGGCAGCTACGGCGCCGTGGCCCTGGTGCTGGCCCTGGTGCTGAAGGTGGCGACGGTGGCGGCGCTGG
>JAYSYH010000154.1:0-1741 GCA_043716645.1 Betaproteobacteria bacterium | reverse complement strand
ACACCGGGCACGCCGGAGATGCCGAGCCGAAACGAGCGGGCCGTGTGCGGCAACAACGCGGTGAGCAACGCGTCGGCTTGCGCACGGTGATCGGTGCGGGTCGATTCGAGCAAGGTGATGGCTTTGGCGATGGCCCGGCGCTGGGGCATGCATGCCGCGGCCACGATGCTGTCGACCTGGCGCTGAAGATCGTCCATCACTGCGCTCCCGAGTCCGGGCCGCCGGGATACAGCTGCTTGCCGACACGTTCGATATGGGACCGCAGGGCCGGGTCTTCTATCGCGTCGAAGATGGCGAGGTCAACGTTGTAGGGCAGGTCGAGCGCCTCGATTGCCGTGTCGATCGCAAGCAGATCGTGCTGGGTGAGCGCTGCTCCAAACAACGCGAGATCGATGTCAGATCCGTTGCGGTACGTGCCCTTGGCGCGCGAACCGTAGACCAACGCACGCACCACGCGTGGATACCGTGACAGCACCGACCGAATGCTGTCGATGCTGGCCAAGCTGAGGCCAGAACTGTCCGCCGCCTCAGGCACCACGAAGGCTTTCCATCTTGGCCCCGAACGCTTCGAAGAGCATGGCGTAGCGTTGCGTGACGCGCTCGACCAGCGCCACTGCGGTTGCCTTGTTATAGGTATGCGAGGACTGGTTGCGGCTCTGGATCATCTCCATCCAGCCTTCGCCGTCCTCGACCAGGCCCGTCGAAAAAGCTTGGCGAGTTGCGTCGTGGGAGCCTGTGATCTGGCTTGCCCCCTGGTAAAAGAAATAGTCCTTCATGACGTTCCACGCCAGCTCGTGGGTGAACTCGAAGGCTTGAATCGTGCCTTGCTGCTCAAGCTCGGACAAGTCGCGCGTCGCCGCCAACGCCACAGCTGACTGCAACTGCTGCAAGGCACGCGCGTAGTTATCAAGGCGCTGATGCCAGCGAATATCAAATGAACTCATACCGAAATTCTGCGCATCAGGACACGGCGACGGCCGCCCGGATCTGCTCCAGCACGTCCTTCGCACTGGCCGGAATCGGCGTGCCCGGGCCATAAATTCCCTTCACGCCGGCCTCGTACAGCATCTCGTAGTCTTGCCGGGGAATCACACCGCCGACGAAGACGATGATGTCGTCAGCGCCCTGCCGCTGAAGCTCTTCAATGATCGCCGGCACCAGCGTTTTATGCCCCGCTGCCAAAGTTGAAACACCGACCGCATGTACGTCGTTTTCGATCGCCTGCCGGGCGCATTCTTCAGGCGTCTGAAACAGCGGCCCCATGTCCACGTCGAAGCCCAGATCGGCAAACGCCGTGGCAACGACCTTCGCGCCCCGGTCATGGCCGTCCTGGCCCAGTTTTGAAATCATCACGCGCGGCCGACGGCCTTCGGCTTCAGCGAACGCGTTGATCTCGGACTTGAGAGTTTCCCAGCCTTCGGCGGAGTCATAGGCAGCTGCGTACACGCCGGTCACCTTTTGCGTGTCGGCGCGATGACGGCCGTACACCGCTTCCAGCGCGTCGCTTATTTCACCCACGGTGGCGCGCGCGCGAACCGCCTGAATCGACAGGTCCAGCAGATTGCCCGAATTGTCTTCTGCTGCAGATTTAATAGCGGCCAGCGCACGTTCTACCTGGGCTGCATCGCGTTTTTTCTTGATTTCTTTCAACCGGGCGATCTGCCCGTCACGCACCGCCACGTTGTCAATGCTGCGTGACTCAATCGCGTCTTCTGTTTTCAGTTTGTATTTGTTGACACCG
>JAYSYH010000153.1:0-5566 GCA_043716645.1 Betaproteobacteria bacterium | reverse complement strand
CGGGAACTGGTTGCCGGTGCCCAGCGCCAGCCAAGCCGCGCCTTCAGTCGCCGCGACCGGACCGGCGGCCAGCCAGCTGTCGTGGGCAGCCGCGGCCGAAGTGGTCAGGACCAGCGCGGCGGCCAGTAGCGCGTTCGCAATTTTCATCCGGCACTGTACGCACGCCCGGCGCCTGTGGATGTGCGCGGACGAACGGACCTGGGCAAGGGCAAGCTGGCGTGTCGGCGCTGGCGGCGCTGGCGGCGCTGCGGCGAGTCAGCGCCTGGGCTGCGCCCCCTGAACCTCAACGTCGGTGCTGCTCCAGCGCCAGCGCGGCACCGCCGAGCGCGGCCAACGTATCGGTGATCAGAAAAGTCGGCACCGCCTGCAAGTAGGCCTGGAAGCGGCCTTTGGCTTCGAAGCGTTCGCGGAAGCGCGAGGTGAAGAAGGTCTCGCCCAGGCGAGGCACGATGCCGCCGCCGATGTAGACGCCGCCGCGCGCACCCAGCACCAGAGCCACATTGCCGGCAAAGCTGCCCAGCAGCGCACAGAAGCTGTCCAGCGTGCGCGCGCAGGTCGCGTCCGAACCGGACAGGCCGCGCTCGACGATGTCGCCGGCCGCCAGCAGCGTGCCGGGCTCGCCGGCCTGCCCCAGCACCGCCGACACCGCGCCGTGCAGCACGGGCATGCCGATTCCGGACAGCAGGCGCTCGGCCGAGACATGCGGGAAGTCGCGCCGCACGGCGGCCAGCAACGCCGCTTCGAAGTCGTCACCAGCGGCCACGGTGGCATGGCCGCCTTCGCCGGGCACCGCCACCCAGCCGTGGCGGGTGGGCAGCAGGCCGGCCACACCCAGCCCGGTGCCCGGGCCGATGACCGCCAGGCTGCCATCCCGGGCGGCGACCCGCGCCCCGGCTGCTGCCGCGGTCTTGCCCGCTGTGGTGATGGGGCGCACTTGGCCAGTGCCCAGGCGCGGCAGCGACAACGCCAGCGCCTCGAAGTCGTTCAGCACCAGCAGTTCGTCCAACGCCAATGCCTGCTGGGTGGCGCTGCGCGAAAAGGCCCAGCCGCTGTTGGTCAGTGCCACCCGGTCCTGCCCTACCGCGGTGGCAACGGCCAGCGCGGCTGCCCGCGGCACCGCGGCGTCGGCGCCCAGAGTCGACGCCAGGCTGTGCAGGTAGGCGCGAGCGGCATCGGCCGGACCGGCGTAAGCGGCCACGCTGAGCGTGGCCACGTGGCCCACGCTGTCCGACCCTGCAGCCAGCCAACCGAAACGGGCGTTGGTGCCGCCCATGTCGGCCACCAGCCAGGGCCGCGCCAGGCCGGTTGTCGCCCCAGGAAGGGGGCTGGAAATGGGATGCCTCGGGGTGGGAGGGCGCAGGTCTTTCATGCCGGTGGTGAAGGCTGTCGGTGCACAGAACCAAAGCGGTCGACGGTAGCAAAACTACAAAACCCGGACAAGGGAAGAAACCTGTCCCGGCCAGCAGTGCGCAGATGCAGTCGGGCTGGGCTGTAATCTTGCTACAAGCTACGCCGTTGCTGACCGGGGCCTTGTGCACAATGTCGACTGGCGTTGCAAATCGCCCAGGATGGCCATGACCCAGTACCCCAGCCCGCGCCTGCTTGCCGACATCGGCGGCACCTACGCCCGCTTTGCGCTCGAAACATCGCCCGGCCGTTTCGAGCACACAGCGTCGCTGCGCAGCGCCGACCATTCCGACTTCCAGGCCGCCGTCGCGGCCTACCTGGGCGGTTTGCCGGCCGCCGTGGCGGCCAGCATCGAACATGCGGCGGTGGCCATTGCGAACCCGGTGGAAGGTGACGAAGTCCGCATGACCAACTACCACTGGCACTTTTCCAGTGAAGACCTGCGCCAGCGGCTGGGCCTGCTGACGCTGGTGGTGGTGAACGACTTCACTGCATTGGCTATGGCGCTGCCGCGGCTACCGGTCGCGCAGCGCCGCCAGGTCGGCGGCGGGCTGGCCCGCGAACACAGCGTGGTCGGCGTACTGGGTGCTGGCTCAGGTTTGGGCGTCAGCGGGCTGATTCCGGTCGGAGACGCCAGCGGGCTGGGCTACGTGGCGCTGGGCACCGAGGGCGGCCACACCAGCTTTGCCCCGCGTGACGAGCGTGAAATCGCCATCCTGCGGCACGGCCTGACGCGCTACCCGCACGTTTCCTTCGAACGCCTGCTGTCCGGCCCCGGACTGGAACTGATCCACGAAGCCCTGGTCGCCCGCGCCGGGCTGCCCGCACGGCCTTTGGCCGCACCCGACATCACCCGCGAGGCCTTGGCCGGCACCGACCCGCTGTGTGCCGAAGCTTTGCAAGCCTTCTGCGCAGTACTGGGCACGGCGGCGGGCAACCTGGCGGTGACGCTGGGTGCTTTCGGCGGCATTTACATCGGCGGCGGCATCGTGCCCCGGCTGGGTGACTATTTCGACCGCTCGCCCTTCCGCGCCCGCTTCGAGGACAAGGGCCGTTTCAGCGACTACCTGAAAGGCATCCCGACCTATGTGGTGACGGCCGACCACGCCACCTTCCTGGGCGTGTCGTCCATCCTCGCTGCGCAGTTGCAGGCCCGCCAGGGGGGCCAGGAATCGGCGCTGCTCGGCCAGATCGAGCGCAGCCGCGACGGCCTGTCGCCCGCCGAGCGACGCGTTGCCGATCACGTGCTGGCCCACCCGCGTTCGATGCTCAGCGACCCGATTGCCGAAATCGCCCGGGCCGCGCAAGTCAGCCAGCCGACGGTGATTCGCTTTTGCCGTAGTCTGGGCTGTGAAGGCCTGTCGGACTTCAAGCTGCGGTTGGCTTCGGGCCTCTCGGGCTCCATCCCGTTGACCCACACGCAGGTGACCGGCACCGACAGCATGCTGGAGCTGGGCGTGAAGGTGCTGGGCAACACCGCCAGCGCCATCCTGCAGGTGCGCGAGCAACTCAATCGCGACACGCTGGCCCGGGCCATCGAGCTGTTGGCCGCGGCGCAACGCATCGAGTTCTTCGCCATCGGTCATTACGGCGTGGTGGCCGACGACGCGCAGTTCAAGTTCCTGCGCTTCGGCGTGCCCAGCGCCAGCTACACCGACCCGCGCCTGCAGGTGCTGGCCGCCAACGTGATGCGGCCTAGCGACGTGGCCGTCATCGTCAGCAGCAGCGGACGCATCGAAGACCTGCTGGCGGTGGTCGACCTGGCGCAGGCGCGTGGCGCCAAAGTCGTGGCCATCACTGCCAGCCATTCGCCGCTGGCGAAGAAGGCCGACGTGGCGCTGATCGTCGACCACCAGGAAGACGTGGCCACCCATGTGCCGATGGTCAGCCGCATCCTGCACCTGCTGGTCATCGACATCCTGGCCGTCGGCGTGGCGATCAAGCTGGGGCAGCAGGGCGGGGCCGCCCTGCCGGCGGCTGCCCTTGCCGCTACGGCCGAACTGGACGACGGCGAACCCGCTGCGTCGCAGGCCGCCGCGCCCGCCACCGCGTTGCGCGTGGCACCGGGTATCAGCAGCACGGGGCCGTTGGCGCGCCTGACTTCACACAGCCGCTAACCGCGCACTGCCCCAGCGGGCGCGCGCCACCGGCTGCCATCCTAGAATTGACAGGCTTTCGAGGAGCGTTGCGACAGTGGCCCCACCCGGGCCCATTGCCAGGCTCGAGGCGCTGCGCAGGCCCGGCCGCGCGGCAGGCAACGGCGCTCGATGTCCCCTGCCAGGGGAATCAAGGAATCAAGCGCCATGAACGACACCACCCGCCCCGCCCTTGCTCCCGCTCGCGCCGTGCAGCCGATGCGCCTTTCCGGTCTGGAGCCTGTGGTCCTCGGCCGCGGTTCGCTGTTCCTCAACATCGGCGAGCGCACCAACGTCACCGGCAGCAAGGCCTTCTCGCGGATGATCCTGGAAGGCCGCTACGAGGACGCACTCAGCGTCGCGCGCCAGCAGGTGGAAAACGGCGCCCAGGTCATCGACATCAACATGGACGAGGCGATGCTGGACAGCGCCGCCGCGATGGACCGCTTCCTGAAGCTGATCGCCGGCGAACCAGAAATTGCGCGGGTGCCGATCATGATCGACTCGTCAAAGTGGTCGGTCATCGAAACCGGCCTGAAGTGCATCCAGGGCAAGGGCATCGTCAACAGCATTTCGATGAAGGAAGGTGAGGCCGAATTCCGCCGTCAGGCCACGCTGGTGCGGCGCTACGGCGCGGCGGCCGTGGTGATGGCTTTCGACGAAAAAGGCCAGGCCGACACCTACGCCCGGAAGATCGAGATCTGCGAGCGCGCCTACCGCATCCTGGTCGACGAAGTCGGCTTCCCGGCCGAAGACATCATCTTCGACCCGAACGTCTTCGCCATCGCCACCGGCATCGAAGAGCACAACAACTACGCGGTGGATTTCATCGAGGCCACGCGCTGGATCAAGGCCAATCTGCCGGGCGCCAAGGTATCGGGCGGCGTGTCGAACGTGTCCTTCAGCTTCCGCGGCAACGACCCGGTGCGCGAGGCCATCCACACCGTGTTCCTGTACCACGCCATCAAAGCCGGGATGGACATGGGCATCGTCAACGCCGGCATGGTCGGCGTCTACGACGACCTGGACCCGACGCTGCGCGAACGCGTTGAAGACGTCGTGCTGAACCGCCGCGAAGACTCAGGTGAACGCCTGGTTGAAGTGGCCGAATCGGCGAAAGGCATGACCAAAGACGACAGCGCCCGCCTGGCCTGGCGGGCCGGTGACGTGAACGAGCGCCTGAGCCATTCGCTGGTGCACGGCATCACCGAGTTCATCGACGCCGACACCGAAGAAGCTTGGGCAGCTATTTCTGCCGGTGGCGGGCGCCCGTTGCATGTCATCGAAGGCCCGCTGATGGCCGGCATGAATGTGGTCGGCGACCGCTTCGGCCAGGGCAAGATGTTCCTGCCGCAAGTGGTCAAGTCCGCTCGCGTGATGAAGAAGGCGGTCGCCCACCTGATCCCCTATATCGAGGCGGCAAAGGAAGTCGGCGCGCGGCCCAAGGGCAAGATCGTGATGGCGACGGTCAAGGGCGACGTCCATGACATCGGCAAGAATATCGTCGGCGTGGTCCTCCAGTGCAACGGCTACGAGGTGATCGACCTGGGCGTCATGGTCCCGTGGTCGAAAATTCTCGATACCGCGCGCGAACAGGACGCCGACATTATCGGGCTGTCGGGTCTGATAACCCCCAGCCTCGACGAGATGGTCACCGTCGCCGAAGAAATGAAGCGCGCGGCCTTAAAAATCCCGCTGCCGTGTTCGCCACGAAACCCTCGGCCTGGGTGTCCGACAGCAGCTGCGAGGCGACCCCCACCGCGCGGCTCGCGTCGAGCACGTGGATCACCGGCCCGTCATAGGCCGGATCGATCCGCAGCGCGGTGTGGACCTTGCTGGTGGTCGCCCCGCCGATCAGCAGCGGGATGCTGAATTCGCTCCGCTTCATCTCCTCGGCGACGGTGACCATCTCGTCGAGGCTGGGGGTGATCAGGCCGGACAGCCCGATGATGTCGGCGTCTTCGGTGATCGCGGTTTCGAGGATCTTCGACCACGGCACCATCACCCCCAGATCGATCACCTCG
>JAYSYH010000152.1:0-5571 GCA_043716645.1 Betaproteobacteria bacterium | reverse complement strand
CCATCAGGTCTTGTTCCCAGCGCCACCAGGCCTGCGCAGCGGCGTCGCGGGCGGCGGCATCGCGGCCATGCAAGCGGTCGCGCACGGCCGCAAGCAGGCCGTCGCCGGGCGCAGCGCCCACGCCGTCACGCAGCCGCTGCCAAGCGGCCGGGTGGCGCAGCGCGGCGCCTTGGTCGCCGTACAGCCAGCGCCGTTCGCAGGCGCGGCCGGTGAACACGCCGCGCAGCACCAGCGCGCGCACGCGCAGGGTGTGCTGCTCGGCATACGCCAGCGCCAAAGTCGCGCCCCAGCTGCCACCAAAGAGCAGCCAGTCGTGGATGCCCAGGTGCACGCGCAGCGTTTCCATGTCGGCCACCAAGTGCGCCGTGGTGTTGGCGTGCAGCGGGTCTTGGTCGGTTTCGGTCACCCGCGAACGCCCGGCGCCGCGCTGGTCGAAGAGCACGATGCGGTAAGCCTGCGGATCGAACCAGCGGCGGTCGTTGGGCGTGCAACCCGCGCCCGGCCCGCCATGCAGGAAGAGCGCCGGCAGGCCGGCCGGGTTGCCGCTGACTTCCCAGAAGATGGCGTGGCCGTCACCCACGTCCAGCCAGCCGCTGTCGTGGCTCTGGATGGGCGGGTAGAGGACCTGCCAGGCGTGTGCGTGGGGTTGGGCGCGATCGCTGTCCAGCATGGTGATCTCGGCGCTCGTGACTGCGCTCAGCGCAGCGGCTGCAGCCCGCTGCGCCCGAGTGCGGTGGACTGCGGAAAGACCAGGCTCTTGATGACCACCGGCACCGCGCCCGAGGTATCCAGCAGTGCGCCGATATCGATGTAATCGAAAGCCTGCAGCACGATGCCGTCGATGGAGACCAGCGGCTGCGTGAGCTTCAATTCGCTGTGCAGGTGGATGCCCACCAGCCCGCCGATGTCACCCTCGCCCACCAGCACGAAAGGCGCTTGGGCGTTGTGGTTCGTGCTGTGGTCGGCAACGGCCTGCAGCCCGGCCACCACGCCGCGGCAGAACGCGTCCAGTCGGCCATAGCTGGCGCTGCCCTGCCAGCGGTAGCACAGCGCCACGGGCTGCTCGCCGGCGTGCAGGTCCATCGCGCGCAGCGCGGCGCGCACGGCGGTGGCCACGGCATCGGCATCAACGACTTCGTCGTCCAGCGGCAGGTCGGGCGTGATCACCGGCAGGTTGCGCAGCGGCAGCGCGGTTTGCGGTTGGACAAAGATCGTCGCGCCGCTGACCTGGATGGTGTACTGAGATGCACCGACCACAGTGGCGCGGATGCCCTGGTCCGGTTCGGCGATGCGCGGCCCCCAGGCCTGCACGCGCTGCAGGATGGCGCGGGCCAGCGCCGGGCCGAGGTCGCCGTAGTCCTGCGCCTCGCGGCCGTAGACATATTCCGACACGCCGCCCGAGAACATCACCACGTCGGGCCGCAGCGCCACCGCCAGCGGCTCCAGTCGCAGCAGCGCGGCAGTGCCGGCGCTGAGCATCGGGCCCTGCAGCGCTTCAAACAAGCGGTCGGCCATACGCTGGGCCAACTGCGCGATACCGGCTGCCGGCGGCACGCCGCCCACGATCAGCACCAGGCCCACTTCAGCGGCCAGCCGCTGCCCGGCTTCTTCGACGCGCAGCACGCGGCCCTGCGCATCGAAGCTGACGATGCGCGCGCCGATGTCGATGGCCGTCTGCGACACCACCGCGCCGTTTTCGCAAACGGCGATCTTGCTGGTGCCGCCGCCGATGTCGATGTTCATCACCCGCGCAGTGTCGCGAATGCTGCGCGCCGCCGCGCCCGAGCCCATCGCGGCCAGCGTGGTCTCCAGCGCGTCGCCGGCACTGACCGCGACGAACTTGCCGGCCTGCGCCGCGAAGACATCGGCAATCGCCCGCGCGTTGCTGCGCCGCACCGCCACGCCGGTGAGGATCAGCGCGCCGCTGTCGATGCTGTCGGGGGTGACGCCGGCCAGCGCGTACTGCGCGTCGACGAAGGCGCGCAACGCAACGGCGTCGATGGTCACGTCACCGTCAGCAGCGTCGGCCGCCTTCGCGTACGGCGTCAGCAGCACCTCGCTTTCGTGCAGCACCAGGCGTTCGGCGACGATGTAGCGGTTGTCCAGCCGCTCCAGCCGCAGCCGCGAGAACACCAGGTGCGAAGTGGACGACCCGATGTCCACGCCCACGCTGACGAGCACGATCTCGTCTTCGAATTCCAGGCTGCGGCGGACGTTGCTGAAGAAGACGCGGCCGCCATCCTCGCTGCTCATGCGGCGTTCACGGGCAGATCACCCCGCCGCGCCGACCGGGCCGTCGCTGCTCTTCACCGCTGCCACGCCTTCCGGCTTGACGTACCAGGCCGGGTCCATGCGCGTGGCGATGCCGTGGCTGGCCAGCCGGGCTTCGTACTCATGGCGCAGGTACGGGTCTTCCATCCAGTAGGGAATGGCAGTTCCGCCTTCGGTCACGTCCATGGCGGTGTAGTCGGTGTGCTTGGCACCCGGCGCCCCCGGGTCGCGGCCGGGGTTGTGCGGGCCGAACCAGGCGGTCAGGCGCAGCGGGTCTTCACCCGCACTGAAATGCTGGTGGTACCAGCGCGCGCCGCCCGGTGCGGCCGATACCAGGCCCACCGGTTCGTAGTCCACCCGCTTGACCTTGTCGGCCTGACCGGTGGCCCAGGGTTGCTCGCCGACTTTCTCGGGCCAGCTGTAGGTGTAGCCCTTGCCTTTCACACAGATCAGGATGGCCGCGCTGGTGTGCGCGTGGGCCTTGCTGTAGCGGCCGTGTTCGTGCTGGCCGATCCAGAAATAGAACTGGTTGTTGGTCATGAAAGGCTCGACGCGGCGCCAGCCCGGGCTGCGCCGGTTGTCCAGCGGCAGCTCGCAATTCACGATGTCGGGGATGAAGTTGGTGCGGCGCATCGCCAGGCCGCGCACCGGGTCGGGCTCGATGTCGTCACGGGCCTTGAAAAAGTCGTCAGCGCCGTTGAAGCGGTCGCGGAAGATGAACGGGTTGTTGAACACCGCATCGACGTTGTTGATCATGTTCAACACGTTCGGTGCGGTGTTGCCGGCCAGCAGCAGGGCGCCGCTGTTGGTGGCGTTGACCAGGCGGAACCAGGCGTTCATCGGGATCGAGAACATCGAGCCGGCCTGCCATTCGAAGACGTGCTTCTTGGTGTCGCCTTCCTGCCAGACCTCGGTGGTGCCGCGGCCTTCGACGACGAGGTAGATCTCCTCGTACATATGTCTCTGCGGGTGCAAGGCGCCAGCCGCCGGCACTTCCACCACGAAGCAGCCCCACTTGGTTTCGGTGCCCAGCAACTGGATGTAGTGGCCACGGCCGCCGGTGCGCTTCCACGGAAACAGCGGCAGGTTCTGCACCTTGGAAATGCCGATGTCGCGGAACACCGGAATGCCTTCGCTTTCCATGAAGGCGTCGTAGGGCGTGGGCTGCTTGCGGAATTCACCGAAGCCGGCCTTATTGTTGCCGCTGGGTTCATGCCAGTGAGTCAGATCCTTGTCGTGGGGCATGCTGTCTCCGGTGCCGGTCATCTTGGTTTCGTTCCTCATAAAGGAACGTAGTTCTTCCCATTGAACCGACGTGGATTTCACCCTACACTGGCCGCACAGTCAAGAAGACGGGAGACACCATGCGCGCAGCGAGTAGCACCGCCAGCGCCGCCATCGGCGCCATCGCGGCCATCGCGGTCATTGCCATGGTCGGGGCCACCTGGGTCAGCGAGGCCGGCGCACAGTCGGTGGCGGGGAACGCAGCGGTCTACAGCTACAAGGGCGCCGACCGCGCGCAGCGCTTGCTGGACGGCGCGCGCCGCGAGGGCGGCGTCAACCTGTACACCTCGATGGCGCCGACCGAGATCGGGCCGCTGGCCGAGGCCTTCGAGAAGAAGACCGGCGTCAAGGTCAACCTGTGGCGCGCGCTCAGCGAAGGCGTGGCGCAGCGTGCGTTGGCCGAAGCGCGTGGCCGGCGGCAGGCGATGGACGTCGTCGAAACCAACGGCCCCGAAGTTGAAGCGCTGGCGCGCGAACAGGTGCTGGCTGCCTTCCACAGCCCGCACCTGGCCGACCTGCCGCCGGCCAGCCTGCCCAGGCACGGCATGTGGGCGGCAGACCGGCTGAGCTTTTTCGTCGTGGCGTTTAACACCAACAAGGTCAGGGCTGCCGACCTGCCGAAGAGCTACGAAGGTTTCCTCGACCCCAAGTGGAAGGGCCGCCTCGCGATGGAAGCCACCGATTCCGAATGGATGGCCGGCGTCGTCAAGACCTGGGGCGAGCCGCGCGGCATGGACTTCATGCGAAAGCTGGGCGCGATGAAGCCCGAGATGCGCAAGGGCCACGTGCTGCTGGCGCAGCTGATCGCGTCCGGTGAGATCGAAGTCGGCCTGACGGCTTATCACGCCAACGCGCAAAGCTTCAAGGCGCGCGGCGCGCCGCTGGACTGGGCGCCGGTGGAGCCGGTCATCGCGCGGCCGCAAGGCATCGGTGTGGCGGCCAACGCGCCGCACCCGCACGCCGCGCTGCTGTTCGTGGATTTCATGCTCAGCCCCGAGGCGCAGGAACTGCTGGCCAAGATGGGCCGTTCACCGGCCAGCCGGGCGGTGAAGACCGACACCAGCAGCCTGAACTTCGTGATGTCCGATGCAGCCGTGATCCTGGACGAGAACGACAAGTGGCAGCAGCTGTGGGACAAGCTGTTCATGGCCAAGTAAGCAGCAAAGAATTTCGATGGAGAACCCGCATGTCTGACACCCCGACCACCTCCCCACCGCCGGCCGACGAGGCCGTCTGGGAACGCTGGAGCAAGAAGCGTGTCTTCGTGCGCGCCCTGGAAGGCACCTACGGCGAACTGGTGCACGAACTGTTCAGCCAGCCGCGCGTCTACAAGTCCAAGGACTGGAAGTGGAAGGGCGGGCCGCAGAACTTCGGCAAGAAGATCATCAACCCGCAGGCCGTGAAGGTGGCGCAAAGCATCGAAGCCCACCTGGACGTCTACGCCCCCGGCGGCTACGGCCAGAAACACGGCCACATGAACAGCGCGGTGTTCTTCGTGCTGAAGGGCAAGGGCCACGACGTGCACGACGGCCGTCGCCTGGACTGGGAAGCCGGCGACGCGCTGATCGTCGAGAACGGCTGCGTGCACCAGCATTTCAATGACGACCCGGACGGCGAAAGCATCGTGCTGATCATGAAAGCCAAGCCGCTGTTCCTGTTCATGCACATGCTGTTCCAGAAGGTCGTGGCCTACCCGCCGAAGAACCCGGAATCGGTCGCGCAAGAGAGCTACACGCCGCCCACGCACATTTGAAGGCCAACCCCAAATGACCCAGCAAATCGTTGACGCTATCGAGCGCGCCCGCGCCCACGCCGCCACCCGCGAGGTGGACTTCTTCGCCCAGGCCCTGGAAGCCTCGGCCGCCTTCCGCGAGGAATACGAAGGCCGCATGAACGTGGTCAAGGCCGCCGACATGCCTTTCGAGCGTTCGCCCGACGGCCTGATCAAACACATCATTCACGAGCAGATGCAGACCAAGGAATGCTGCCTGGACATCTACCAGCAGTTCCTGCCGC
>JAYSYH010000151.1:0-1759 GCA_043716645.1 Betaproteobacteria bacterium | reverse complement strand
TCGCTTTCGACAGTCATCAGGCTCTGGTCGGCTTTGATGGTGTCACCGGGTTTGACCAGCAGCTCGATGACCGAAACCTCGTCAAAGTCGCCGATGTCGGGAATTGTGATGTCTACCAATGCCATGTTCTTGTCTCCAATTCGTTCTACGCGCCGGGCTCAGGCGTAGAGCGGGTTGATCTTGTCGGCATTGATGCCGTATTTCTTGATGGCCTCGGCAACCTTGGCCACCGGCACCGTGCCTTCTTCGCTGAGCGCCTTCAGCGCAGCAACAACGATGTAGTGCCGGTTCACCTCAAAGTGCTCGCGCAGCTTGTAGCGGAAGTCGCTGCGGCCAAAGCCGTCGGTGCCCAGCACCTTGTAGGTCCGGCCCTTGGGGATAAAGGGGCGAATCTGCTCCGCATAGGCCTTCATGTAGTCGGTGGAGGCGACCACCGGGCCGGCGTGTTTTTCCAGCTGCTGGCTGACAAAGGACACGCGCGGCGTCTTCTCAAGCGGATGCAGCAGGTTGTAGCGCTCACAGTCCTGGCCTTCGCGCGTCAGCTCGTTAAAGCTCGGGCAGCTCCAGACGTTGGCAGCGACGCCCCAGTCCTTCTCGAGCAACTCCTGTGCGGCAATGGACTCACGCAGGATGGTGCCTGAGCCCAGCAACTGCACGCGCGGCGTCAGCTTCTTGCCTTCCTTGCACAGATACATGCCCTTGATGATCTGGTCTTCGGTGCCGGCCACGAGACCAGGCATCGCATAGTTCTCGTTGAGCAGCGTGATATAGAAGTACACGTTGTCCTGCTTTTCCACCATGCGCTTGAGGCCGTGGTGCAGAATCACCGCCACCTCATGCGCGAAGGTCGGGTCGTAGCTGATGCAGTTGGGGATGGTGCCGGCCATGATGTGGCTGTGGCCGTCTTCATGCTGCAGGCCTTCGCCGTTGAGCGTGGTGCGGCCCGAGGTGCCGCCGAGCAAAAAACCGCGCGCCTGCATGTCGCCCGCCGCCCAGGCCAGGTCGCCGACACGCTGGAAACCGAACATCGAGTAATACACGTAAAACGGAATCATGATGCGGTTGTTGGTGCTGTACGACGTGGCCGCCGCCATCCAGCTGCTCATGCCACCGGCTTCATTGATGCCTTCTTGCAGGATCTGGCCTTTCTTGTCCTCCTTGTAGAACATCACCTGGTCTTTGTCGACCGGCGTGTACTGCTGGCCGGCCGGGTTGTAGATGCCGATCTGGCGAAACAAACCTTCCATGCCGAAGGTGCGCGCTTCGTCGACCAGAATCGGCACGACGCGCGGGCCGAGGGCTTGGTCGCGCAGCAGCTGCGTCAAAAAGCGCACATAAGCCTGCGTGGTCGAGATTTCGCGACCGGGGGCAGTCGGCTCCAGCACGGCCTTGAAGGTTTCGATGGCCGGAACGGTGAAGCTCTCATCGGCTTTGCTGCGGCGCTGCGGCAGATAGCCGCCCAGCGCCTTGCGCCGCTCATGCAGGTACTTCATTTCGGGCGTGTCGTCGGCGGGCTTGTAAAACGGCAGATCGGCCAGTTGGCTGTCGGGAATCGGGATGTTGAAGCGGTCGCGGAAAAGTTTGACGTCCTCGTCGCCAAGTTTTTTGGTCTGATGCACATTGTTCCTGCCCTGGCCGACCTTGCCCATGCCGAAACCCTTGACCGTCTTGATCAGCAGCACGCTAGGCTGGCCGGTGTGCTGAACCGCCGAATGGAAAGCCGCATAGACCTTGGCCGAATCGTGGCCGCCGCGGCGCA
>JAYSYH010000016.1:0-23522 GCA_043716645.1 Betaproteobacteria bacterium | reverse complement strand
AGAGTTCCAGGGAGCTTCCTTTTGGCGACGAAACGCAAGACCGTGCTGGCCTCGGCCGACGACACCACCGCCAGCTACCAGCACGCGCAGGAAGCCGTCCAGCGCCCCGACGTGGGCGTGCAGGACCACTTCAGCGCCCGCAAGCCGCCCAAGACTTACCGCTACGACAGCAGCCTCGACCCGGCCCTGAGCTGGGACGAAAACCGCGACCGCGACCTGGCGGAATGGTTGATCGGGCTGGTACAGCGCTGCGCCACCGAGGGCGAAGCGGCGGTATTCGGCCAGCCCCAGGTGTGGGCCGGCGGCGGGGTGCAGGTGCAGTCACTGAAGGCCGCGGCTGACCTGTTGCAAGCCCTGTCCAAGCCCTTTCTGAACTGGACCGGCAAGGCCGAACGCCATCAGATCAACGTGCCCACGGTGCCGCTGTTCGTGCATGAACGGCATTCCACCAAGGCCATCCTGGATGGCATCAAGCACCGCAAGGCCAAGGGCTCGAACCTGGACCTGTTCGGCGATGGCGGCTTGGACGTGACCGACAAACTGGACGCCTACGAACACAAGGGCCCATGGCAGAACCGCATGGTGCTGGGCGACAGCCTGCAGATCATGAACTCGATGTTGGAATTCGAGGGCCTGGGCGGGCAGGTGCAGATGGTCTACATGGACCCGCCCTATGGCGTGAAGTTCGGGTCGAACTTTCAGCCCTTCGTGCGCAAGAACAGCGTCAAGCCCGCTGCTGATGAAGACATGACACGCGAGCCCGAAATGGTGAAGGCTTATCGCGATACCTGGGAATTGGGGCTGCATTCATACCTAACCTACTTACGCGACCGGCTGGTGGTGGCAAAGGAGTTGCTGCACGAAAGCGGCAGTGTGTTTGTGCAGATTTCGGACGAGAACATTCATCATGTCAAAGAGGTTCTGGATGAGGTCTTTGGCGCAAATAATTTCCTGAGTGTTATTTCCTTCGCCAAGACCTCTAGTGCCTCCGGAAAACTTCTTTCGTCGGTAACTGACTTCCTGGTCTGGTATGGGAAGGACGCAAGTCGAACTAAGTACCGGACGCTGTACCTCAGCAAGTCCCTGGGCGGCGTCGGCGCCAGCCAATACACCTGGGCAGAACACCCATCAGGCGAGCGGGTCAACTACAGCAATGTTGATCGCCTGTCGGAGGCTCCGGACGGCTCACGGGTCTTTCGACAGGACAACATCACAAGTCAACGCCCAGCGCAAAGCGGGGACGTGAAGTCATATGACTTTGAGAAACGAACATTCACGCTGAAGAAGGGCACCTTCAAAACTGACAAAACCGGCCTGGATTGGCTGGCAAAAAAGCGACGACTAATTTGGGTCGGAAACACGCTAGCGTATGTCCGCTTTCTGGATGACTTCCCAGTTTTCCCGCTGTCGAACTCTTGGAGCGATACGGTGATTTCCGGCTTTGGTGCCGAGAAGCTGTACGCGGTACAGACGTCACCAATGGTCATTCAGCGCTGCATGCTGATGTGCACCGATCCCGGGGACTTGGTGCTGGACCCTACCTGCGGAAGCGGGACTACTGCTTACGTGGCCGAGCAGTGGGGCCGCCGCTGGATCACATGCGATACAAGCCGCGTGCCGCTGGCCCTGGCCCGCCAGCGCCTGCTGACTGCTACCTTCCCGTACTACGAACTCAAGGACCCGCAGTCCGGCCCGCAAGGCGGCTTCATCTACAAGCGCAAACAAAACCGCAAGGGTGAGGAAGTCGGTGGCCTGGTGCCGCACATAACGCTGAAGTCCATTGCCAACGATGAAGCACCGGCCACCGAGGTGCTGGTGGACCGGCCCGAGGTGAACACCAGCGTTACCCGCGTGGCCGGGCCATTCGTGGTGGAGGCCACCATCGCGCCGCCCCAGGTTCTAGGGGATGCCGCGGCCCCAGCGGCCCGGCCCGCGCCGCCTACCGCGCAGACCCTCGACGGTGCGATCAGCGAGGTCGATGCGGCCAATGGCGGGCTACCGCTGCAGGTGGCCGAACCCACCTCCGGTTACGGCGACCCGGCCACGCACATCGAACGCATGACGCAGGTACTGCGCCAGTCCAAGACGCTGCGGCTGCCGGGCAACCGCGAACTGGTGCTGGGTGGCATCCGCCGCAGTGCCGACAGCGACGTGCTTCACGCGGAGGGCGTGGACGCCGAGGGTGCGCGCATAGCCATCACCTTCGGACCAGAAGACGGCGCCATTTCGTCCGACGTTGTGTTCGAGGCCGCGCGCGAAGCCTACTTCCTGAAGTACTCGCACCTGTACTTCTTCGGCTTCGCTATCCAGGCCAAGGCCCGCGAACTGCTGGACGACCGCGCCAAGTTGCGCGTGCCCTGCACCTACGTCACGGTGACGCCCGACGTGGCCATGAGCGACCTGCTGAAGACCAGCCGCGCCAGTGAAATCTTCAGCGTCACCGGCTTGCCCGATGCGGTACTGCGCCCGGCCAAGGTTCCCAAAGACACCGTAGGCAAAGCCACGAGTGACGCGCCGCTGTGGGAAGTGGAACTGCGCGGGCTGGACATCTTCCACCCCGAAACGCTGGAGCAAGAGGCCATCGAAGGCCAGAGCGTGCCGGCCTGGATGCTGGACACCGACTACGACGGCATGTGCTTCTACGCCACGCAGGTGTTCTTCCCCAAGACCGCCGCCTGGGACAACCTGCAGAAAAGCCTGAAGGCGGAATTCGACCCTTCGGTGTGGGAACACTTGGCCGGCACTGTGAGCGAGCCTTTCGCTTTGGGGGAGAAGCGGCGCGTTGCCGTGAAGGTCATCGATGAGCGGGGCAACGAGTTGATGCGGGTACTGGAGGCGGCATGAGCGTGGATAAAGCAGGCTTCGCTGAGCGTGTCTTCGAGTTCGCATTTAACGCCGAGTACTGCATCCTCAATCGTGCAGTGCTCGCTGCTTGCCCATACCTTCCGACTCAACAGCAGGAGAAGCGCCTGGGGTACGACGTAGCAGTGCGCATCAACGAGCGCGGCGGGGGCGTGTCTTCGCTGTTCCTTCAACACAAGGTGTCCCGTTTCGTCAGCAGCCGCACAGGTTCAAATGCGCACTTTTTTGACGCGGCAGGTGGGCCGTACTTCGCGTTCACTTTGGACAACGACCAGTACAACTTGATCCACCACGCGGCAACGACGAAGCGGGAGGCCTTCTATTACTGCGCGCCAGTCTTCACGACGCGCAAGGACATGGACGACAAGTTCTTCGCTCAAGCAGTGGTGAACGATTCAATATGGATCGACGTAGCGGGCGCCGGACCGATAGCTGCGGGCGACACGGGCTCGCATAGCATTGTCTACAGCAGTGACAGCACGCAGGTGTGGCGCTTCTCAGACGAGCCGAATAGGGCAAGGGCCGTGGCACCCTCGCAAGGGCGAGAACGCGCGAAACCACTTGATGTGTTCGACGTTCAATCTGTGACCGAAACCTATGAGTCGCTGATGGCGGACTTGCTGGAATGGTGGCCTAGCCGACAGCGCGGCAGGCGCCGCGCCTTGGGCGCCGATCAGAGGCCAATGCCCGAAGCGCTTCCCACTCGCAGGCCCATTCGGACGCTGAAGGAGGGTATAGCGGCCGTTCGCCAATTGGCTGTTGAGTACTTTGGCGCTTCCTGGCTGGTAGAGGTGCGGAAATGAGCCAGATCAACGCCGTCGAGGCGCCGATCATCAATTCGCCCTACGACGAGCCGCTGCACCACTGGCACATCGAAGTGGCCAAGCCGCCCGAGAAGCGCCCGGGCCGGCGTTTAGCTTCGTACTTCTTCCGTGTGCCCGAACGGGCCGCACGCGGGCGCAAGGCCAAGGGCCAGACGCCGCTGTTCGACGATGCGTCCAAGGGCCAGGAATACCTGCTGGACCTGGCCAACCTGATTCGGTTGCGGGTGAAGGACTGGCGAGCCCGCGACTACAGCGGCGCCACCAAGGTGACACGCGAACTGCTGGATCTGTGGCGGTCGCCCGACCGCGCGCAGCGGCTGTTCTTCGCCCAGCTTGAAGCGGTAGAGGCGGTGTTGTTTCTGGTGGAAGGCCCCGACGACCTGAAGCAGGGCGTGGTGGTGCCGACCAATGAGCCAGGCGAAGACGCCAAGGCTGACGGCTACAAGGCCTTCGTGCGCTATGCGCTGAAGATGGCCACCGGCAGCGGCAAGACCACGGTGATGGGCATGCTGTGCGCGTGGTCCATCCTGAACAAGGTGGCGCAGCAGCAGGCGGCGGCGTACTCGGACACGGTGTTGATCGTGTGCCCGAACGTCACCATCCGCGACCGACTGCGAGAGTTGGACCCGAACCTGGACGAGTTGAGCCTGTACCGCACGCGCCAGCTTGTGCCGCTGCACCGCATGCCTGACCTGCGCCGCGGCGAGGTGTTCATCACCAACTGGCACAACCTGGAGCGGCGCGAACTGGGCGACGTGAACGGCACGTCGGCCCGCGTGGTGAAGCGGGGCGTGCCGGTGGAAAAGCAGCGCACCGTGAAGCTGGGCGGACGTGATGACTTGAGCGAGGCCGACATCCGGCACCGCGCCACCACGGGCGCCTTCGACATCCTGCGCGAACTGCGCGACACCAAGGGCGTGCTGACCGGCTTCGAGGTCAAGGAAACCCGCTACTTCGAGAGCGACGCCGCCTTTTTGCGCCGTGTGCTGGGCAACCGCAAGGGCCGTGGGTCGGCCATCCTGGTGATGAACGATGAGGCGCATCACGCCTACCGCCGCGGCAAGCTGGACGCCGACGACACCTATGCCATCGACGAAGAAACGGCCGACCTGGATGCGCGCGAGGCCACCGTGTGGGTGGAAGGCCTGGACCGCATCAACAAGGCCCTGGGTGGCAAGGGCAACGGCATCCGCTTCTGCGTAGACCTGTCGGCCACACCCTTCTTCATCCAGGGCAGCGGCAACGAGGTGGGCAAGCCCTTCCCGTGGGTGGTGTCGGACTTCAGCCTGCTGGAGGCCATCGAAGCCGGGCTCGTGAAGATTCCGCAGTTGCCCACGCAAGACATCGGCGGCACGGAAACGCCGGCCTACTTCAACGTGTGGCGCTGGGTGCAGGAACTGTCGGAGAAGGCCGGCGTCACCGGCAAGCTGACGCCCGATGTGTTGATGCGCTACGCCACCCAGCCCATCACCCAGCTTGCCGACGAGTGGCGACAGACCGCGGCCGAGTGGTCGGCACAGTTCAGCGCCGGGCGCCGCAAGAGCGACGTGCCGCCGGTTTTCATCATCGTGTGCCGCGACACGGCCCTGGCCAAGGAGTTGTACGACTGGCTGGCCAATGGCAACAGCACCTACGGCGCGTCGCCCGAACAGTTCCGCAACGCACCGGGCCGGGAGTGGACAGTGCGGGTGGACAGCAAGGTGGCCGAAGACATCGCCGAAGGCGGCGGCAAGAACGACGAGGCCCGGCGCCTGCGCTTCCTGCTGGAAACCGTGGGCAAGACGGCATGGCCCGGCAACAAGGTGCCCGAGGAATACACGGCACTGGTGGACAAGCACAACCACAAGGCCCTGGACGACGAAGACGGCACGTTGCTGACGCTGGACGCCAGCGTGCCGCCTGGGCGTGACGTGCGCTGCATCATCAGCGTAGCCATGCTGTCCGAGGGCTGGGACGCAACCACGGTGACGCATGTGGTGGGCTTGCGGCCGTTCGGTTCGCAGTTGCTGTGCGAGCAGGTGGTGGGCCGGGCGCTGCGCCGCACCTCGTATGCGGTTGATGAGGCGACGGGCTTCTTCCGCGAGGAAACGGCCAAGGTCTTCGGCGTGCCGTTCGAGCTGATTCCGTTCAAGGTGGAAGGCGGTGCCCAGCAGCCGCCCACGCCGCCGGCCAACCAGATTTATGCGGTGCCGGCCAAGTCGCAGTACGAAATCACCTTCCCGGTAGTCGAGGGCTACACCGACCCCGGCATCACGCGCCTGGCCATCGACTGGAAGAAGGTGCCCACGCTGGTGCTGGACCCGATGTCGGTGCCCGACATCACGCTGGTGAAGGGCCTGGCCACCACGGACGGCGCGCTGGCGGCCTACGGGCCGGGCGCTGCTGCGGTTGTGAACTTGGACCAGTGGCGCGCGCGGGTGCGCGTGCAGCAGGTGGCCTTCACCATCGCGAAGGTGCTGGTGCAGCAGTGGAAGCAGGAACGGGGCGACGCGATCCCGATGCACCGGCTGTTCCCGCAGATGCTGGCCTATGCCCAGCAGTACCTTCAGACCAAGCTGGACTGCCGCGGCAACCGCACGGCGCAAGACGTGGCGCTGAACCCGTACTTCCAGCAGGCGGTGGGCATCCTGTTCGATGCGCTGCAGGCAGTGGACGAAACCGGCAAGACGCTGGAGCGGCCCATCATCACGCCCGGCCCGGCGGGTATGCGGTCCAGCAAGCACGTCGAGTTCTACACGGGGCGGCAGCCCTGGCCAGTGCAGAAGTGCCACCTGAACGCCATGGTGGCCGACACCAGGACCTGGGAACAGGCCGCGGCCACCGCGCTGGACGCGCACCCCGGCGTGGCGCGCTGGGTGAAGAACGATCACCTAGGCTTCGTCGTGCCCTACCGCAAGGACGGCACGCGGCGGCACTACTTGCCGGATTTCATCGTCGAGCTGGTGGACGGCGACCGCCTCATCGTTGAAATCAAAGGGCAGATCGGCGATGCTGAAATCAAGGGTGCTGCGGCGCAGCGCTGGTGCCAGGCGGTCAACAACGACGGCAGGTTCGGGCGGTGGAGCTACCGCATGGTTCGCCAGCCGCCGGACTTGATGAAAGTGCTGGATGCCATGGAGACTTGCGCTGCGTGAGAGACGGTGCGTCAGCCCGCGCGCAGCACCCGAACGTTGGAAGCCGGCGCTGCTCCGCTGGTCAGTTCTTCCAGCTTGATGCCCAGCGCGTCGA
This sequence comes from Betaproteobacteria bacterium, assembly GCA_043716645.1. GTDB lineage: Bacteria > Pseudomonadota > Gammaproteobacteria > Burkholderiales > Burkholderiaceae_C > Rubrivivax. The sequence continues at coordinate 16,608 of JAYSYH010000016.1, read as the reverse complement.
AGGCGCGGGCCTGATCGGTCAGCCGCCGGTCGCGGATGTACACGCGGGCCATGCGGTCGGCGCTGATGTGGTTCAAGCACTCGTTGATAGTGTCGGTGCTGAAACCCAGCCGGGCCATCAGCGTGCCGGTCGTGCGCCGCAAATCGTGCGCCGTCCACTTGCCACCGGCCAGCATCAAGGCGGTGGTGGCTTTGCTGCGGTTCGCCAATCGCATTTCGGGCGGGCGCTGGCGGTCGGCCAGTTGCTTGCCGAAGCTCTTGATGCAAACCGGCCGGGCTGCGTCGGTGGCCGGAAACACCCAGGGTGACAGTTTGCCGTCTTGGCCGGGTCTGACCGAGTCGGTCAGCACTTCGCGAACCTCACGCAGTTTCTTGAACTGATCGACGGCGAAGGCCGACAGGTGAACCGTGTGGTCGCGTTGGTTCTTGGTGGTCGGCAAGTACCAGGTGCAGGCGTCCAGATCGACCAGGCCCAGCTTCACGTCGTCGGTGTCGGCCAGGGCCAGCATCGTGTCCAGGCTGACTTTGCGCGCCTGGGCGTCGGCGGGCAGGGCATCGGCCCACATCGCACCCATGAGTTCGCCCACGCGCACCCCGGTGGCCAGGGTCAGCCAGATTGCGCAGACGCTGCGCGGGCCGAGGTTCGCCTGGGGCAGGGCGCCCATCAGTTGCTTGATCTCGTCTTCGGCCAGCACCCGCTCGCGTTCCACGTCCTTGCCGCCCACCTTGGACTTTTTGGTGGCGGCCAGCGGGTTGATGGCGATCAGTTCCCGCTCCAGCGCGAAGTCCAGCATCTGCTTCAGGTCGGCCAGCAGCACATTCGCGGTGCGGGCCTTGCCGCCGGCAATCTGCGCGTCCAGCAGCGCCAGCAAGTCGGCCTTGCGGATGTCTTCCAACACCCGTTCGCCGATGGCCGGGAAGACGTGGCGGGTGAACTGTTCCAGCACATACTGCCCGCCATCCTTGCGCCCGATGCGCTTGCCGTCGGCCCGCACCAGCGGCTGCAATTCGGTGGCCCGCCACTGGTCGAACACCTGCCGCACGGTCTTGCGCCGCAGGCTTTCCGCTTCGGCCGTAGCGGCGGCGGCTTCAAGCTGGCGCTGTTCGTGGGCGACACGCTGCCGTTCGACTTCAGCGGCTTGCAGCTCATCCTGGCGTTTCTGTTCTGCCCGCAGCACCGGGTCGATGCCGTCGGCCACCAGCGCCCGCAGTTGGCCCGCGCGCCGCTTGGCTTCTTCCAGCGACGCGTCCGGGAACCCGATCACGCCCTGTGCGTCGTCGGCCCACAGTTGCGTGCGAACCTGCTTGCCAGACACGGGGCTCTTGAAGCGGAAGACCCAGAAAGCGCCGCTGTCGATGCTGCGCAGATACAGGCCCTTGCCCGCCCGCAGTTCTTCGCCGGGCTGGGCCTTGCGGGACCACACCAGCACCTCACGGTGGGTGATGCCGATGTCGTGGCGCGTGCCTGCTTCGATGCCCATGATTGCCCCTGAGTTGCCAGCTTGCCGGCCTTCTGGCAATTTTCTGGCAATTCGGTTCAGGATTCAAGTGGATTTTGTTGGAGCGTCTAGGACGCTGAAAAAGTCTAAGGTGTTGATTTGTATGGAAAGTGAATGACTTCTGGGCTGCAGACGGACAGCGCAGGACCATATTTGTATTGAATGGGGTGCAAGGGGTAGCGAGTTCGAATCCCGCCGTCCCGACCATAGAAAAGCACGGCGAACAATCAGCCTAGAGGCCAAGGCCCCTAGGCTGTTTTTCTTTGTGTGTCCGGACCGACTGTTTGGACCAATGGGCCTGACAGTCGAGTGTGAGCTGACCGCGATTGGGGTGAGGCCAGGCGGTGGTCGTGGTCGCCACTTGCCGCTGTAATCTATGACAAAGGCCAACATCGCTGCCGGCCTTTGTCGGGTGAAGCAGCCCGGGCCGGGCTGCTTGATTCAGGGCTTGGCCGGGGTGGACGCCGCCACGTCGGCCGATGCGGCCATCGCCGGGGCTGCTGTCGGTGCCATCACCGTGGGCTTGACTTCCGGCGTCACGATTGCGCCAGTGGGAATCGTCATGCCGGCGGCAGTCGGCACCACGGCAGCAGACGTCTTGGCGCTCATCGGCAGCAAGGGCACGATCAACAGCGCCACGATGTTGATGATCTTGATCAACGGGTTGACGGCCGGGCCAGCAGTGTCCTTGTAGGGGTCGCCCACCGTGTCGCCAGTGACGGCGGCCTTGTGGGCTTCGCTGCCCTTGCCCCCGAAGTGCCCGTCTTCGATGTACTTTTTGGCGTTGTCCCAGGCGCCACCGCCGGTACACATCGAAATGGCCACGAAGAGGCCAGTCACGATGGTGCCCATCAGCAGGCCGCCGAGTGCCGCCGCCCCCAGAGTCAAGCCTACGACGATCGGCACGACCACCGGCAACAACGACGGAATCACCATCTCTTTGATGGCCGCCGTGGTCAGCATGTCGACAGCCGCGCTGTAGTCGGGCTTGCGCTTGCCGGCCATGATCAATCCGTCCTGGAACTGGCGGCGCACTTCCACCACCACAGAGCCGGCGGCGCGGCCTACCGCTTCCATCGCCATAGCGCCGAACAGGTAGGGAATCAAGCCGCCGATGAAGAGACCAACGATGACCTTCGGGTCGCTGAGGTCGAAGGCGACGCTCATGCCGCGGCCCTCCAGCGAGTGCGTGTAGTCGGCAAACAGCACCAGCGCGGCCAGACCTGCCGAACCGATGGCGTAGCCTTTGGTGACGGCCTTGGTGGTGTTGCCCACAGCGTCAAGGGGGTCGGTCACGTCGCGCACCGACTTCGGCAGTTCGCTCATCTCGGCAATGCCGCCGGCGTTGTCGGTGATGGGGCCGTAGGCATCGAGGGCGACCACGATGCCGGCCATGCTGAGCATGGCGGTGGCAGCAATGGCAATGCCGTACAAGCCGGCCAGCGTATGGGCGCAGAGGATGGCCGCGCAGACGAAGAGCACCGGCCACGCGGTCGACCGCATCGACACGCCGAGGCCCGCGATGATGTTGGTGCCGTGGCCGGTTGTGGACGATTGCGCGATGTGCTGCACCGGCGGGTACTGCGTGCCGGTGTAGTACTCGGTGACCCAGACCATGGCGGCCGTCAGCACCAGGCCGACGGCGCAGGTGCCGAACAGCGCCATCGCCGACACCGTGCCGCCAGCGGCCAGCGTCAAGGGTTCGGGGAACATCATCGTGGTCACGAAGTAGAAGGCGATCAGAGACAACACCCCTGCCACCGCCAAGCCCTTGTACAGCGCCGGCATCACGTTCTTCATGCCCGGCGAGGCCTTGACGAAATAACAGCCGATGATGGACGCGATGATGGACACGCCACCCAGCAACAGTGGGTAGACCACAGCGTTGATGGTCGCGCCGCTGACCATCAGCGCGCCCAGTGCCATCGTGGCGATCAGCGTCACCGCGTAGGTCTCGAACAGGTCGGCGGCCATGCCGGCACAGTCGCCGACGTTGTCGCCGACGTTGTCGGCTATCACCGCCGGGTTGCGCGGGTCGTCTTCCGGAATGCCGGCTTCAACCTTGCCCACCAGGTCGGCACCCACGTCAGCGCCCTTGGTGAAGATGCCGCCGCCCAGCCGCGCGAAGATGGAAATCAGAGACGAGCCGAAAGCAAAGCCGAGCAGCGGCTTCAGCGTTTCGGACTTGACGTCGGTGCCGCCCGTCAGCAGCAGGAAGAATAGGCCCACGCCCAGCAGGCCCAGACCAACCACCAGCATGCCAGTGATGGCACCGCCCTTGAAGGCGACATCCAGCGCCGGTCCTATGCCTTTGGTGGCCGCTTGCGCGGTGCGCACATTGGCCTTCACCGACACGTTCATGCCGATGAAACCGCAGGCGCCCGACAGCACCGCGCCAAGCACGAAGCCGCCGGCCGTGAGCTTGTCCAGGAAGACGAAGATCAGCACCGCTAGCACAGCGCCGACGATGGCAATGGTGCGGTACTGGCGCGCCAGATAAGCCGCCGCGCCTTGCTGGATCGCGCTGGCGATTTCCTGCATGCGAGCATTGCCTGCGTCCTGCGACAGGATCCAGCTTCGTTGCACGAAGCCGTAGATCACTGCAGCCAGGCCGCAAGCCAGGGCGATGTTTAGCGCCATGGAGGTTGTCATAGAGAAGGCTCCTTCCTCAATCCGATCTTTTGATGGGTGCTTGCAGAAGGCCCTGCCAGGTGACCGGGCCTTGCAAAACGGATACAGCAAAACGATGTTACGGCCGATGTGGAGAGCCTTCGTCTGGGGTTTGCCATCGGTCGCCGTCAGGCGTCAGGGCACGGCAAGTTGGGTCTTTAGAATCCGCGGATTGCCTGCATCCACACCGCGAAGAGAGACCCATGAGCCTGCACAACGTGACCCCCGGCGCCAGGGCGCCGGACGAGTTCAACGTCATCATCGAGATACCGATGAACGCCGATCCCATCAAGTACGAAGTCGACCACGACACCGGCGCGCTCTTTGTTGACCGGTTCATGAGCACAGCCATGCACTACCCGTGCAATTACGGTTACATCCCCAATACACTTGCCGATGATGGCGATCCCGTCGACGTGTTGGTCATCACGCCGGTCCCATTGATTCCGGGCGTGGTGGTCACCTGCCGCCCGCTCGGCATGCTGAAGATGGACGACGAGGCCGGTGGTGACAACAAACTGCTGGCCGTGCCCATCGACAAGATTCTGTCGATCTACTCGCAGTGGCAAAAGCCTGAAGATCTGAACCCGCTGCGGCTGAAGACCATCCAGCATTTCTTCGAGCACTACAAAGACCTGGAAGAGGGCAAGTGGGTGAAGGTCCTGGGCTGGGAAGGCCGCGACAGCGCCATCGCCGAGATCAACACCGGCATGGCCAACTTCCTGCGAAACCGAGCCTGAGCGTCAAAGCTCTTCGGGCGGCTGGCTTTGCGCCGCGGCCGCTGCCTTGAAAGGATTTCGGTCGCGCAACTCATCCGCGTAGCCGGCGATGCCGGTTCCCTCGTTGGCGAGGAAATCAGCCACCGCTTGTGCAAAGCGTTCGTCGCGTAGCCAATGCGCCGAGGCGGTGGGCGTGGGTAGCAGGCCACGGGCCATCTTGTGTTCGCCCTGCGCGCCGCCTTCAAAACGGGTGTACCCGTTGGCCATGCACCAAGCCAACGGCTGGTAGTAGCAGGCTTCGAAATGCAGGCACGAGACGGGCTCGACACAGCCCCAATAACGGCCCCACGCGGCCTTGTGCTGGACATCGATGGCGACCAATGAAACGGCAATGGGCTCGCCCATGCGCTGAGCCACGAACATCACCCAGTGCTGCGGCATTTGCTGCGCCATGCGCTTGAAGAAGTCGCGCGTGAGGTAGGGCGTGCTGTGGTGCGCCTGATAGGTGAGGGTGTAGCAGTGGTAGAAAAAATCCCACTGCTGCGGCGTGATGGCGTTGCCTTCGTGGACCGAGAACGTCACACCTTGCTCAGCCACCTTGCGGCGTTCTTGCTGAATTTTCTTGCGTTTGTCGCGCTGAAGTCGATGCAGCAGATCGGTGAAATCGGCCATCGGCTTTTGCGCATCCTGGGTCCAGTGAAACTGGATGCCATGCCGCACCATCCATCCTGCCTTTTCGAAGGCGGTCTGGTCTTGGTCGTCGAGGAAAAGCACGTGTGCCGATGACAGCTTGCCTTGTCGTGCCAGAGCGCCGATGGCGTCTGCCAGCGCATGTCGTGCCTGTGCATCGCGTGCCAACAGCCGGGTGCCGGGCACCGGCGTGAAAGGCACCGCACCCAACAGTTTGGGGTAGTAGTGCAGGCCATGGCGGCGGTAGGCGTCGGCCCAGGCCCAGTCGAAAACGTATTCACCGTAAGAGTGGCTCTTCACGTACAGCGCGGTTGCAGCCTGCAGATGGCCATCCAGTTCGATGGTCAGAAACTGCGGCGCCCAGCCGGTTTCGGGTGTCGCGCTGCCTGAGTCGTGCAGCGCTGCCAGGTACTCATGGCGCAGGAAAGGCGTTGGCGCCACCTGTGCAGCCAGCAGCGCATTCCAAGCGACTGCATCCAGCGTTGATGGCTCGGAATGCACTCGAATGACATAATCTTTTTCGATCATTTGGATCTGTAAAACACAGGGTCAGCAAACGTGGAAACAGCAGCGTGAAGGCCGCACTTGCACAGATCAATGCCAAGGTGGGCGACCTTGTCGGCAATGCCCGTTTGCTGACTGAAGCGGCCCGCGCGGCTCACGCGCAAGGTGCCACGCTGGTGCTGGCGCCGGAATTGGCGCTGACCGGTTATCCGCCCGAGGACCTGCTCCTGCGCCCGGCCTTCATGGACGCCTGCGCCGATACGCTTCATGCCTTGGCCGCCAGTCTTGCCGACTGTGCTGGCTTGCATTTGATCGTCGGCCATCCGCATCAGTTCGGCTTGCGGGGTGATGTTAGGTCGAAGTCGGTGGCCGTGCAGCAACGCTTCAATGCGGCCTCGGTTTTAGCGGGTGGCAAAGTGCTGGGCACCTATTGCAAGCGCGAACTGCCGAATTACCAAGTGTTCGACGAGCGGCGCTATTTTGCTTCCGGCCGTGACGCAGGCCTGTCGCCGATGGTGGTTGAAATCAGCGGTTTGCGGGTCGGCCTTCTGATCTGTGAAGACGCCTGGTTCGATGAGCCTGCGCAGGCTGCCTGCGCCGCCGGCGCACAGCTGTTGTGCGTCTTGAACGCCTCACCTTTTCACTTGGACAAAGCAGCCGAGCGCGAGGCCCGGATGGCCGATCGGGCAAGGGCCGTCGGGCGGCCTCTGCTCTACGCCCACCTGGTTGGCGGGCAGGATGAGGTGGTGTTCGATGGCGCATCTTTTGCGCTAGATGCGCAGGGTGTGGTGACGGCCCGCGCGCCGACCTTCAAGTCGGCATTGCTGATGCTGGACGTTGCAGCCGATGGCAGCGCACGCGGCACTGTGGCCGCAGTGCCGTGCATCGAAGCGCAGGCCTGGTCGGCGCTGGTCACTGGCGTGCGCGATTACCTGGGCAAGAACGGCTTCCCGGGCGCGTTGATCGGCTTATCGGGTGGCATCGATTCGGCATTGGTGCTGGCCGTGGCCGTCGATGCGCTGGGCGCCGACCGGGTGCGTGCGGTGATGATGCCGTCGCCGTACACGGCGGATATTTCTTGGCTCGACGCGCGCGACATGGCTGCACGGCTCGGTGTGCGCTACGACGAGATCGCCATCGCGCCGATGTTCGACGCTTTCCGCGCCAGTCTGGCTTCGCATTTCATCGGCCGCGCAGAGGACACCACCGAAGAAAACCTGCAAGCGCGCATCCGAGGCACGCTGCTGATGGCGATGTCGAACAAATTCGGCTCCATCGTGTTGACCACCGGCAACAAGAGCGAGATGGCCACCGGCTACTGCACGCTGTACGGCGACATGGCCGGTGGCTTCGCGGTGATCAAGGACGTCGCCAAGACCCTGGTTTACCGCCTGGCTGAATGGCGCAACCAGCAGCCGACGGTGCGCGCCGATGGTTATGTGGGTGCTGTGATTCCCGAACGCATCATCACGCGTCCGCCATCGGCCGAGTTGCGCCCCGACCAGACCGATCAGGACAGCCTGCCGCCTTACGAGCTGCTCGATGCAATCCTGGCGCGCTACATGGAAGACGACCAAAGCATCGAGGACATCGTGGCTGCCGGATTTGACCGCGCCGATGTCGAGCGCGTGACTCGGCTGATCAAGCTCAACGAGTACAAGCGGCGCCAGTCACCGGTGGGCATCCGCATCACCCACCGCGCCTTCGGCCGCGACTGGCGCTACCCCATCACTTCGGGGTTCCGTGCTTAAATTACGGGCATTTGCCCACATCTTCCGGAGTCCGACATGAAGCAGATCATCGCCATCATCAAGCCGTTCAAGTTGGAAGAAGTGCGCGAAGCGCTCGGTGATGTCGGGGTGTCGGGCCTGACGGTCACCGAGGTCAAGGGTTTCGGCCGTCAGAAGGGCCACACCGAGCTTTACCGCGGCGCCGAATACGTGGTCGACTTCCTGCCCAAGGTAAAGGTTGAGGTGGTGGTCAAGGATGAGGACGTCGAACGTTGTATCGAGGCCATCGTCAAGGCGGCGAAGACGGGCAAGATCGGCGACGGTAAAATTTTTGTTACTTCGGTGGAGCAGGTGGTGCGCATACGCACCGGCGAGACCGACGAAGCTGCAGTCTGAATCGCCGTGGGGTCAAATCCGCGAGAGGTCGGTTGCCGGGCCAGGTGCTTGAACCTCAGCCGGACTCACCAAATTGAGCAGCAGAACCTGGGGGTCTGTGTCCACCTGAACCGCAGTCATTTGGTCGGCTGACAAGAAGCCTTCGGCCACCGAGTGGCGCATGAAGTTCAGCAGGTCGTTGTAGTAACCAGCGGTGTTCAACAGCCCGATAGGCTTGCGGTGGTAACCCAACTGCCGCCAAGTCCACACCTCGTATAGCTCCTCCAGCGTACCGATGCCGCCAGGCAGCGCAACGAAGGCATCGGCACGCTCGGCCATCATCTGCTTGCGCAGGTGCATGGTTGGCACCACGTGCAATTCGTCCAAGCCCTGATGTTCCACTTCGCGTTGCTTGAGCGACTCAGGAATGACGCCCACCACGCGCCCTCCAGCGGCCATCGTGGCGTCAGCCACTTCGCCCATCAAACCAACCTTGCCGCCGCCATAGACAAGTTGCCAGCCGCGCGCGCCGATAGCGGTTCCGAGGGCTCTGGCGGCGGCGGTGTAGGCCGGTTGGTTGCCGTGGCGCGAACCACAGTAAACGCAAATGCTGACAGGTTTGGCTTGAGACGACATGGCTCAGGTCCGAATGCGGGGCGACGCCATCACCAGACGGGTGCGGCAAATCGCGTCGTGCCAATATTGACGATCAGGCCGCAGCCAAGCCAGGGCGGCGTAGGCGAGCACACCGACAGTCAACACAAAAAATACCGAAACGCTGCCCTTCAAGCCTGCCAGGTAGAGCCCCAACAGAGCTGGCAGGAACCATATCCAAGACAGCAGGTAGCGCCCAAAGGCGCGCGACAGGGATACCGGTTCGCCTGAAGCACCCACCAGACGGATTTGCCAGGTTTGCATTGCTAGCGTTTGTCCGGTGCGTGACCAAAAGCCGGCGAAGTAGACGCCCAAAACGCCGAAAACCACGGCCTGCAGGCCAGCTGTACCGTGCAGCGCGTGGCGCTGTTCCGTCAGTGTTGAATAGGCAAAACCGGCTGCCATGACCACGCCGAAAAGCAGCACGCCTTCGTATACGAAACAAGCTAAGCGTCGCAGCAAGGTTGGGGCGGCAAGAATCATTGCGGACTTCACGGGGAGGCGGCGGCTTCCGGACTGCTGGTGGGCGGCGGGGTTACGGCGACCGTGCGGCGCGGCAGCATCGTTGCCGGATCAACATAGTCGGCCGTGGCTGCGATCTTGGGCGCACCCTGCAGGCGGTGAAGGGGAGCGTTGGCGCGTGTGGACATGGTGGTCGTCGTAGCGCCAGGGCGAGCCTGGACCACGATAGGGGCGGTGGCCCGGCCGGATGCGCCAGAAGCGGTGCTGGGCACGGCGCGCGCTGCTGTTACCCCGTCGCGGGGCTTGCCGGCGACTTCTGGGCCGGAAGCAACGCGGGCTGGGGGTTTGGCACGCTGCGCCAGCGACTTCTTTTCAGCCTCGGGCAAGGCCTGGTAGGCCTGCCACTTGGCACTTCGCTCTTGTGCAGGCAGTTGCCGCACTTCCTGGAACTGCAGGCGGGCCTGCGACCGTTCGGCCGGTGTCAGTCGCGCCCATTCAGCCATTCGGGCCTGCACACGCTGCCGTTCGTCAGACGGCATGGCTGGGAAGTGCCCGGCCACCTCAAGCCACTTCTGGCGACGATTCGCATCGAGGCTTGTCCAGTCGCGCTGCAGCGGAGACAGCGCTTGTTGCTGTTGCATCGTCAGCGATGACCAGGCCGTGCCTTTGTCTGAGGCTGCCAATGCCGCTGACCCCATGACCAGCGCCCCCACAAGGGCCACGGCCGTGCGAAACAGGCAGCTCACCGTCACGGTTGCGGGACTAAACGGATGAATTCGGCAAAACCCGGGTCGCTGTAGGCCGCAGGAGGCAGATCGTCTGAAAGCAGCTGCGCGTCAAAATCGGCTGCTGCCACGACTTGTTCGCGCACCGCCCAATGGTCGATGACCAGCAAACCCGCCATCAACATGACCAGCGGCAGCACCGAGGCTGCGCGTTGCCACCAGGGCACCCAGCTAATGAGCACGGCGGCACCACTCGGCGCTATGCCCACCACCGTCGCGCCGGAGGGCGCGAGACGCCGCGCCACTCGCGCCTTCTCGAGTGCCTGCTGGCGCGCAAAGCGCAGGCGTTCGGACACACCGTGGGGCAGATCGTCGAAGGTGGCAGTCAGACCTGCGACAAGTCGAGCAGCCAAGCGCGACTCGATCAGCTGGACGTCGGGATGGTGGCTTTGCATGTTCATGGCGTGATTCCCTTTGCGCGAAGGGCCTTGGCCAGCGCGTGGACAGCTCTGGAGCAGTGCGTTTTGACACTTCCCTCTGAACAACCCATCATCGCCGCCGTCTCGGCCACGTCGAACTCTTCCCAATAACGAAGCAGGAAGGCTTCCCGTTGACGCGCGGGCAGCTCGCCGACTTCGCCATCGATGACAAGCAGGATTTGTGCCCGCGAAACAGCATCCGATGCGCTCTCGGTGCCCAGGGTGTCTTCAAGGGCGTGGAGCGTTTCCAGCAGATCAAATTCACCGTCATCGCTGCCTGAATCGAAGTCAGACAGGTTTTGCATCACCGCGCCGCGCACTTTTTCGCGGCGGAACCAGTCCATCGTGGCGTTAGAGAGGATACGCTGGAAGACCAGCGGCAGTTCGGCAGCAGGGCGGTCGGCGTACTTTTCGGCCAGGCGGATCATCGCGTCTTGCACGATGTCCAGCGCCGCGTCGTCACCTCGCACAGCATAGACCGTGCGCTTGAAGGCACGTTTCTCGACGCTCTTGAGAAAGTCTGAGAGTTCTTTGTCTGTGGCCAACTCGTGTCGCGACGCGATACGCCCGGGTCGAGCGAACCGAATTATGTCACCGCGCTTTCGGCCCGCATGGCCAGCAGACACGTCGCACAGGCGGGCGTGCATAATCTCGCGCTTTGCACGACGTCCCCGCAGTCCGCAGACCCCAACCGGCCGATCTGGCCGGTGCCGTTCAGTTGTCGCTAAGACAACCGCAGGTACCGAATCCGCCTCATGAGGGCGTGCAAGAGGTACACCGATGGATTTTCGTTAGAGAAATTCGCAAAGGTTGTTCATGGAAATTTCTGCAGCAGAAGCAAAGCATGCCGCATTGGCACAGTCAGGGTTCAATTCCCTCGCACCCCCCGCCGCTGATCTGAATGGGTCGGAAATACTCGTCCGATGCTTACAAGCCGAAGGTGTGCGCTACCTGTGGGGCTACCCGGGCGGCGCGGTGTTGTACATCTACGACGCGCTGTACAAGCAGCAAACGATCCAGCACGTGCTGGTCCGGCATGAGCAGGCTGCCGTGCACGCTGCCGACGGCTACGCCCGTGCCACGGGCGACGTCGGTGTGGCACTAGTGACGTCGGGCCCCGGAGTAACCAACGCTGTCACCGGCATCGCCACGGCCTACATGGATTCGATACCGATGGTGATCGTCACCGGTCAGGTACCGACCGCTGCCATCGGTCTGGATGCTTTCCAAGAGTGCGACACCGTTGGCATCACGCGACCCATCGTTAAGCACAACTTCCTGGTCAAGGACGTCCGCGATCTTGCCATGACGATGAAGAAGGCCTTCCACATCGCACGAACTGGCCGGCCGGGACCTGTTGTTGTCGACATTCCCAAAGATGTGTCGTTGAAGACCGCGCCATTCCACTATCCTGAATCGGTGGCGATGCGGTCGTACAACCCGGTGAAGAAGGGGCATGGCGGGCAGATCCGCAAGGCTGTGCAGTTGTTGCTGCAGGCCAGGCGTCCATACATCTACACGGGTGGTGGCGTGATTCTGGGCAATGCCTCGCAGGAGCTTCGGCAACTGGTTGCCCTGGTCGGTTTTCCCTGCACCAGCACGTTGATGGGCTTGGGCGCGATTGCCGCCAGTGAACCCAGGTTCCTGGGCATGCTCGGGATGCATGGCACCTTCGAGGCCAACATGACCATGCAAAACTGCGACGTCTTGCTGGCAGTGGGCGCGCGATTCGACGATCGCGTGATCGGTAATCCCAAGCACTTCGCTTCGGTCGAACGCAAGATCATTCACGTCGATATCGACCCGTCGTCGATTTCTAAGCGCGTCAAGGTCGACATTCCGATCGTGGGCGACGTCAGAGAAGTGCTGATCGAGTTGGTCGCACAGATTCAGGAAGCGCAGGCACGCCCTGATGTGGCGGCACTGACGGCTTGGTGGAACCAGATTGACGAATGGCGCAAGCGCGATTGCCTGGCATTTAAAAGCAGCCCTGATGTCATCAAGCCTCAGGCGGTGATTGAAAAGCTCTGGCAACTGACCAAGGATAGCGACAGTTACGTCACGTCCGACGTCGGGCAGCACCAGATGTGGGCCGCTCAGTACTACCGCTTCGAGCAGCCCCGACGCTGGATCAACAGTGGTGGCTTGGGCACCATGGGAGTGGGCTTGCCTTATGCAATGGGCATCAAGCTGGCCAGGCCCGACGCGGACGTTTTCTGCGTTACGGGTGAAGGCTCAATCCAGATGTGCATCCAGGAGTTGTCCACCTGCTTGCAATACAAGACGGCGGTGAAGATCGTTTCTCTGAACAACCGCTACCTGGGCATGGTGCGACAGTGGCAAGAACTCGATTACGAGGGCCGCTACTCTCACAGTTACATGGACGCGTTGCCCAACTTCGTGAAGCTGGCCGAAGCCTACGGTCACGTCGGTATCCTGGTCGAAAAGCCGGGCGACGTGGAAGGTGCATTGAGGGAAGCCATCCGCTTGAAAGACCGCACCGTTTTCCTTGATATCCGTACCGATCCGACCGAGAACGTCTGGCCCATGGTTAAAGCGGGCAAGGGCATCTCCGAGATGCTGCTGGGCTCCGAGGATTTGTAAGTCCGTGAGGCCGCAATGGCTACCTGCGCTACCGCGCGGTAAGTCGGTTCCGGCCGAGCCAGCCCACAGACTCAAGGCGCTTTCCTCCTCACCCCAACATCGGACAGCGTGGCCAAGGGCCCTGGAGTTATCGCTCCTGGCTTGAACAGCGCGCAAGACGAGAACACATGAAACATATCATTGCCGTGCTGCTCGAAAATGAGGCTGGCGCGCTGGCGCGCGTGGTGGCCTTGTTCGCGGCCCGGGGCTACAACATCGAGAGCCTGACAGTGGCGCCGACTGAAGACCCTTCGTTGTCGCGCATGACCATCGTCACGACTGGCAGCGATGAAGTCATCGAGCAGATCACCAAACATTTGAACCGCCTGATCGAGGTGGTGAAGGTGGTAGACCTGACCGAGGGCAGCTTCAGCGAACGTGAATTGATGCTTATCAAGGTCCGTGCAGTGGGTAAAGAGCGCGACGAAATGAAGCGTTTGGTTGACATTTTTCGTGGTCGCATCATCGACGTCACCGAAAAAACCTACACGATCGAACTGACTGGCGACAGCAGCAAGCTTGATGCTTTTCTAGTCGCCATCGATCGGACCGCGATCCTGGAAACCGCGCGCACCGGTGCCAGTGGCATTGGGCGAGGCGAGCGCATTCTGCGCGTATGAACCCCTATTTTTTCACGGAGAGAATCATGAAGGTCTATTACGACAAGGACGCCGATCTCAGCCTCATCAAGGGCAAGAACGTCACCATCATCGGTTATGGCTCGCAGGGCCACGCGCACGCGCAGAACCTCAATGACAGTGGCGTGAAGGTCACCGTCGGGCTGCGCCGCAACGGAGCCAGCTGGAACAAGGTCGAGAAGGCCGGCCTGCAGGTCGCCGAAGTTGCCGAAGCCGTGAAGCAGGCCGACGTGGTCATGATCCTGCTGCCCGACGAGCAGATCGGCGAGGTCTACAAGAACGATGTCGAGTCGAACATCCGCCAGGGCGCATCGCTGGCCTTCGCGCACGGCTTCAACGTGCATTACGGGCAGGTTGTGCCGCGCACCGACCTGGATGTGTGGATGGTCGCTCCCAAGGCCCCCGGCCACACGGTGCGCAACACTTACAGCCAGGGCGGCGGCGTTCCTCATCTGATTGCGGTGCACGCAGACAAAAGCGGAAAGGCGCGTGACTTGGCGTTGAGCTACGCTGCAGCCAACGGTGGCGGTAAGGCCGGCATCATCGAAACGAATTTCCGCGAAGAAACCGAAACCGACCTGTTCGGCGAACAAGCGGTTTTGTGCGGTGGCACAGTCGAGTTGATCAAGGCCGGCTATGAAACTCTGGTGGAAGCCGGCTACGCGCCCGAGATGGCCTACTTCGAATGCCTGCATGAACTGAAATTGATCGTCGACCTGATCTACGAAGGCGGCATCGCGAACATGAATTACTCGATCAGCAACAACGCTGAGTACGGCGAATACGTGTCGGGCCCGCGTGTCGTGACCAGCGAGACGAAAAAAGCCATGAAGCAGATCTTGACCGACATTCAAACCGGTGAATACGCGAAAAGCTTCATCCTCGAAAACAAGGCCGGTGCGCCGACGTTGATGTCGCGCCGCCGTCTCACAGGCGAGCATTCGATCGAAGTGGTGGGCGAAAAGCTGCGCGCGATGATGCCTTGGATCAAGGCGAACAAGCTGGTCGACCGGTCGCGGAACTGAACGCCAGCCGATGGCGCAGATGCAACAGCTATCCTCACGACGATGAATGAAGACCCGAGGACGGCCGTGGCCGATGAGGCTGAGCCCACCGAAGCGCCGCGGCCTCGTCGCAAGGGCATCTACGTGCTGCCCAACGCGATCACGCTGGCGGCGCTTTTTTCTGGCTTCTACGCCATCGTCATGGCGATGAATGGCCGTTTCGATGTGGCTGCCGTCGGCATTTTTTGCGCCGCGATCCTGGATAGTCTGGACGGTCGCGTGGCGCGCATGACCAATTCGCAAAGCGCCTTTGGCGAGCAGATGGACAGTCTGTGCGACATGGTGAATTTCGGCGCTGCGCCGGCCCTCATCGTGCTGGAGTGGGCGTTGAAAGATCTGGGCAAGATTGGCTGGATTGCGGCCTTCGTCTACATCTCTGCGGCGGCATTGCGCCTAGCGCGTTTCAACACCAACATCGGCGTGGTCGACAAGCGGTTTTTCCAAGGCTTGCCCAGTCCGGCAGCCGCTGCGCTGGTGATGGGTCTGATCTATGTGATGGACGACGCCGGCTTTCGTGGTGTGTCCAAGATCGGCTGGCTGTCGTGGACCGCATTTGGCGTGACGCTGTACGCCGGCCTGTCGATGGTGACCAACGCGCCTTTCTACAGCTTCAAGGTGGTCGGCGGGAAGCGCACCGTGCCCTTCGTGGTGATCGTGGCAATAGCGTTGGGCATTGCGTTGATCAGCCTGCATCCGCCCATCGCCCTGTTCGCTGTTTTCTGCTCTTACGGGCTGTCGGGATACGGCGTTTACGCGTGGCGCAAATTGAAAGGTAAGCCGACCAGCGTGATCGCGATATCCACCGACGACCCCGACGAGAAAGGCCTGCACCCGTGATGTGATGTTCCGTGCCGGACCCCTGTGCTACATTGACGATATGAGTTTGTTCAACACGGTGTATTCACTAGGCCTGCTGGGAGCATTGCGGGCGCGCTGATCATTTTTTTGAACTTTCCGATCAACGGCCCGCCAGCGCACAGCAGCGGGCCGTTGGACTTTTAGCGCTGCGTGTGGTCTACCTCCCTCCCTTCAACGCAACACGCACAACGCACAAGGCGACCTACCATGACCGACAAGCTCATCATCTTCGACACCACCCTGCGTGACGGCGAACAATCGCCCGGCGCCTCGATGACGCGCGAAGAAAAGCTGCGTATCGCGCGGCAGTTGGAGCGCCTGCATGTGGATGTCATCGAGGCAGGGTTCGCGGCATCCAGCAATGGAGACTTCGAAGCGGTTAAGGCCATCGCCGATGCCATCCGCGACGTCACCGTCTGTTCGCTGGCACGCTCCAACGATCGGGACATCGCACGTGCTGCCGAAGCATTGAAGGGCGCTGCGCAAGCGCGCATCCACACCTTTATCGCGACCTCGGCGCTGCACATGGAAAAGAAGCTGCGCATGACGCCCGACCAGGTGCTGGAACAGGCCAAACAGTCGGTGCGCTTCGCGCGGAATCTGTGCGGCGATGTCGAGTTCTCACCCGAAGATGGTTACCGCTCCGACATGGACTTTCTGTGCCGCGTGCTGGAAACCGTGATCACTGAAGGTGCCACCACCGTCAACATCCCCGACACTGTGGGCTATGCGATTCCCGAGTTGTATGGCGCCTTCATCCGCGAACTGCGCGAACGTGTGCCCAACAGCGACAAGGCGGTGTGGAGCGTGCATTGCCACAACGACCTGGGCATGGCGGTAGCCAATTCGCTGGCTGGCGTGATGATCGGCGGTGCGCGGCAGGTGGAATGCACCATCAA
>JAYSYH010000150.1:0-1760 GCA_043716645.1 Betaproteobacteria bacterium | reverse complement strand
GCGTGCCGGCCAGATTGCTCAGCAGCCAGGCGCGTTCGTCATCGCGTGT
Source organism: Betaproteobacteria bacterium (assembly GCA_043716645.1). Lineage (GTDB taxonomy): Bacteria > Pseudomonadota > Gammaproteobacteria > Burkholderiales > Burkholderiaceae_C > Rubrivivax. The sequence continues at coordinate 1,711 of JAYSYH010000150.1, read as the reverse complement.
CTGCAGCGCCAGGCTTTCTGCGATCAAGCTGCGTTCTTGGGTCAAGGTCTGCAGCGCTGCGTCCAGGTCACCGGCGGCACGCTGACGCTTGGCGCGAATTTGGTAAGCCCGGGCCAGCCAGTTGGCAAACTGGCGGTCTGCCTTGCGCTCGGGCCAGGCTTGCGCCCCCAGCGCGATGGCTTGGTCGGCATGCGCCAACGCCTGCTTCGGCCTTTCCGTCGAAGGCGCCGTGTCGGCGCCCTGCAACTCGGCCAAGCGGGCATGCAGAGCCGATATGTCTGCCACGGTGGCGGCGTCGCCGCCGGGCCCATCGGCCAGTCGCTGCAATTGAGCCAGCGTGGCGTTCAGCAGGTCTTCCTTGACCTTCATGCCGCCTGGCAGGTAGGCAATGCCATCGCCGAAGCGGAACACCAGTTCGTGCGTCACGCTGCGCACATCGGCCAGGCGCCGACGGGCTTCGTCGCGACCCAGGCGCGCCTCGTGCGCTTGCCACAGCGCCACGCCCGCGCCCGCCACCAGCGACATCGCGGCCAGCACCGCCGCCGTCACTGGCACGCGGTGCCGCGTGATGAACTTGCCGCTGACATAGCGCCAGGTCGCAGGTCTTGCGCTGACCGGGTGACCGGCCAGGTAGGCACGCACGTCACGCACCAGTGCATCGACACTGTCGTAGCGCCGTGCGACGGATTTTTCAAGCGCCTTCAAAAGCACGTTGTCCAGATCGCCAGCCAGCCGTTTGCGGGTGGCCAGCCAGTCGGGGTCGTTGGTGATGTGACCAGGCAGGCTGCTGGGCCGGGTTGGCGTTTCGTCGAGCACGCCCCGCGCGGCCTGTGCCGGCGTGGTGGCGTCGCGGCCGGTGGGGCGCACGCCTGTAAGCAGCTGGTAGAGCAGCACGCCCAGGCTGTAGACGTCGGTGGCGGTGCCTACGGGTTCACCGCGCACTTGCTCGGGGCTGGCGTAGTTGGGGGTGTAGGGCCGCGCCGCGCCCAGGGTGGTGTCGGTGACTGGGGTACCAGATTGCGCCGGTTCGTCCAGCGGGTCCAGGGCTTTGGCAATGCCAAAGTCCAGCAGCTTGACCTGGCCACGCGCCGTCACCAGTACGTTGCCCGGCTTCAGGTCGCGGTGCACCAGCAAGTTGCGGTGCGCGTGGGCCACGGCGTCTGCCAGTTGCAGGAACAGACCGATGCGCTGGTCGATGGGCAGGCTGCGCGCGGCCTCGTCGATGGGCACGCCGTCAACGAGTTCCATCACGAAGTAAGGCAAGCCGTCGGCACTGAGGCCGGCGTCCAGCAGGCTGGCGATATTCGGATGGTGCAGGCGCGCCAGCGCCTGGCGTTCCTGTGCGAAGCGCTGCAGCACAGCTTGGGTGTCCATGCCGCGCTTGATGAGTTTGACGGCGGCGCGGCCCTCGAAGCTGCCGTCGGCGCGGCACGCCTCGAACACGTCACCCATGCCGCCCGAGCCCAGGCGGCGCACGATCTGCCAGGCGCCCAAACGCTCGCCCGTGCGCGCCGTTGCGTCGCTCTGCGCCACGCTGTCCACCAAGGCCGTCGCGGCTGCAGGTTCACTCAAAAAGCCGCCGGTCGATCTTTCGACATCTTGCTGATCGGGCTCGAATTCCAGCAGCGACTGCACTTCGGAACGCACCGCCTGACTGACGTCAGCGTCGGCTATCTGCGACTGTCGCGCCGAGCCCTCCAGCACCACGGCT
>JAYSYH010000149.1:0-1761 GCA_043716645.1 Betaproteobacteria bacterium | reverse complement strand
TGCTTGACGCGCTCTTTCAAGCGCGATAAGACCGAGGGTGCCACGAACTTGGAGACATCACCGCCCAGGGTGGCTATCTCGCGCACGAAGGTGGCGCTGACGAACTGGTACTGGTCACTGGGTGTCATGAAGACGGTTTCGACCTCAGGCATCAGCTGGCGATTCATGCCGGCCATCTGGAATTCGGTCTCGAAATCGCTTACCGCGCGCAGGCCGCGCATCACCACCTTGCCGCCTTGTTCGACCATAAAGTCACGGAGCAGGCCGGCAAAGGGTGTGACTTCGATGTTTTTGTAAGGCGAGGCGATCTCACGGGCCATTTCCAGACGCTCGGCGATGGTGAACATCGTGCGCTTGTGGTGGCCGGCGGCGACGGCCAGGATCAGCCGGTCGAACAGGCTAGAGGCACGGCGCATCAGGTCTTCGTGGCCCAGAGTCATCGGGTCGAAGGTGCCCGGGTAGACAGCGGTGAGCGGGGCTTTGAGGGTCATGGCACGGGCCTCGGGAAGAGGACGGGCGGGGCGGGCGGGCTGGGCATGGAGTGTAGCTGCGGCAGTTCGGTGCCTCAGGCGCCGCGCAGATAGAGCCCGACGTGGACCGCGCCGGCACGCAGGCTGCGATGCAGCGCAAGACCCGGCAAGGTCTCGGCCATCGGCACGCCGGCTTCGACATACAGAAAACCGCCTTCCACCAGCAAACGCGTGGCCGCTGTTGCAGCCAACTGGCCCAGTTCCGCATCGAAAGGTGGGTCTAGCAAGACCAGCTCGAAGCGCGCCGGCGCACTTCGGGCCATCCAGGTCATTGCATCGGCACGCTCAACGCGCACGGCGGTAGCGTCCAACCGCTGGCGCGATGCACGCAAGCTGTCCACCAAGACCGGGTCGTTCTCCAGCAGCAAAACTTCAGCCGCACCGCGCGACGCGGTCTCGAAACCCAGGGCGCCACTGCCGGCAAACGCGTCCAGCACGCGCCAGCCGTTCAGGTTCTGCCCCAGCCAGTTGAACAGCGTTTCTCGCACGCGGTCGGGCGTGGGGCGCAGGCCGGGGCGGTCGGCCACCGGCAGTTTGCTGCGCTTCCACAAACCTCCGATCAGCCGCACCTCGCCTTGGTGCTGAGTAGCTGGCTTGATGACCTTGCGTGTCGACTTGGGGTCGCGCCCGTCGGCCTGGGGTGGGGGTTTGCTCATTACAGGCGCACCGGTATGCCATCTCGCGCCATCAGCGCCTTGGCTTGCCCAACGGTAAATTCACCGTAGTGAAAAATGCTGGCGGCCAGCACGGCATCAGCTCCGCCGACGCGGATGCCTTCAGACAGATGTTCGAGCGAACCGACGCCGCCAGACGCGATGACGGGCACCGACACTGCATCGCTCACCGCGCGGGTCAGCGCCAGGTCAAAGCCGATTTTGGTGCCATCGCGGTCCATGCTGGTCAGCAAAATCTCGCCAGCGCCGTGTTCGGCCATCTGCAGCGCCCAGGCCACCGCGTCGAGGTGGGTGTTCTGGCGGCCACCGTGCGTGTAGACATCCCAGCCCGGCCCTTTGCGCGCGATGTCTTCACCAACGCGCTTCTTGGCGTCGATGGCCACCACGATGCACTGCGCACCGTATTTGTCCGACGCATCGCGAATGACCTGCGGCCGGGCCACAGCCGCCGAGTTGAAGCTGACCTTGTCGGCGCCCGCGTTCAGCAATCGCCGCACGTCTTCCACCGTGCGCACGCCGCCGCCCACGGTCAACGGGATGAAAACCTGAGATGCCAC
>JAYSYH010000148.1:0-1773 GCA_043716645.1 Betaproteobacteria bacterium | reverse complement strand
CGTGCGCCCTATAATCGCCCGGCTTTGCGGCCCGCTTTGGCCCGCGAAGCCAAGTAGGCAGAGCACGGCATGGGTCGGTTTCACCCGTGGCCGCAAGTGAAAACCCGAAACCGCGGCACGCCCTCATTGCGTCTGCTTGCGGTTTCACGCAACAGGAAACGCATCATGGCAGTGGCTGACCTCAGCATCCCCGACATCGTCAAGTCCAACGCGCGCAGCGCCACCGACACGGGTTCGCCCGAAGTGCAGGTGGCGATCCTCACCGCGCGCATCAACGACCTCACGCCCCATTTCAAGACGCACGCCAAGGACCACCACGGTCGCCGCGGCCTGCTCAAGATGGTGAGTCGGCGGCGCAAGCTGCTGGACTACCTCAGGGCCAAGGACGCCGAGCGCTACACGGCGCTGATCCAGAAGCTCGGCCTGCGCAAGTAAGCGCGGCGCCCCGGGCGAAACCGACGAAGAAGAGCCTGTCTGGCAACAGCGCAGGCTTGTCGCATTTTGGAGCGCGACCCCCAAGCGACGATGGGCAGGCCGCTCCAGACTTCAAAGCTCCGGTGAAAGGCGCCACCCGCTGCGCCATGTTCCCAGACACACAAGCTATCAGGAGACCCTCATGAGCATGTTCCACAAGGTCACGAAGAAGTTCCAGTGGGGCCCCCACCAAGTGGTGCTCGAAACCGGCGAAATCGCCCGCCAGTCGGGCGGCGCCGTCGTCGTCGACATCGAAGGCACCGTGGTGCTGGCCACCGTGGTGGCCGCGAAGAACGCCAAGCCGGGGCAAGACTTCTTTCCGCTCACGGTCGACTACATCGAGAAGACCTACGCCGCCGGCAAGATCCCCGGCAGCTTCTTCAAGCGTGAAGGCCGCCCCAGCGAACTGGAAACCCTGACCAGCCGCCTGATCGACCGCCCGGTGCGCCCGCTGTTCCCCGAAGGCTTTTTCAACGAAGTGCAGATCGTCGTGCACGTGTTGAGCCTGAACCCCGAAGTGCAGGCCGACATCGCCGCGCTGATTGCATCGAGCGCCGCGCTGTCGGTCTCGGGCATCCCGTTCAACGGCCCGGTGGGCGCCGCCCGCGTCGGCTACATCAACGGTCAGTACGTGCTGAACCCGGGCAAGACCGAGCTGCTCAACAGCCAGATGGACCTGATCGTCGCCGGCACCGAAGCCGCCGTGTTGATGGTCGAAAGTGACGCTGACCAGCTGTCCGAAGAGATCCTGCTGGGCGCCGTGGTGTTTGGCCATGAGCAGGGCAACATCGCCGTCGCCGCGATCAACGAACTGGTGCGTGATGCCGGCAAGCCCGAGTGGACTTGGGCCGCCCCGGCCAAGGACGAACCGTTTATCGCCCGCGTTGCCGAGCTGGCCGAAGGCCCGCTGCGCGCCGCCTACCAGATCCGCAGCAAACAAGCCCGCACACAGGCCTGCCGCGACGTCACGTCCAAGCTGCTGGCCGCGTTGAAGGCCGACGGCACCGCCTTCGACAAGGTCGAGGTCGAAGGCCTGCTGTTCGAGATCGAGGCCCGCATCGTGCGTGGCCAGATCCTGGCCGGCGAGCCGCGCATCGATGGCCGCGACACCCGCACCGTACGGCCGATCGAGATCCGCACCGGCGTGCTGCCCCGCACCCACGGCTCGGCGCTGTTCACCCGCGGTGAAACCCAGGCCCTGGTCATCGCCACGCTGGGCACTGATCGTGACGCGCAGCGCATCGACGCGCTGGCCGGCGATTACGAAGACCGTTTCATGATGCACTACAACATGCCTCC
>JAYSYH010000147.1:0-16942 GCA_043716645.1 Betaproteobacteria bacterium | reverse complement strand
CTTCCATCAACTCGTCCAGCGCGAAGATGGCGGCCTTGGCGTTCAGCGTGTCAAAAATGGTTTCCACCAGGAACAGGTCGCAACCGCCTTCCAGCAAGCCTTCGGCCTGTTCGCGGTAGGCCGCGCGCAATTCGTCGAAGCTGGTGTTGCGCGCGCCCGGGTCGTTGACGTCGGGGCTGATGCTGGCCGTGCGTGGCGTGGGGCCCAGGGCGCCGGCCACGAAGCGCGGTTTGTCGGGCGTGGTGTAGCGGTCGCAGGCCTCGCGCGCGATGCGGGCCGCAGCCACGTTCATCTCGCGGGCGATGTGCGCCAGGCCGTAGTCTTCCTGGGCGATGGAGGTGGCGCCAAAGGTGTTGCTTTCGATCAGGTCGGCGCCTGCGGCCAGGTACTGGCTATGGATTTCCCGGATCACGTCGGGTCGGGTCAGCACCAACAGGTCGTTGTTGCCCTTCAAATCTTTCGTGTGGTCGGCAAAACGCGGGCCGCGAAAGTCGGCTTCGGTCAGTTTGTAGCGCTGGATCATGGTCCCCATCGCGCCGTCGATGATGGCGATGCGCTGCTCGAGGATGTCGGCCAAGGCACCGCCGCGGGTGTAACGCCGGGGGTTGGTTTTTGCGAGCTGGTTCATGCAGCGATTGTAGGAAGGCGGCTTGCGCCGCGTCAGCTTGTGGCCTCGTCGACCCGGTTGCCACGGCCGTCCCGGCCGGCCTGGCCCTCTCGGCCGTCCCGGCCGTATCCCCCATCCCGACGTCTGCGGCGCTTTTGCGGGTTGAAGCCGGTGCCCGCACGGCGGCGCTGGCTCTGGTCGCGCCGCAACGATAAGTCCAGCGCCATGATCACCAACGTCAGCGGCACCAGTGCACCGCAGCCCAGGCTGAGCAAGCTGTTGGGCAGCTGGTTACGGTAGACCGAACCCTGCTGGCTGCCCAGGTCAGCGCCGGCCAGTACCAGCTGCTGGCCGACCACCAGGCTCAAGCCCAACAGCAGCGTGCTGCCCAGCCGGATCATGTTTTTCGGCTCGTAACTGCGGGTCTGGCGTTCTTTCACCGCCATCCACAACGCGCCCAGCATGCCCACGCCCATCAGGGCGGTCGCCGCGCTGACCACCGGCACGTCCCACAACACACCAGGCCGCAGGCCGGCAGCCCAGATCCAGCCCATCTGCATGCCGGTGCCCAAGCCCGCCAGCACCCCGCCACCCCACAGCGCCGTCCAGCCGCGCGAACTGATGGTCAGGGCCGCCACCAGCAGCAGGCAGCCGATCACCGAGCCCAGCCACAGCACCAGCGCGGCCACCGAACCGTAGCCCAGCGGGAAGCGCAGACCCTCGGCCGACAGGCCCAGGATGGCGGTGGCGCAAACACCGGTGCCCAGTGTCGTGGCCGACAGCAGTTGCGCCGGCCAGCTTTGGGCCAGCACGGGCCGGCGCCGGGCGCGGGCCAGCCAGCCCAGGCCGACATGGGCCGTCAGCAAGGCCACGCCTGCCGTGACGACCAACAAGACAACGGCGTATTCGGACAATGGCGATTCGGTCATGGCGGCGGGCAGCGAGAACGGGGTGATCGTAGCCACTGCCTGGGTGCTTGCGGCCTGCGGATCGCCTTCCAGCGTGCAGCATGCCCAGTCTTGCCGCTAAACCCCCCGGGTTCAGGGGCGCGATGCCGCTACGGGACGATCGCGCTTTCCAGCAGCAGCACGGTCTCAAGCCCAGTCGGCCGCACGCGCAGTTGTGCGCGCACCGGCAAGTGCTGGCGCCCGGGGTCGAGCCAGACGTCGACCGCGGTGTCGTACAGCCGGCGCGGCTCGCGCCGCAGGTGCAACGCGTGCGGCACGGCGCCGGCGGGCAGTTCGATGGCCTCGGTGCCAATAACGGTGTACAGCCAGACCTCGGCGTCGCCGCGCGTGCCGACCACGAAGACCGCGATCTCGCTGCCGGGTGCGCGCAGCGCCGGGTTGGCCTGCAAGATGCCGGCCAGCTGCAGCATCCAGCTCAAGCGGTCCTGCGCGCCGGCCACCAGCGGCACTTCGCCTTTCGGGCCGCTGAAGGTGACGCGCGCGGTGTCGCGCTGGAAGTTCACCGCGCGCACGTCGCGGCCACGTCGGCTGTCGGTGTGGCGTTCGGGCGCCAGCCCGTTGGCGTCGATGGTGCCGGTGCTGGCGCTGCCCAGGTTCAATGCGCCGGGCGCTTCATTGCGCAGGCTGAGCCGGTACTGCGCGCCGTCGTTGACCCACTGCAGTTCCGCATGGCCGGGCACACCGCTGCGGCGCAGCGCGTAGCGCAGCGTCGTTGAAGGCGGCAGGTGCGTGGCGTAGACCGGCACCGCCACGCCGCCCGGCTCGGGCTCGGGTTGGGCTTCGCTGCTTCGCACCGCAGCGCGCGTCAGCTGCTGATCGGGCGGCTGATCGGGCGGCTGATCGGGCGGGGCGGCTGGCAGCGGAGCTGCGTCGGCCGGCGCCGGGTCGACGGGCCGTGGCGGGCGTTGCGCTGCAAGCGGCGCGCGCCGGGTCGGGGTAACCGCCGACTGCGGCGTTTCGAGCGCGGTCTGCGGCAGCGTGATCTGGCGCACCTGCAGCGGCCGGCCGGTGTTGCCGTGGGCGCCCGAACCCGGGGCTGATGGCCACCGTGTCAGCACCGCCGCATGCCCCAGCAGCACGCCTGCGACGAGCAGCCATGCGGCCCGCCAGCGTGCTGCTCGCAGGTCGCCGGGCGGCTGCGGTGCCCAGGCGTGCGGGCGGCTGGGCTCACAGGCCAGCGCAGGGGCCTGGGGATGAAGGGGCAGGGCCATCGTCACCCCACAATATTGCCACTACGCCGCGTGCACCACCCGCAGCCGGCCGCCCCGGCGCACTTTGTTTCTCCCAGCACACCATGAAACTCGCCACCCTGAAGGACGGCTCGCGCGACGGCCTGCTCGCCGTCGTCTCGCGCGACCTGGCCAGCGCGCATTTCGCCAGCGGCATCGCCACCACGCTGCAGCAGGTGCTGGACGACTGGAACTTCATCAGCCCGCAGCTGGAAGACCTGAGCGCCATGCTGAACGGCGGCAAGGCCCGCCATGCTTTCGCCTTCGACCCGCGCCACTGCATGGCACCACTGCCGCGCGCCCACCAGTGGCTGGACGGCTCGGCGTACCTGAACCATGTCGAGCTGGTGCGCAAGGCCCGCGGCGCCGTGGTCCCCGACAGCTTCTACGCCGACCCGCTCGTCTACCAGGGCGGCAGCGACGACTTCCTGGGCCCCTGCGACGACGCGCTCTTCGCCAGCGCCGAGTGGGGCATCGACTTCGAAAGCGAAGTCGCCGTCGTCACTGGCGACGTGCCGCTGGGTGCCGGGCCCGAGGCCGCGCTGGACAGCATCCGCCTGCTGATGCTGGTCAACGACTGGAGCCTGCGCAACCTGATCCCGGCCGAGTTGGCCAAGGGCTTCGGCTTCGTGCAAGCCAAGCCCGCCACCGCCTTCAGCCCGGTGGCGGTGACGCTGGACGAAGTGGGCGCCGCATGGAAGGGTGGCCGCCTGCATCTGCCACTGGAAAGCCGCTGGAACGGCCAGCGCGTGGGCCTGTGTGACGCAGGGCCGGAGATGACCTTCCACTTTGGCCAGCTGATCGCCCACGTCGCGAAGACGCGCCGTCTGCGCGCCGGCAGCATCGTCGGCAGCGGCACCGTCAGCAACCAGGACTGGACCCACGGCTATGCCTGCGTGGCCGAAAAGCGCGCCATCGAAACCATCGAACACGGCGAGCCGAAGACCACCTTCATGCAGTTCGGCGACCGCATCGAGATCGAGATGCACGACGAGCGCGGGCTGAACGTTTTCGGCACCATCGACCAACGCGTCGCATCACCCTGGCAGGCCTGAGCCCGGCATGGGCGAACTGCCAGCGTGGCTGAAGGCGTCATCACGCAGGGCACCGCTCAAACGGCGACCCCGCAGCCTGTCCGTCCCCCGCCACAGTCCATCGCAAGCCACCGGCTCGCCCGCCACACGCGCTCCTAAAGTCGCGGCCATCGCGGCCCCGGTGCCGCACTGCTCGATCGGCCCGACATGCTCAGCATCCGCAACCTCACCCACGTCTACGCCAACGGCACCCGCGCGCTGGACAACGTCACGTTGGACATCCCGGCCGGCATGTTCGGCCTGCTGGGCCCCAACGGCGCCGGCAAGAGCAGCCTGATGCGCTGCCTGGCCACGCTGCAGGTGCCCAGCAGCGGGCAGATCCAGTTCGGCGCCATCGACGTGATCAAGCAGCCCGAAGCGTTGCGCGCCACGCTGGGCTACCTGCCGCAAGACTTCGGCGTCTACCCGCGGGTGTCGGCGGCCGACATGCTGGACCACCTGGCCGTGCTGAAAGGCGTGGTCGGCAACGGCGAGCGGCGCGACACGGTGGACGCGCTGCTGCGCCAGGTGAATTTGTGGGACGTGCGCAAGAAGGCCATCGCCGGATTCAGCGGCGGCATGCGCCAGCGCTTCGGCATTGCGCAGGCGCTGATCGGCAACCCGCAATTGATCATCGTGGACGAACCCACGGCCGGCCTGGACCCTGAAGAGCGCAACCGCTTCAACAACCTGCTGTCCGAAATTGGCGAAAGCGTGGCGGTGATCCTGTCCACCCACATCGTCGACGACGTGACCGACCTGTGCCCGCGCATGGCGATATTGGTCGGCGGGCGCATCGTGCAGACCGGCACGCCGGGCGAGTTGATTGGCGCACTGCAGGGCCGCATCTGGCAGGCCAGCATCGCCAAGCACGAACTCGAAGCTGCCAAGGCACAGCAGGCGGTGATCGCGACACGGCTGCGCGCCGGGCGCACGGTGATCCGCGTGCTGGCCGATGCGTCGCCGGGGGTGGGCTTTGCGGCGGTTGAAGCGGGGCTGGAAGACGTCTACTTCGCGACCTTGTACAGCCATCGTTCGGCACAGCTCGCAACCACGCTGAAGGCGGCCTGACCATGTTTGCCAGCATCGCCAAATTCGAGTGGCGCTACCAGGTCAAGAGCCCGGTTTTCTGGGTCGGCAGCCTGCTGTTGTTTTTGCTGGCCTTCGGCGCCACCACGGTGGACACCATCCAGATCGGCAGCCGCGGCAACGTCAACGTGAATTCGCCTTTCGCCATCGTGCAGACGCTGGGCATCCTGAGCGTCTTCGCCATCTTCGTGTTGGTGGCCATGGTCGCCGGCACGGTGATACGCGACGACGAAACCGGCTTTGCGCCCATCTTGCGCAGCACACGTTTGCGCAAGGGCGCGTACCTCGGCGGGCGCTTCACCGGTTCCATCGCGGCGGCGCTGCTGGTGCTGGCGGCGGTGCCGTTGGCCATCGCGGTGGGCGCGGCCATGCCCTGGGTGGACAGCGAAAAGGTCGGCCCTTTCGTGCCCGGCCATTACCTGTATGCGCTGTTCGTCATCGGTCTGCCCACGCTGCTGATCATGGGTGCGGCCTTCTTCGCTTTGGCGACAGTCACGCGCTCGATGATGTGGTCCTATGTCGGCGCGGTGGCGCTGCTGGTGCTGTTTTCGGTGTCGCGCGTGGCGCTGCGCGACATCCAGCACGACACGCTGTCGGCGTTGACCGACCCCTTCGGTTTGTCGGCGATCAGCATCACGACCAAGTACTGGACGGCGGCCGAACGCAACACGCTGCTGCCGCCGCTGAGTGGCCTGGTGTTGACCAACCGCTTGATCTGGCTGGGCGTGGCCGCTGTGCTCTACGCGGTGGCCTGGAAGACCTTTCGCTTCGAGCAGCGCGCGGGTTCGGCCACTGCCAAGCCCAACGAAGCCACCGCGGCCGCAGCGCCGCGAACGGGCCCCTTGCCGATGCCGCGCCGTGACAACGCCACAGCCCGCGCGCAGCTGTTCGCGCTGGCCCGCTTCGACATGGCTTTCGTCTTCCGCAGCCCGGCCTTCTTCGTGCTGCTTTTCATCGGTGTGATCAACGCCGGCTTCGGCACCTGGTTCGCCGCCGAGTCCTACGGCAGCGGCCCGTATCCCGTCACGCGTTTGATGGTGCAGGCGCTGCAGGGCAGCTTCACCTTCATGCCAATGGTCATCGCCATCTACTACGGCGGTGAACTGGTCTGGCGCGACCGTGAACGCCGGCTGCACGAAATCGTGGATGCCACCGCCGCGCCCGACTGGACACACCTGCTGCCCAAGATCGTGGCCATTGCGCTGGTGCTGACGGCCGCCTCGGTGGTGGCCGTGCTGTCGGCCATGCTGGTGCAGCTGCTGAAGGGCTACACGCATGCCGAGCTGGGCGCCTACGCGCTGTGGTTCGTGCTGCCCACGGTCATCGGCGCGCTGCTGCTGGCGGTGCTGTCGGTGTTCGTGCAGGTGCTGGTGCCGCAGAAGTTCATCGGCTGGGGCGTGATGCTGGTCTATGTGGTGGCCAGCATCGCACTGGGCTCGGCCGGCTTCGAGCACAACCTCTACAACTACGGCAGCACCACGCCTGTGCCCTTGTCGGACATGAACGGCATGGCGCGCTTCTGGGTCGGCCAGATGTGGATGCAAATCTACTGGGGCGCCTTCGCGGTCATGTTGAGCGTTGCGGCCTATGCGCTGTGGCGGCGCGGCACCACCACAGCGCTGCGCCCGCGACTCGCGGCGGCGCCGGGCAAGCTGCGCGGCGCGGCACTCGGCCTGGGGCTGGCGGGCCTCTTCGTCTGGCTCGGCAGCGGAGCCTGGATCTTCTACAACACCAATCTGCTGAACACCTACCGCACCGGGCCCGACAGCGACAAGTTGCTCGCCGACGCCGAACGCGAATTGCTGGCCTTCGAGAAACTGCCGATGCCGCGCATCGTGGCCGTGACGATGGATGTGCAGCTCTTTCCGCAACAAGCCAGGGCCGTCACCACCGGCACCTGGCGCGTGGAAAACCGCAGCGGTGTACCGATCAACGAATTGCATTTCGCCTGGGGCGACAAGCTAAGCATCGACAAATTGGATGTGCCAGGCGGCACGCTGAAGAAGCAATACCCGGCATTCAACTACCGCGTCGTGCAATTGGCCACGCCGCTGCAAGCCGGGCAGTCGCTGGAAATCAACTACGCCACCACGCTGCAAGAACGCGGCTTTCCCAACGGCACGCCGCTGACACGCATCGTGGACAACGGCAGCTTCGTCAACAACGGTGAACTGGAGCCGATGTTGGGCCTGCCGCGCGAAGGCTTGCTGGTGGACCGCGCCAAGCGCCGCAAATACGGTCTGCCAGCGGACTTGCGGCCCCCGACGCTGGAGGACGAAAGCGGCCGCAGCCGCAGCGTGTTCAGCGCCAGCAGCGACTGGGTGGATGCCGACATCACCGTCACCACCGACGCCGACCAGACGCCCATCGCGCCGGGCACTACCGTTTCAGACACGGTTAGCAACGGCCGCCGTACCGTGCACTTCAGGCCCGATGCGCCCATCAACCACTTCTTTAGCATCCAGTCGGCGCGCTATGCCGTGAAGCGCGACCAGGTGGCGTTGCCGGCTGGCCCGGTGGACCTGGCGGTCTACTACCAACCCGGCCATGAATACAACGTGCAGCGCATGCTGGACGGCATGAAGGCCAGCCTCGTCCTGTTCAATCAACAGTTCTCGCCTTACCAATTCAAGCAGGCGCGGATCCTTGAATTCCCGAGCTACGCCAACTTCGCGCAGAGCTTCGCCAACACCATTCCATATTCGGAAAATATTGGCTTTCTTAGCAAACTGGAAGACGGAGAAAAGATCGACATCGTCACCTACGTCACCGCGCACGAAATTGCGCACCAGTGGTGGGGCCACCAGTTGGTGCCCAGCAACCAGCAAGGCGCCACGATGCTGGTGGAAAGCTTCGCGCAGTACTCGGCCTTGCTGGTGATGGAGCGCACCTACGGCCGCGACATGATGCGCCGTTTCCTGAAGTACGAACTCGACCGCTACCTGCGCGGCCGCGGCGGCGAAGTGCTGGAAGAGCTGCCGCTGGCGCGCGTGGAAAACCAGCAATACATCCATTACCAGAAGGGTTCGCTGGCCCTGTACTGGCTCAAGGAAGTGGTGGGTGAAGCGAAGGTGAACCGGGCCATGGCGCGCCTGTTGCAGCAGTTCGCGTTCAAGCCCGCGCCCTACCCGAACACGCTGGATTTTCTGAAGCTGTTGCGTGAAGAAGCCGGCCCTGAGCACAACGCGCTGATCGATGACTTGTTTTTGAAAATAACGCTGCTGGATGTGAAAGCGCTGAACGCGAAAAGCGTCAAACGCGCTGACGGCCAGTACGACGTCAGCTTCGACGTGGAGGCGAAAAAGCTCCATGCCGACGGCAAAGGCAAAGAGACCGAAGCGCCGCTCGACGAGCCTTTCGACATCGGCGTGTTCAGCGTCGAGCCCGGCCGTGCGGGCTACACCGCGCAGTCGGTGCTGGCCATGACCCGGCAACGCCTGCGCACCGGCAAGCAGACGGTGACGCTGACGGTGGCAAAAGCGCCGTTGTGGGTGGGCGTGGACCCCTACAACAAGCGCATCGATCGCAATTCGGCGGACAACCTGGTGAAGGTCGACAGCCCGTAGCCTGCCAGCGCGTCGGCCTTGCGGCGGCGCGGTGTTGCCATACTCGGCGGATGTCCGATCTCGACCTCGTCGCAGCCGTGATCTTCGGGTTGGCATTGCTGCACACCTTCGCCGCGAAAGCTTTCGAACGCCTGGCCCATCGCAGCCCGCGCCACGGCGGGTTGTTCCATCTGCTGGGCGAGATCGAAGTCGTCTTTGGCTTCTGGGCTTTCGTGCTGATCGCCGTGATGGCGCTGATGGTGGGCGGCGGCCGGGCCATCGCCTATGCCGAGTCGCGCCAGTACACCGAGCCGCTGTTCGTCTTCACCACCATGGTGGTGGCCGCTTCGCGCCCGGTGCTGGCCGGCATACAAGCGGCAGTCACCGACGTGGCGCGCGCGCTGGCCCGCGCCACGCCGTTGCGCACCGCGGTGGCCGAGGTGTGGATTTGCCTGGCCGTCGTCCCGCTGGTGGGCTCGGTCATCACCGAGCCCGCCGCGATGACGCTGGCGGCCTTGATGCTGGCTGGCCGCGTGTTCACCCCGGCCATGCCGGAAAAGTTGAAGTACGGCGCTTTGGGCGTGCTCTTCGTCAACGTCAGCGTGGGCGGCACGCTGACCGCCTTCGCCGCGCCGCCGGTGCTGATGGTGGCTGCCACCTGGCACTGGGACAGCGCCTTCATGGCCAGTCACTTCGGCTGGAAGGCCGCGATCGCGGTGGTGGTCAACGCCACAGTGATGACCTTCTTTTTGCGTCAGCACTTGGGCCTGCCGCTTGCCGAAGCCGCCCGGCCGTCAGGCTCCGACGACGCCCGGGTGCCGTCCTCGGTCACGCTGGTCCACCTCGTCTTTCTCGGCGCTGTCGTGGCCTTCGCGCACCACCCGGTGATCTTCCTCGGGCTTTTCATGCTGTTCCTGGGCTACACGCAGGCCTATGCCCGGCACCAGAGCCCGCTGCTGTTGAAGGAAGCGCTGCTGGTGGGTTTCTTCCTGGCCGGGCTGGTGGTGCTGGGCGGCCTGCAGCAGTGGTGGCTGCAGCCCACCCTGTCCAGCCTGACGCCGAAGGCGTTGTTCTTCGGCGCTTTGGGTCTGACCGCCATCACCGACAACGCCGCGCTGACCTACCTGGGGTCTTTGATCGTCGGCATTTCCGACGAATCGAAATACATGCTGGTGGCCGGCGCAGTGGCCGGCGGCGGCCTGACCGTCATCGCCAACGCGCCCAACCCGGCCGGGGCGACCCTGCTGAAGGCCGGCTTCGCCGAGCAGTCCATCGGCGCGCTGGGCTTGCTGCTGGGCGCCGCCTTGCCGACCGCGGTGGCGGCGGCGGCGCTGTTCTGGTTGTGAGGTGGCGGTGAAGCGGCGCTGGCAGCGGCGGTGGCCAGCGGTTGTCCGCCAGCTGACCTGCACGTTGACGTGCACGCTGACCTGGGCGCTGACGTGCACGCTGACCTGCGCGCTGGCCGGCACGCTGACATCCACAGGGGCTTGCGCAGGTGGGTTGGCAGCCACCAGCAGCGGGGCCTACGCGGCCGACATTTGCCCGCCGCCCTTGCCCAGCACCGCCGCGAAAGGCCCCGCGCGCGACCGCGGCCTGCTGTGGCGCGTCACGCGGGACGGTCGCAGCAGCTGGCTGTTCGGCACGCTGCACGTCGGCAAACCGGCCTGGGCCCGGCTGGGCCCGCGCGTCACGGCGGCGCTACAGGCCAGCGATGTGCTGGCGGTGGAGATCGATCCCGGCGACCCCGCGTTGGCGCATGTCCTGACCGAGCCCGGCCCGCCGCTGGCGCTTCCCGCCAAGCTGCAAGCCCGCCTGGAGCGGGCCTACCAGCGGGCCTGTGTCGCGCCAGCCGCACTGGCCGCACTGCACCCCGTGCTGCAGGCCACCCTGCTTGCGGTGCTGGACGCCCGCTGGCTGGGCCTGGACGCGGCGTACGCGCAAGAAAACGTGCTGCTCGCGCGGGCCCAGGGTGGCGTTGACGGCAAGGCCTTGCAGCCCTCACGGCCCGCGTTGCGCGTGGTGGCGCTGGAAACGGCAGCCCAGCAGAAGTCGGCGCTGCTGCCCACCGACCCGGCCGAAGTGCTGCCCGCACTGGACACCAGCCTGACCCAGCTGGAAGACCCCAGCGGCCGCCGCGTGCTGGCGCGCCTGGTTCGCGCCTGGGAGCGCGGCGACCTGCACACGCTGTCCACCTACGGACAGTGGTGCGCCTGCGCCACCACCATGGAGGAGCGCGCCTTCATGCGCCGCCTGAACGACGAACGCAACCCCGGCCTGGCCGACGGCATCGAGGCCCAGCACCGCGCCGGCCAGCGTGTGTTCGCAGCGGTGGGTGCGTTGCACATGACCGGCCCGGCGGCGCTGCCATGGCTGCTGGCGCGGCGCGGCTTTCGCGTCGAACGCATCGTGTTCGGGCGCTGATCCGGGGTCCACAATCGCGCCGAAACACCAGGAGAAAAAACCATGGCGGGCGTAAACGATCTGGCGGGCATGGTCCCGGGCTTTGAGTTCTTGCAGACGCTGATGAAGACCGCCAGTGCAGCCCTGCCCGGCGTGCCCGGCATGAGTCAGTGGATAGCGCCCACGCTGGACCCGGAAGAATTGGAAAAGCGCATCCAGGAACTGAAGACCGTGCAGTTCTGGCTGGAGCAGAACGCCAAGCTGCTGGGCGGCACCATCCAGGCGCTGGAAGTGCAGCGCATGACGCTGTCGACGCTGAAGTCGATGAACCTGCAGATGGGCGATTTGCAGGCTGCGCTGAAGATCAAGCCGGCCCCGGCGCAGGCACTCTCGCTTGCGACAGAACCCCCGCCCGTAACCCTGCCCGTACCCCCGCCTGCATCCGCACCTGAACCAGCCGCCGCAGCAGCCGCCGCGCCGGCGGTCGACCCGCTGCAGTGGTGGGGCGCGCTGACACAGCAGTTCGCCGAGATCGCCACCAAGGCCGTCGCCAACGTCACCAACGTCACCGACAGCACCGACAGCACCGACAGCCCCGACGTCACCGACAGCCCCGCCGACGTCGCCAAGCCGCCTGCGGCTGCGGCCCCGGCGGCTGCCGCCAGCCGCAAGCGCCGCAGCTGAACGCGGCAAGCCCCCGCCTCCGCCCCGCCCCCGCCCCCGCCCATGTCCGGATTCCTGGTCGGCCACGCCACGCACCCCGACTGGCGTGCGGCGCTGGTGCTCGCCGGCATGCAGATCGACGCCCGGCAAGCCGCGCACGCGGCCGGCAGCGCCGGTCCGCTGACGCTGGGCTTCGTCTACTTCACCGACCACTACGCCGCGCAGGCCGACGCGCTGTACGCTGAACTGCGACTGCGCTGGCCCGGCGTGGCCTGGGTCGGCAGCGTGGGCGTCGGCGTGGCGGCCGGCGCTGCCGAATACTTCGACGAGCCGGCGCTGGCGCTGATGTTGGCGGCTATCCCGATCGGCCGCTTCGAGGTTTTCTCCGGTGCCCACAAGCTGAGCCGCATCGAGCCTTACAGCGCGCTGGTGCACGCCGACCCGGCCACGCCCGACCTCAACGAGCTGATCGGCGAGCTGTCCGACCGCACCGACAGCGGCTATCTTTTTGGCGGTCTGGCCGCGTCCCGCGGGCCGGCGGTGCACATCGCCGGCGGGGTGTGGCGCGGCGGCCTGTCGGGCGTGGCTTTCAGCCGCGACGTGGCCTTGATCTCGCGGGTCACGCAGGGCTGCCAGCCCAGCGGGCCGACGCGCACGGTGACGGCCTGCGAACGCAACGTGGTGCTGACGCTGGACGGCGAACCGGCCATGACCTGCCTGCTGCGCGACCTGGGCCTGGCGCAGCTGGACGACCCGCGCGCTGCATTGCCCCGGTTGCGCAGCACGCTGGTGGGCCTGACCGATGCGCACGACATGGCGCTGGCGCGCGGTGGCCAGTTCGGCACCGACACCCGCGTGCGCCACCTGG
The DNA here is from genome assembly GCA_043716645.1 of Betaproteobacteria bacterium. Classification (GTDB taxonomy): domain Bacteria; phylum Pseudomonadota; class Gammaproteobacteria; order Burkholderiales; family Burkholderiaceae_C; genus Rubrivivax. The sequence continues at coordinate 4,500 of JAYSYH010000147.1, read as the reverse complement.
TCGGCCTGGACCCTTCGCGCCTGGCGGTGGCCGTGGCCGACACGCTGGAGCCTGGCATGCGCCTGGCCTTCTGCCAGCGCGACGTGCAGGCCGCGCGGCGCGACCTGGTGCGCATCTGCAGCGAAATCCGCGACGAGGTCGAAACGCAGGCCGAGCTCGCCACCGCATCCAGTGGCGTGGCTGCTGCGGGTTCAGCGGCCCCGGACGTGCCGCGCCGCCGCATCCAGGGTGCGGTCTACATCAGCTGTTCCGGGCGCGGCGGGCCGCATTTCGGCGGGCCGTCGGCAGAGCTGCAGATCGTGCAGCACGCGCTGGGCGCGGTGGGCGACGACATCCCGCTGGTCGGCTTCTTCGCCGCCGGCGAGATCGCCCGCCACCACGTCTATGGCTACACCGGGGTGTTGACGGTCTTCACCGGCGTCTGAAGCAGGGCCTGGGTAGACTCGGGGAACCTTGTTGGACGGCCCTGACGATATGAATGCACCTCGCGACACACCGCTGCTCGAGCGGGCTGAACGCAGCGCCCGTCAGGCCGAAGTGGTGGCTGCTTTGACCCCCTTGCTGCCCGCCCACGCGCTGCTCTGGCACGGCGAAGACACCACGCCCTACGAGTGCGACGGCCTGACGGCCTACCGGCAGTCGCCGCTGTTGGTGGCGCTGCCGGAAACCGAAGCGCAGGTGGCGGCCGTGCTGAAGGCCTGCCACGCGCTGGCCGTGCCGGTGGTGGCGCGCGGTGCCGGCACCGGCCTGAGCGGCGGCGCCATGCCGCACGCGCTGGGCGTGACGTTGAGCCTGGCCAAGTTCAACAAGATCGTGCAAATCGACAAACTGGCGCGCACCGCCACCGTGCAATGCGGCGTGCGCAACCTGGCGATCAGCGAAGCGGCGGCGCCGCACGGCCTGTACTACGCGCCCGACCCGTCGAGCCAGATCGCCTGCACCATCGGCGGCAACGTGGCCGAAAACAGCGGCGGCGTGCACTGCCTGAAGTACGGCCTGACGCTGCACAACGTGCTGCGCGTGCGCGGGTTCACGGCCGAAGGCGAGGCGGTGACTTTCGGCAGCGAAGCACTCGACGCACCGGGCCTGGACCTGCTGCCGCTGATCGTCGGCAGCGAAGGCATGCTGGCGGTGACCACGGAAGTCACCGTCAAGCTGGTACCCAAGCCGCAGCTGGCGCGCTGCATCATGGCCAGCTTCGACGACATCCGCAAAGCCGGCGACGCGGTGGCGGCCATCATCGCCGCCGGCATCATCCCGGCCGGCCTGGAGATGATGGACAAGCCGATGACGGCAGCGGTGGAAGACTTCGTGCACGCCGGCTACGACCTGGAAGCAGCGGCCATCCTGCTGTGCGAAAGCGACGGCACGCCCGAAGAAGTCGCCGAAGAGATAACCCGCATGCTGGACGTGCTGAGCGGCTGCGGCGCGACGCGCATGGAAGTCAGCAAGGACGAGCAGCAGCGCCTGACTTTCTGGAGCGGCCGCAAGAACGCCTTTCCCGCGTCGGGCCGCATCAGCCCCGACTACATGTGCATGGACAGCACCATCCCGCGCAAGCGGCTGGCCGACATCCTGCTGGCCATCGCCGAGATGGAAGTGAAGTACGGCCTGAAGTGCTGCAACGTGTTCCATGCCGGCGACGGCAACCTGCACCCGCTGATCCTGTTCGACGCCAACGACCCCGACCAGATGCACCGCTGCGAACTCTTCGGCGCCGATATCCTGGAAACCAGCGTCGCGATGGGCGGCACCGTGACCGGCGAACACGGCGTGGGCGTCGAGAAACTCAGCAGCATGTGCGTGCAGTTTTCGCCCGAAGAACGCGAGCAGATGTTCGCTGTCAAGCGTGCGTTCGATGCCAGTCAGCGGCTGAATCCGGGCAAGGTGATACCGACGCTGCAGCGCTGCGCGGAATACGGGCGGATGCACGTGAAGAAGGGTTTGCTGGCTTTTCCTGAACTGGAGCGCTTTTGATCGCCGACATGAACACCGTAGAACAGAAGTTCCTCGGCGATCTGGACAAGCGCCTGTGGAATGCGGCCGACCGCTTGCGTTCCAACGTCAACCCCAGCGACTACATGCACGTGGTGCTGGGTACGGTGTTCCTGAAGTACGTGTCCGACGCCGTCAAGGAACGCCGCGCCGAACTCGGCGCTGGCGCGCTGGGACTTCATCAAGACCAATGCCAAGGTGCCCAACGGCACGGTGCTGCAGGTCAAGAACGGCAAGGTCTTCGACTACGAATTCAGAGGCATCGGCCGCCTGCTGGACAACGCGCTGGAGGCCGTCGAAAAGGACAATCCGAGGCTCAAAGGTGTGCTCGACAAAAGCTATGTCCGCTAGCGTGTGGACGACGCACTGCCCGGCCTGATCGACGCGTTCTCAGACATTCCGTTCAACCACGGCTCGCTGAAGGCCAAGGACATCCTCGGCCACGTCTACGGCTACTTCCTGGGTGAATTCAGCATTGCAGCCGGCAAGCGCGGCGGCGAGTCCTACACACCCAAGAGCATCGTCGCGCTGATTGTGGAAATGCTGCAGCCCTATCAAGGCCGTGTGTACGACCCCTGCTGCGGCAGCGGTGGCTTCTTCGTGCAGAGCGAACATTTCGTGGAAGCGCACGGTGGCAAGGTGGGCCAGATCAGCATCTACGGCCAGGAAGCCAACCCCACCACTTGGCGCCCGGCCAGCAGGAACATGGCCATCCGTGGCCTGGACTACGACTTCGGCAAAGAGCCCGCCAGCACCTACACCTGCGCCCAGCACCCCGACCTGCGCGCCGACTTCGTCATGGCAGCACATGGTTCACCACTTGGCGCCGGGCGGCAGCCTGGCGCTGCTGCTGGCGAACGGCTCGATGAGCAACAGCACTGCGCTGGACGAAGCCGACTTGGTGGCGTGCAGGGTGGCGCTGCCCGGCCAGCTGTTCACCAATACGCAGATTCCCGCTTGCTTCTGGTTCCTGACCAAGAGCAAGGCCGTCCGTGGGGCTGGCAGCACAGCCTGGCAAGACTGCAAGGGCAAGACCCTGTTCATCGACGCCCGCAACCTGGGTTACGTGAAAGACCGGGTGCTGCGCGACTTCAGGCCTGAAGACGTGGCCAAGGTGGCCCACACCTTCCACGCCTGGAAGCGCGGCGAGGCGGTGGACGAGCACGTGCTGACACCGGGCCACTACGTGGGTGCCGCCGCGCAGGAAGAAGACGGCGAGGCGTTTGAGGACAAGATGGCTCGCCTCGCCGCCACCCTGGGCAACCAGTTCACCGGGAGCGCCCGGCTGGAAGCTGCCATTTGCAAGAACCTGGCCGGCTTGGGTTCCCCGCTCAAAGCCCCCGCCTGAATGGCCTGGCCTATGCAGATGCTGGTCAACGTGTATGGAAAAATCTATATTTCCATACACATGGTGACCGACATGCATAGCCCCGCACGGGCCGCATCGTCAACGTGCTGTTCCTCGTCAACAAGGGGCTGCTGGACATTCCGGTGCTGTACCTCAGCAGCGCCATCATGCGCAGCAAGCCCGACTACTACCGTTTGCTGCAGGCTGTGCGTGAACAGGCCGATGCGCTCGAGATCTGGCAGGAATGGGTGCTGTACCTGCTGGCTGCGGTGGAAACCACCGCGCACCAAACGATCCGCACCGTCACCGACATCAAGGCTGCGCTGTTCGACTACAAACAATGCACCCGTACACCAAGATCGAATTCGTCGAGCGCGACTTGAAAGTATCGCGGCTGACGGCGACCAAGTATCTGGATGCGTTGGCGGGGGCGGGGTTTGTGCAGAAGGTGAAGGTGGGGAGGTCGAACTACTACATCAACCTTGCATTGAATGTGATCTTGACCGGCAGCGAAGCAGCGCCGCAAAGGCAACTACCGTGAAGCAGCGCTCTTTCGGTGAACTCTTTGCGACCCCACCAAGAAACGGTCTTAGCGGGTGTTCTACTTCCTACGCGAACAAGGCGCAGCCGGTGCGCGCATCCACGTGATGGTTGAAAAGCGCGGCAAGCGCGAAGACGCCGACCTGGAACTGGAGTTCCGCCGCGTTTGCGATGGCGGCAACTACAAGGCCGAGCAACTGCCCTTCGAAGTGGCTTTCGTGGACAAGAAAAGCAACTCGGCAGGCTTGCAGATTGCAGATTGCAGATTGCAGATTGCAGATTGCAGATTGCAGATTTGGTGGCGCGCCCCGTGGGCATGAGCATCCTGCGGCCGGATCAGCCCAACCGTGCTACGGATGTGCTGCAGACCAAGTTCTACAAGAGCCACGTGGGCAAGATGGGCGGTTGGGGGCTGAAGTGCTTCCCGTGACAGTCGCGTGCTTCCAGCAGCCCAAAAGCAATGAGCCCCGGTGTTTCCACCGAGGCTCGACACCGACCAGGAACCCCCAATCCAAAACTATTGCACAAGACTGTCCGTCCAATCCGGATGCCGTGCAACCGGCCGACGCCCACCGCCCCCGCATCCGGTGGCCAAGCGCGTCCAGTCCAGGCAGGGC
>JAYSYH010000146.1:0-1776 GCA_043716645.1 Betaproteobacteria bacterium | reverse complement strand
TCGAAGGCTAGCATCAGGTCGCGCCCGCTGACCGCTTGCACAATGGGCTCGCCCGGCGTCTGAGGCCGCGCGGCGGCGCCCACCAAGAGCAACCAGGCTATGGCGGCGACCGCCAAGGGCAGCGACAGTGACATGCGTGGCGCGCCCGTTGCGCCCAGGCTGGTGGGCAACTGCGGTAGCCGCAGCGCCACCCCGGTGTCGCTGGGGGCCAACCAAAGGCGCAGCAGCCACGGCAGCGGCAGCAGCGTAAAGCACCAGGGCCAGGCGAAGCTCATGGCGGATTGTCTTGCAGCCAGCGCCGCACCAGCGCGATCAGCGCGGCTTCGTCAAGTGCGCCGCAAGATTGGTAGGGAAGCGTCTCCAAGGCAGCACCGACACCATGGCAAAAGGCGCCATCGCCGCCGTGGGCGTCGAGAAAATCCAGCCAGGACTTGCCGGTTAGGCCCGCGATACCGGGCTGCGAAAAACGCGTCATGGCATAGCGCCGCAGCAGCCGAGACACGCCACGCGCCAGCCGGGTCGTGTCAGCGTCGCGCGCGCGAAAGCTGGCAAGCTGTGCCAGATCGCGCAGCGTTGTTCGCAGCGGGCGTAGCCGCAGCCAACGGCGTGCCAGGCAGAACGCGACTACCAGCAGGAGCAGCACCAGCACCACAAGCCACGCTGGCGGCAGTGCCGTCACCAGCATCGGCAGCGGCGGCAGGTGGATGTCGCGCAGCGCGTCCAGCGAAGGCGCAGTCATACCGCCACTCGTGCCCCGTGAAAACTGGGCAAGCGCCAGCCCGGCAAATCGGCCAGCATGGCAGCCAGTGCGGTCTCGGGCGCCGCATGTGTGGCCAGTGACAGCAGCGTGGCACCGCTGCGTCGCGCCAGTTGTTCGAGCGCGAGGCGGCGCGCGGCAAAGGCCGCGCCATACGCGTTGCGCGCCGCGTCCGAGCGCAGATCAAGGATCAGGCGGTGCTTGCCGTCAGTGATAGGGTAGCGGCCGGGCGGCGGCGCTTGCGCCTCAAAGGTGTCGTAGACATGCAGCAGCAGCAATTGAGTCGATCTGGCCAGTGCAAATAGTTCGCGTTCGGCCTCGGGGTCCTGCGTGGCGAAGTCGCTGATGATGACGGTCAAGCTGCCTGGCCGCACACTGCGCGCCAGCGCGCGCAAGGGTGTTGCCAGCGGCCCAGCCTGGGCCGCTGGCGGCGCCGCCGACACGGCAGCCAGGCAGCCAAGCACCGTCAGCACGCCGTGATGCCGGCACTGCGGACGTATCGCGTGCAACTCGCCACCATTCCACACCAGGGCGCCGACGCGGTCCCCGGCTGCGAGCGCACGCCACGCCAGCAGCGCTGCCGCGCGCGCGGCAAGCACTGACTTGAAGGCGACGCGGGTACCAAAACGCATGCCAGGCCCCAGATCGACCAGCAGTTGCACCGGGCGTTCGTGTTCTTCCTGGGACAGCTTGGTATAAGGTCGCCCGCGGCGCGCGGTCTGGCGCCAGTCGAGCGCGCGCACATCATCACCGCTCTGGTAGGGGCGCGTCCCGGCAAACTCCATGCCACGGCTTTTCCGCGCTGAGGCGTGCTTGCCCGGGGTGATTGCAGCGCTTGCTGCGCGGGACACCAGTCCGCCCTGCCGCTGCGCGCGCAGGGCTATCAATTCACTGAGCGAGGCGACGACGCCCAGGCCAGCGTCGCGCGTGCTGGCGGGTGCGGCAGGCGCTGTCACGGCACGGCGATGCGCTGCAGCAGCGTCTCTATGAGCTGATCCGGCGTCAAGCCGCCGGCCTCG
>JAYSYH010000145.1:0-17005 GCA_043716645.1 Betaproteobacteria bacterium | reverse complement strand
CGGCGGGCGAGCGCACCGCGGGCAACTGGTCCCAGGGCCGTGGGGCAGTCACTGGACGGCCCCCGGCGTTGCGCGCTCCGACATCATCGATTGGGGGCAATTCGGCATGCGTCATGCCCACCGATGGTCACGGCGCAAATGCCGCACCAGATCGCCGTAAGCCCCGAGGCTCGGTTTGGGCGTCCGCGCGAAGGACTTGCGATCGACTGCAACCAGCCCGAAGCGCGGGGTCCAGCCCGACGACCATTCGAAATTGTCGAGCAGGCTCCAATGCAGGTAGCCCACCACCGGCACACCCGCATCGATCTGGGCCGCCAAGCCGCCGATGGCGGCGCGCAAATGCTGGACGCGAAGTGTGTCGTCGTAAGTATTGTGTCCATGCTCGCTGACAAGCACGGGCACCTTGGCGTGGGCATACGCCTCACGCACAGACGCCGCCAGCGCGCTGGGCTGCGCGGAATAGCCCGACATGTCCTTCATGTCGTCGGCGGGAGCGGGCAGGTAGCCATCGGCGCCCGTCTCTAATTTGTTGTAAGTCTGTACGCCGATGAAGTCGTCATTCGACGCCGCGGCATAGAAGGGCGCTCGTGCCTCGGCAAAGACTCGTTGGTACAGCGGCTCGCCACCGGGACCCGCTGTCAATTCCTGCAACGCCAGCGTCAGCCCTACCCGGGAACCGGGCGCAGCGGCCTTGATCGCCTCCCGGGCCTTGACATGTGCCGCCAGACAAACGTCGCGCACCTTGTAGCTGTCGCCGAGGAAATACATGTGAAAACGGTCGGACCCGACAGCTCGCGCTGCCGCCGCCCGCAATTGCGGCTCTACAGCCCAGGCCTGACGTTGCATGACCTTCGATGTCACTTGCGCGTTGGGTTCGTTCATCGTGCAGAACCAGTCGACCACACCGGCCAGCGCGCGTGCCGTCTTCTCGGCATAGCGCACAAAGCGATCGACCACCGCAAAGTCTTCCCAGCCACCCATGCCAGCGACCCAGCGTGGGCTTGTAAAGTGGTGCAGTGTCACGACCGGCGTAATGCCTGCCTCGAGGCATTCGAGGCAGATTCGCCGGTAGTGCGCAAGCGTGGCGTCTGAAAACTCGCCGGGTTCGGGCTCGATGCGCGCCCATTCGACCGAGAACCGGTAACTGTTGAGCCCCGCTGACTTGACCAGCGCAATGTCCTCGCGCCAGCGGTTGAGGCTGTCGCAGGCGTCGCCCGAAGGCTCCTTGAAGTATGTGCCGCGCACATGCTCCATCACCCAGTAGTCGCTGTTGACGTTGCCGCCCTCGATCTGGTGAGCAGCGGTCGCGGCGCCCCACAGAAATCCACTCGGCTCAACCCGGTCACGCGCGAACGTTGGAGCACTGGAGGCGCCGACCCCTGCCAGTATGGCTTCGCGACGGTTGAGGTTCATTGGACTTCCTTTGCAAGCGCTGACGTTCATGCGCGGTAGGCCTGCACCAAGGCGCCGATCTCGTCGAACACCATCCAGTGCTCGACGACGAAAGCACCGCACAAGCGTAGGTGGCTCATGCCCATCAGCACCACGGGCTTGTTCTCGGGGCAGGCGCCGAAGAGCGAGCCGCTGCGGGTGGTGCCTTCCAGGCGCCAACGCACGGCCACGATGACGCCGTCGGTCTCATCCGAGTGGCTGACATGCTCGACATGCATGGTGGCATCCGGCAGGGCGCTGAGGATCATCAGCATCAGCGCCGACTGGTTGCGCAAGCCGGCAGCCACGCGGCCGCCGCCTGCGTGGCAAACCGAGTCGGCGCTGAAGTACCGCGCCAGCCGGTCCAGCCGGCGCTGGTTCCAGAGTTGGTCGAACATCACACGCGCCCAGGCCTCGACGCCATCGTCGGCCAAAGCCAGCGGCAGCCGCGGCGCCTGGCCCAACAGAGCGGTGTGCGGCGAATTCACGCGTTGGTCGGGCTGCGCTCGAGCAGCCACCAAGCGTGCCACTTCGTTGGCGTCCAGCCCCAGCTGCCGAACCATGGCGCCGTTGTCACGCACCAACCACTCGGTGTGAACGAAGTTGCCGCGTGTCACGCAGTCGGCCACGAAGTGAACGGCAATACGCCGCCCAGTGGCCGGGCCCCAGCCAGAAGGGCCGCGGTTGGTCGAGCGACTGAATCCGAGGTGCGAGGTGTAGTAGCCCGCACAGTCGTCACCGCTCCAGGCGACGTTGAGGTGGTGCAACTCGCCGTCAGGAAAGGCATTCAGCGTCGACACGGTGGACGCCACCACTTCTTCGACTGAGCGCACGACGCCATATGACGAGTAGATGGTGCAGGCGTGGTCGTAGGTGTCATAGATGCGCCCGACCGCGCGGTCGACCCAAATCTCTTCCGTGATGCGGACGATGAAGTCAACGATGTCGGCATAGCCCTCGTCGAAGCCCGTCATCGGCTGCAATCTGGTGGACTTGGCTGCGCGCAATGCTTGCGGGTCGACTTGACGCACTCGCGTGATCGACGGACGCGGCGGCAAGCTGAAGGGCAGGCCTTCGTGCTTCGCGGTGACGGAGGATTCATTCATGCAATGACGGCCTCAAAAAATTGCATACGAATGCAATCATAAAGTGGCGGCACCCATTTTTGCGGAGGTTTTAGACCGGGTTTATCCCAGTATTGAGATTGAATGCGTATGCAACTAGCATCCGGCAGCGAGCTTCACACCATGTACCAACGCCCTCAGGAGGAACCATGACTTCCAGATCGATCCGTCGCCGTCAGCTTCGCGCAGTCCTGCTTTCATCTGCCGCCATCGGTTCGCTCACTGGATCCACGCTGACTAGGGCGCAAGAGGCACCGAAGAGTGGGACTGAGAGCGACCCCACCGTGATCACCATCACCGCGCAGCGCCGCGCCGAGCCGATGCAGGCAGTGCCTCTTTCGGTCTCGGCGATCACCGGCAGTCAGCTCAAGAACGCCAACGTCACGACCGCAGACCGTTTGGAGCAACTCATGCCCGGACTGCGCATGGGGCGCTCGGGTTCGGACCTGCGGCCCGCCATGCGCGGCACCTACACGGAGAACGTCTCGGCGACCGGGGACCCGCGCTTCGGCATCTACATCGACGACATTTACCAGTCCCGCACCAGCCAGGTTCCGCCGATCGTCGATCTTGCTCGGGTCGAGGTACAGAAAGGGCCACAAGGCACGCTATACGGTCGCAACAGCTTCGGGGGCAACATCGTCTTTCACTCTGCCATGCCCACGGACAAGTTCGAAGGCGGTGTGGATTTGCTCTCCAGCAATTACACCCGCTACCGCGCGGAGGGCTTCGTCAATGTGCCGTTGACTGAAGGTGTGGCACTGCGCTTGGCCGGACTTTCGGAGGACACCAAGGGCTATGTGAAGAACATCGGCAGCGGCAACGACTACGGCGGCGAAACGCAGAAATTCATTCGCGGCACACTGAAGATCGAGCCGCCTTCGCTGCCCGACCTTCAGGTCGTGCTGCGTGCTTCGCATCTCAATCTGGGGGGCCAGGGCCTGGGCGGCTTCGGCTACAAAATTCTCGGTACGCTCGTTGACCCCAGCTTGATCCGCACACCGGGTCAGCCGCTGACCTACAACGGCGTCACCTACGCGCTGCCCAATGGCTTTAATGGCAACAGCTGGACGGGCGTGGGCATGCCCATCGATACGCGCTTCCGCGATGGCATTCCTGATGTGAATGGCGCCGACATCGGGATACCCACCATCGATGATCCCTACAAGGTGAATTACGCGGGCAACATCTTCCGCAAGGGTTCGCAAGACCAATTGGGCGCGACTGTCAGCTACGACATTGGAGGCGTTCGACTGCGCTCAATCACCAGCTACTCAGATTTCGACCTCATCCGCACGGGCGGCAGTCTGACGCCTGTGCTGCTCAACTATTCCTACGCGCAAACCACCAGCAAGACACTCACTCAGGAATTGCAGGTGATGTCGAATGGATCGGACAAAAGCCCACTCGAATGGATTGTCGGTGGCTACTATTTCGATGACACCGCCCGTGATCGGAGCGTCACCAATGTCAACCGCAGCTATGTGACCGCCACCGCACCGGTCGGGCAACAGTATTACCCTTTCGGCTTTACTTATCTTCCTTCAGGAACTGGTCTTGACCAGCGTTTCGGTTTCGACAGCTTCAGTGCGCTGCAGCAGAAAGCCCGCTCGCTGGCCGCGTATGGACAACTGTCCTACACGCTCTTCGACAAACTGACGTTGACTGGCGGGCTGCGCCACACGAAGGACGAAAAAGACTTCATGACGTCGCGGTTTAACACCTCCCCCACCGGCCCAGGCTCCTATTTCGCCCACAGCATCGATGACCCCGTCGATTTCGCATGTGATGGGTTTGTGCCCGCGAATGCGGCTTCGGTTTCCGTGTCCCCTACGGCAGTGGCGCAGGCCTACAACTTCGAGTGCGGCAACAAGAGCTACAGCTACACGACCTATCGCGTGGCTGCGGACTACAAGTTCGACCGCAATCACATGGTTTACACGAGCTATTCAACCGGCGTTCATGCCGGCGGCTTCAACACCGGGGTCGTGACGATCGCCGGGGTCAGAACCTTGCTGCCGTTCGCACCGGAAAAGGTCAAAGCCTTCGAAGTCGGTTCGAAGAACACTTTCTTCGACCGGAAATTGACGCTTAACGCTGCCGCTTTCCTTAACGACTACACCGACCTCCAAGCCCAGACTTCGATTCCCAATCCCAACGCGCCGCTGACCAGCGTCATCGCACTGGTTCAGAACATCGGCAAAGACCGGGCCTATGGCTTCGATCTCTCTGCCGTGCTTCGTCCCACCAAGGACTTGCGCATGACTTTCGACTACAACTGGTTGAATGCGAAACAGCTTGATTACGCCGTCAACACTTTCAATTTTGGTGGTACGGCCGGGTTCTGCGGCATCACGCCGAGTTGCGTCGCGTCGACGGGTGAAGCCAACACAGTGCAAGGCACACCGTTTCCCAACCCGCGTACCGACCCGAACCGGTTCATTCCTGTGGTCGATGCCAGTGGCACGCCGGTGGTTGTTGGCGGCGTGCCGCAGTACCGCTACGTCATTGCCGGTGCGGGGCGCGACGGCACGAAGTACAGCTCGCGCAAGGCCTTCTCGCCCAAGCAGACTTTTCAGATTGGCGTTGCCTATGACGTGAGTTTGGGCGGTGCAGGCACGGTCACACCAGAGATTCAGACCTACTACAACTCTGGCTACATCCTGACCGACTTGACGCCGGATTACGGAAAGAACGATGCCTACTTCAAGACCGATCTGCGGCTGACTTACCGGACGGCCGATGGCAAGTTCACGCTGCAGGCGTTCGTGAACAACGTCGAAAATAAGGCGATCATTACCCGGGCTGTTTACTCCAACCACCGGGCACTGTTGGTGAACTACGCGCCGCCGCGTAGTTTCGGGCTAAATGCCGGCATCCGCTTCTGATCTCTCCCGGCGGTTAGTGGGTGCGTGGCTGTGCAACGCCTAGCGTAAGGTCCCGGCCATGTCGCGCATCCTTACTACCCACGTCGGCAGCTTGCCGCGCAGCCAACCGGTCGTCGACCAGATTTTCGCCCGTGAAAAGAGCGAGCCGGTCGACGAAGCCGCCTTAGACGCCATCATGGCCGCAGTCATCGAAGCCTGTATGGCGCGATAGGTGGCGGCGGGGGTGGACATCGTCAGCGACGGCGTGGTGAGCAAGATCAGGTAAGCCGCCGACAGCCAACCGATCCACCTCGTCGTCTATATTCTCCTGGGTGCGCAGCACCAGCGTTCGTGCGTCCAGCCCTCGTCCAGCGCCTCCAACACAGCCGACAAGTTGCGGCCGGCCAGCAAGGTGCCGCGTGTTCGAAATCGACATGCAGCACTGTCCTAACTGCGGCGAGCTCAAGACCATCGCCGCGATCTTGGAAGCGCCGGTGATCGAGAAGATCCTTACGCACCTGGGTCTGCAGGCGCGGGCACCCCCTCGGGCGCCAGCCCGCGGCCAGCCCGCGGCCAGACGCTGCAAGCGGCCTGACGCTGCTCAACCGTGACTGTTCAAGCGACCCGCCGACCAGGGCCGCTGGAGTTGGCTGCACCGAAGGAAAGCGATTTTCGGCGGCGCTGTCAACGCTGAACAGAACTCAGCCACGTCCAAAGACAGATTCAAGCGCGTCGCGTGCCGTGTTCTGCCGTGTTCTGGGTGCCATGGTCACCACCGGCCTCTATCCAGCCCACGCCGGCCAGCGCACGGCGTTGTCGGACACGCTGCAACAGAGATCAGGCATCTCACACCCCCTTGCAAAGCCCAACGGCAAGGGCCCTTTTGGACGGCGATGAAACCACCACAACGGGGCCGCGCAGTGCCGCGCGGGCACCGTCTGGCAGTGGCGTGCCTTATGGGTCAGACCGGGCACACCGCCGGTTCGAGCAGCAGCTCGTCCACCTTGTTGGGGCTGAGCGGGCGCGACAGCAGATAACCCTGGCCGATGGTCGCACCCAGCTGTTTCAGGCGCTGCAGTTGTTCGTGGGTTTCTATGCCCTCGGCCACCACGTCCTTGTTCAGCGACAGCCCCAGCGCCACCACGGTGCGCACGATCTCCACGTTCTGCGGGCTGTGCTGCATGCCGATGACAAACGAGCGGTCGATCTTCAGGCAGTCGAAGGGCAGGGTGCTGAGGTAGGCCAGTGACGAATAGCCGGTGCCGAAATCGTCAATGCCCAGCTTCACGCCCAAAGCACGAAGCTCGGCCAAGGCGCCCAGCGCCACTTCGCGGTGCTCCATCAACGTGCTTTCGGTGATCTCCAGCACCAGCAGGTGGGCCGGCAGGCCGTGGCGTTGCAGCACCTCGCGCACATGCGGCACGAAGTCGGGTTTGGCCAGATCCTTGCCCGAGACGTTGACGTGCATCACCAGCGGGCCCAGGTGCGGCGCCTGCGCCAGCCACAGCACATGCTGGCGCACGGCTTCGTCCACGGCCCAGCGGGTCAGCGCTTCAATGCAGCCGGTTTCTTCGGCCAGCGTGATGAACACGCCGGGGCTGATGGCGCCACGCACCGGGTGCACCCAGCGGGCCAGCGCTTCAAAGCCGCACAGCCGGTGCGGTTCCAACAAATACAGCGGCTGGTAAGCCAGCGACAACTGGCCTTCGCCGATGGCGCGGCGCAGGTCCCATTCCAACTGCAGCTTGTGGCCCAGTTGTTCGGTCAGGCTGGTGTCGAACAGCGCCAGCCTGCCCTTGCCTTCGCCCTTGGCCTTGTACATGGCCAGGTCGGCGTTGCGCAGCACATCGTCGCTGTCGCGGTAGGGCGTGTGGCTGAAGGTCAGGCCGATGCTGGCCGCCGGCCGTATCTCGGTGCCGTTGATGTTCACCGGCTGCTGCAGCGCTTGCAACAGCCGCTGGCCCAACCGCGCCAGGTCATCGGGCTGGGCGATGCCTTCCAGCAGGATGGCAAATTCGTCCCCGCCCAGCCGTGCCACCAGGTCACCCGGCCGCACGCCGGCGGCCAGGCGTTGCGCCACCACCTTCAGCAACTGGTCACCGGCCGGGTGTCCCAGGCTGTCGTTGACGGTCTTGAAACGGTCCAGGTCCAGGTACATGACTGCAAAGCTCGCATGCGGGTCTTGGCGGTGGCGTTCGACGGCCACGCTCAGGCATTCGTGGAAGCAGTTGCGGTTGGCCAGGTCGGTCAGGTTGTCGTGATAGGCGATGTGGCGCAACTCACCTTCGGCGCGGCGGCGTGAAGTGATGTCGTGCAACTGGTAGATCAAACCGGCGCGGGCGTTGTTGGCATCGCCAAACAGGCCGCAGTGCAGCAGCACCCAGGTCTCGGCGAGGTCGAAGCCGACGCAGCGCATCTCGATCGAAAACGAGTCGTTGCTGCGCGTGGCCACGCCCGCGGCGTGGCGTTGCAGCAGCGCAGCGTCACCGGCGTTCAGCAGGCTACCGAAAGGGCGGCCGATGATCTGGTCGCTGCGGCCGGCCAGCAGCTTGCACAAAGCCTGGTTGGCCTGCAGGACGCCGCCTTCGGGCGAGACGATGGCCATGCCGATGGCGGCGTGGGTGAAGGCGGCGTGAAAACGCTGCTGGTTGACCACCGCTTCCTGCTCGGCGGCCTGCACGCGCGCCGCTTGCGCTTCGTGTTCGGCGCGTTGCTGCGCGAAGTGCGAGCGCAGCATCACCACCGCCAGCCCGGCCACGGTGACGCTGACCGCGGCTACGGTGTGCCCGAACTGCTGTGCGCTGAGCGACAGCAGCCCGGCCACAAACGAAGCCGCCATGTACAGCGCGCCCATGCTGGCGGCCTGTGCGTACCAGTCGCGCAGGTTCAGGCGGCGACCGTTCTTTAGGTAGATGACCTGCATCAAGGGCATGGTGCTGGCCGGGAAATACAGCAGCGCGGCCAGCCCCAGCGCGGCCAGTTGTGCACCCGCTGCGGGCACGCCCAGCCCGCGCAGCCAGGGTGCTGCGGCTTCAAACAGCAGCCCGCTGGCCAACATGGCTGCCGCTGCGCCCGCGGGGGTGGCCACGCGGCTGCTCAAGCGGGTGGACGAGCGGGTGGCGGCCATGGCACCTTCCACCGCGGCGGCCAGCACGGCCGGGCCCACGCCGAACAGCGCCAGCTGCATGAACACCAGCACATCGCCCACCACGATGGAGTGTTTGCTCAGCGGCAGGTGCACCGGGAAGGCGGCGGCCAGCGCCACGGCGGTCGTCCAGGCCAGCACCTGCAGCACATCGGCTGCGGGCAGGTGCAGCACCTGCACACCGGCGGCCACCATTGCCGCGCCCCCCGTCAACGCCAGCGTCAGCCACAAACGTGTCGCCGCCGCGTTGTAGTCGAACAAGTAGGCGCGCTGAAAACGCGCCCACAGCGCCCAAGGTCTTGGCCGTTCTGAAGCCCCCGCCGGGCCGGTGTCGCTGGGGTGCATGGCGGGGCGTGCGTTTCAGGCCGATGGGAGCAAGGGACGCCGGCGCGTCAGTGCTCGCCGATGCTCGATTCGCTGAGCACAAAGCCCTCGCTGAGCACAAAGCCTTCGCTCAGGACAAAACCTTCGCTGAGCACAAAACCCTCGCTCAACACAAAGCCTTCACTCAGCACAAAACCTTCACTCAGCACGAAACCATTCGCCAACACCAGGCCGTCGCTGAGCCAGTAACCGTTGCCCAAGGCCGCTTGGTTGGCCAGCATGCCCACCGGCAGAAACAGGCCCTGGCCACCGGCTTGCGCCACGCTGTCCACCAGCATCACGCCGGCAGTGACCAGCGGTGTGCGGGTGGTGATGCGTGTTTCGGTGATGGACCTGGGCACCTTGTTCAAGCTCAGCAACCAGTAGTTGACATCGGCGCGCAGCACCACGTTGCGCGCCCAGGTCAGCGTCGGGTCGTAGAACGGCTGGAACTTGGTGAACAGTGCGTCGCCCGAAAACAGATGGTTGCCGCCGGCAAACACCAAACGGCCCCAATTGAAAGTCACGCCGTTGACGGTGGACTGCGCTGCGGGCAGCATGCGGTTCGCGCCCAGCAGGCTGTCGCCGGCGCGCAGCCTGCCGCCGGCCACGGCGGTGTTGACGTCGGTGCGCAGCGCGCGCGCCAGGCGCACGGCGCCTTCAATGTTCAGCAGGCCCGCGCCCTGTTCCAGCAGGCTGGCACCGGGCAGCGGCTGCGCCGTGTATTGCAGGATGGCCTTCACCAGCGGCGGCGTCAGGCCCGGGTTGGCCTGCAGCAGCAATGCCGCAGCACCGGCCACCACGGGGGCGGCCACCGAGGTGCCGCTCAGTTGCATCAATGTCTGGTTGGGGGCTTGTGAAGCGCCGGGTACGGCGGCCAGTTGCGGGTAGGTGCGGGCCAGGTAGTTCCAGGTCGCAGGCAGGCCCGAGGGGCCGGCGCCCAAGGCGCTGACGACGGCGTTGCCCGGGGCCACCAGGTCGGGTTTGACCAGGTTGTCGGTAAAGGCCGCGCCGTCCAGCGTGGTGCGGCCGCGCGTGGGCCCGCGTGAGCTGAAACGGGTGACGCTGTCGTCGGCGCGCAGCGTGCTGTTGTGCAGGTTGACTGCCCCCACGGTAATGACGCTGGGGTCGTGCCCCGGTGAACCCACCGTGCCGTATATCTTCACACCGGCGGCGGTGAGCCCGGCGTTGCCTGCGGCCACCACCACCACGATGCCAGCGTTGCTGGCGCTGCGGGCAGCGCGCGCCAGCGGGTCGGTGATGAACGAACCAGTGGAATCGGCCGCCAGGCTGAGGTTCATGACGCGGATGTTCAGCAGCCGGCCGTGCTGGATAACCCAGTTGATACCGGCCAGCACATCGGCCACGGTGCCGTTGCCACGGTCGTCCAGCACGCGCACGTCGTACAGCGCAGCGTTGGGCGCGATGCCCGAAGTGTCGGGGCCCTGGTAGTCACCAGCGCCAGCGGCCACGGCGGCCACGTGGGTGCCATGGCCGTAGGGGTCGCCGACGCCGAACTTGGCTGCTTGTGCACCCGACTGCAGGCCGGTGAACTGCATACCGTCCAGTGTCAGCAGCGACTTCACGCTCTCGTTGACACCGGCACGCCAGCCGGCTTCGGCAAAGTCCTTGCGCACTTTGGCAAAGTCCACCGCCTGGCGCACCCGCGTGGCGCCTGGGGCGCCGGGCAAGCCAGCAGCTGCAAAGTGGCGGTGGTTCCAGGCGATGCCCGAGTCCAGCACCGCAATGCCCACACCGCTGCCGTCCAGTTCGCTGCCGTTGATCTTTGCAACGTCGGCGCTGCCGGTGGTGGTCTGCAGCAGGCTGGCGCTGCGCATCACGGCGCCATTGGGTACCACGCTGTCGACGCCGTCGTGCCGGGCCAAGTTCAGCAGGCCGCCCAGCGGCAGCATCACCGCCATCGAATTCAGGGCCGGGTAGACGTAGTGCACGCTGCCACCCAGCCGCAACACCGCCTGCACCAGATTGGCCAGCAGCAATGGGTCGTTGTTCTTGGCGGTGACGATGACTTGCACCGCCAAGCCGCTGCCCAGTTGTTTGACCCAGCTCGTTGCCGGCAGGCGCGCCGTGCCCAGCAGCTGCGCCAAACCGCCTCCGAGCTTGTTGCGCGCGTCATCGTCGGGGCCGGCATGGGCCGCAACGGTGAACAAACCCAGCACCGCCACGGTGGCGGCCAGTTTGTGGCGCAGGTGTTGGAAAAGCTTGTGGGGCACGGCGTTGGGCATGGTCGGTAGTCTCCGAAAAGGTGATGCGCAGGCCTGTCGCCTGTGCAAACACAGGCCGACCCAGCTGTTCGGTATATCGACGGATGGCCCGGCCGCTTGACCCCCGTGCAGCAGGCGCGGAGTCTTGAACCGGAAAAAGTGCGCAGAAGCACCGCTCTTCGCGGGCTTGATGAGGCCCGGCATAGCCTCAGCGCGTGATTCGGACGAAGCCCGCTCGCTCAGGCCGCTGCAGGCGGCGGCCTGTACTTACCGCATCGCCTTCGGCCAGCGCGCCGGCCAGAAGGTGCTGACGGTGCTGACGGTGCAGGGCGTCATGCCCAGGGATGCGGATTTCAAGCAGAACCTGTGCGCCGACATCAGTTTCCATGGGCGGATTTTCCACCAGCCGGCAGCGCGCCCCTGGCTCCCTGATTCACGGGGTGCGTGAGCCCTCAGCGTCAAACAACTTGCGTGTCACATTGAGCAGCCTTGCTGCTACCGATGCCTGAGCGTTATCTGAACGCTGTCTGGCCCTTCCCACCCAACACGCTGCTGCCCACCATGCCATCACACCTTGCCCGCCTTACCGTCCTGACTGCCGTTCTGACAGGTGCCTGCTTCCTCGCACAGGCCCACGCCGCCTCCTTCCAGGGCATCGGCGACATCGCGGGCGGCAGTTTCCAGTCCACCGCCCAAGGCATCTCTGCCGACGGCCTGACCGTCGTCGGCCAGGGCCAGGGGGCCACCAGCGCCAATGTCGCGGTGATCTGGACCGCCGCAACGGGCATCAAGGCGCTGTACAGCAGCAGCACCAGCGGCGTGGCCAACAAGGTCAGCGCCAACGGCAGCGTCGTCGTAGGACGTGACGACAGCGCGGGCGGGCGCGCTTTCCGCTACAGCGGATCGTTCGGCTTCAAAGTCGACGACTCCGACGACTCCGACGAGTCGCGACGGGCTGGGACGCGACTTACATCCAGCGCGCGTCAGGCGATGCTTGCAATGCGCTGGCGCCCGACGGTAAGCGCGACGCCGACCATGCCGGCGGCGAACAGCAACCAAGTGCCGGGTTCTGGCACGGCAGTTACGGCACTGGCGAACGCTGAGCAACCGCCACCGGACTGCGTCAATGCCTCGCCACGCCGGACGCTGCTGGCGCCGCAGAAATAGGAAGCAAAGTCGCCGGCACCGGGTGTCGTCTGTTGTGCCCAATCGACGCGCAAGGACGTGATGTAGGTTGGGTTGAACACGGCCGCCGTCGCGAAGGTCATCGCAACGGCGCCGCCGAGGCCCTGCGGCGCGCAGGTGCGAGCTTCCTGCACCACGTCGCGGAATTGACCGGCCAGCTGCCCGCCTCCGCCTGCACATCCGCCGATGCCGAGAATCTGCACGTTGACGAAGTTGTTGACGAACCGCGTATTTGCGACAAAACGCAATGTGTTGGGGTTGTCAGCGGCGAGCGGTTTATCGCTCTGCCAAGTCCAGTTCGGCGCGCTGCCGGCAATAGCGCCCGAAGCCATTGCGTTGGTCGCGCCACTCTGGGTGCTGCCGAATGCCACGCCGTCGAAGAAGTCCGGGCTCGAGCAGGGTTGTCCAGGCAGACAACCCTGCGTGTAGAAGGTGACGCCGGTCAAAACGCTGGCTGCGCTGCCGGTCTGGAAGCTGCTGCCATTGGGTGCCGTGTAGAGGGTCCCTTGAAGGTTTCGCAGCATCATGGTGCCGGTAGTGCCGTTGCGGGTGCCGGCAGAGTCGAAGCGGGCGGCGGTTGTCAGCGAAAGCTCGTGACAGGCCAGGCCCGCAGTGCTCGTACGGCAAATGGTGTAGCTGCCAAGCGTGCTGGTTGTCGGCACCGATTGCGCGAAAGCAGCGCCAGAGGATGTGACGACGGCTGCGCCGACGGCCAGCAGCCGCATGGCGGACGTGGCGGAGCACAGGACATGCTGACTGGAATTGGACTTCATATTTCAGACCCGTATGGCTTGACATGGCGCCAGCACCCAGGCTGGCCGTTGGTACCGACGCATACGCGCAGCGGTGGCGAAAACGATTATTGCGGTGTCTACCGCCGCAGCGCATCGCCGACTCCGGGGGGGCGAGGCGTGAGCCGTTCATCTGAACATTCCTGCGTACCAGCGGGCCGGCCGTATCAAACCCGCCACAGAACTTTCCCCCTTTTTAGAGCAGCCGTTTGAGTAGGCTTCTTGGCCGATAGGTCTTCTGGTGACCAACCTTCACGGTAGGTTGACCATCTTGCTGTTCCCAAAGACTCTGGTTGAGCTATTTGTACGAAAAATGCTGCGTTGGCGTGTAGACAAGGAGTTCACATGCAATCGTTTTCTGACCACGTGCAACGCGCTTCAGCCGTGTTGTTGTTGTTCGTGTCGGCCATGTCTGCCCAGGCTGCAGCCACAGCCGACAAAGGGGGATGCGGAGACGCTGGACAAGCTGCTGCGCCGCAACGCCGAGGACACCGACTACAACATCGCCGCGCGGCGCCGCATCGTCGAATACGCGCTCCACCAGCGTGCCCACAGCAAGCAATTCTTCGAGCAGCAGGACCCAGCCTACGCCGCTGCCATGCTGCGCCGCAACGCGTATGCCGATCGCGATTTTCATCCTTGGTCGGCCTGGATGCTGGCCAAACTGTACTTGGGCGGCGTGGGTGTGCCACAGGACGAAGGCGAAGCCTTGTACCTGGTGGAGTTGTGTCAGCAGCGCGTGCGCCAGCACTTCATGGACACGCTGCCCGACACGATGGCCTGCCACGTGCTGCGCGCGCGAATGCAACGCAATGGCTGGGCCGGCCCACCCGACGAAGCCGCAGCGCAGGCCACGCTGGCGCAGGCGCGCACGCTGTTTCGCTCGGCCACCCAGCGCGAGCTGTCCGACGTGCAACTGCTGGCGTTGTTCCGGTGAGGCGCGCCATGCTGCAAGCCGCTTTCAAAAACATCGCGGGGTCGTCCTTGCTGGTGGCATTGCTGATAGCGATGACGACGGCCTGGATGACTTCGGCAGCCGCCCAACCATCCACTCCAGCCGCTGCCGAGATCGATCTGCTGGCCGACAGTGGCGCCTGGAAGATCACGCCGTCGTCCAGCGCAATCTTGTCCAACGGTCAGATGCGCCTGCCGCGCATGGCCGATCCAAACGACCCTGCCCGGCTAGTGCTGCGCCCGGTGCGGCTGACGCCGGCCGCCGCCTGGTCGCTGGTCGTGCGGATGGCCGCCGTGGACCCCGCGGCCGCCGATGCCGCCATCGGCGTGGTGCTCGAGTCTCCCGACGGCCGCGCGGCGACGGTCATGCTGCGCCCCCGGGAGCGCGACCTGATCGTGCTGCGCAGCCACAACGGCATCTGGCTGCCGGCATTGATGCCGTTTGTGGCGGTGCCCGGATGGGATGGCACGGCCACCACCGCGCGCGAGATGCTCATTTCCAGCAACGGCAGCCGCTTGACTGTGCAGATTGACGGCCGGCCGGTCGCACAGGCTCAGCTCTACGACTTCGAGCTGTCGGCCGTGGGCATGCGCTCCACGAACAGCGAGGCCACATTCGACAAGCTGGTGCTGCGCGAAACTGGGCGTGATGCCCGCTTGGCGCGCTTGTCGGGCCTGAGCCGCGCGCCAGGCAGCGCACAGTTGTTGGACGACGAACTGGCCGCAGCGGGCCTGACCGACCGCGCCAGCGCCGCCGGCCGCGCACTGCTGGGTTCTATCGGGGGATTGTTCGGCAGCATCACAAGCAACAAAAGCAGCACTCGAGAAGCAAGTTCACCGTCACCTGCCGAGGGCGGCTGGGGCGCGGGCTGGAGCGATAGCGGCAGCACATTCAGCCGCGACACCGAGCGCAAACGCTTGGTGCTGGAATCGCGCGTTGCCGACCGCTCGTTCTGGGTCAGACCCACCAGCCCGCCACCGTTGCCCCTGGCCGGCGTCGCCGTGCAGGCAAAGCTGGAAGCGGCGCAATTCGGCAACGCGGGCTCCGTAAGCATCAGCCTGCGCGACACCCGCGCAGGCGACCTGGCGCCCAACGAAGACCCGAGCAGGGTGCACTTGACTATCGCTGCCGACGGTGTGTCGCTGTGGGAGTACCGCCGCACCGACAAACAGTGGCAGCGCCTCGGTTTGGTGACGCCCGATGCACTGGGCGGCATACCGCGCAGTGGCCTGCTGCGGCTGGTGCACCAAGGCAGCAGCGCTTGGGTGTTTGTTGATGGCAGGTTGGTACTTCACGCCAGCGGACTGGCACCGCTGCGCCCCAACGAAGGGGGACTGGCGGTGCACGGACCGGCCCGGATGGAATTGAGCCGATTCAGCATCAGCGAGATTTGACTGACGGCTGGACGAAAGGCTGGACGACGAGATACAAAGTCGGCCCTGCAAAATCCATTTTGACCAGCCGACAACCCGCGTGTACCGCGGCGGCGGCTTGGCCGGCCGAACCTACACCGCGTTCGTGCATGCCTCAGACAGCGAACTGAGCGCGGCTACCACCCGTTTCTCTGGCTCTGTGCAACATCGCTGGCAGCAGCGCCATTTGCAGCAGGCACAAAAAAGCCGGCCCGATGCCCAGCTTGGCAATGGCGCGCAGCAGCCAGCGCAGGTTGTAGCCCGCCGCGCAGCTGATGGTGTGCAACGCATCGCCCAGCGCGCCCTTCAGCCAGCACCGGTCCATGCGGTGATCCGACTTCAGATGCCCGATGGCGGGCTCGACGGCCTGGCGCCGTCGCAGCCACGCCTTTTGCTGCGGGCTCAGGCTCTTGAACTTGCCGCGGTGGATGATGTCCTTGCCGGTGTTGTCTGCGTCCACGCCCCTGAAGCCCAGGTCCGCCACCACGACCTTGATCTTCACGGCCACGTCCTGCAGCAAGTTGGTGGCCTGCTCGAGCACGGCGCTGAGGATGTGGCCGTCATAGGGGTTGCAGGGGAAGCTGCGTGCGCCCACCATCAGCCCGGTCTGGTGCGAGATCACCACCGCGGCCTTGACGCCGAATTCGTAGGGCTTGCGTGCCTTGCCCTTGCCGATGCACTCGACTTCCGGGGCATGCAGCGCGTAGAGCTTGTTCTTGTCGTGGGTCTTTTGCGTACGCACCCGCTCGGCGCGTTCAAGCCACATCCTCAGGTCGCTCAGCGCCTTGGCGTTGGTGGCCGCAAAGTCAGGCTCGTCGAGCTTGCGCTGCACCTCGCGCATCACGATGCCCAGGATCGTGCGCTGGCGCTTGACGGTCCGCTTCAGTCGGCGGAATTGCTTGGCGTGGGCATAGCCGCCGGCCTTACGGCGAAGCTCCTTGCCCTCCTTGACGAAGGTCTGCTTCAGGCTGATGCCGCAGCGCCTGGCGGCACCGACCACCTTGTGGCGCGCGATCTCCAGCAAGCGGCTGTCCACCGGGTGCGCTATGGCCTTCTCCTGCACGGTGGTGTCCACCGTCACACGCTCCAGCGCCTCGGGCTTGACGGCGCCAGCGGCCACGGCCGTGTCGATGGTGGCCTTGAGCAGCAACTCCATGCCGTCTTCGCCGATGTCGTGCCGGAAGCGCCCGACCTGAGTGGCGTCGCAGGGCAGGTGGTGCTCGTAGTAGTCCAGGCCGCTGAAGAACTGCCACAGCGGGCTCTCGCTCCAGCGCTCGCACACGTCCTCGTCGCTGAGGTTGAAGCTGTGCTTGAGGTACAGCAGGCTGGCCATCAGCCGGATCGGCGTCCTGGGCCGCCCGGCGTTGCTGCGGCCGGCGCCCACCAGGGCTGTCGTCGGACCCAGCATGTCCTGCCCTTCCACGCGCTGACCAGGCCGGTCCTTGCGTTCGAACTTCGGCGCCAGCGACGCCTCGATCACAGCCCAGGGCAGTCGGGTTGCGAGCAC
>JAYSYH010000144.1:0-17056 GCA_043716645.1 Betaproteobacteria bacterium | reverse complement strand
GGGCGCGGCCGGTGGTGGTTTTCTGGAAGAAGACCGACAGGCAGGCGACCAGCGCCGCGGCGATGAGTGCGGCGTACAGGTCTTCCTTGTTCAACAGGATGCCGCCCGGGAAGGTGCTCTCGAACAGGAAGATCGGGTCCTTGGGCAGTCCGACGTCGATCTTGTAAATATCGGCGCCGAACAACGTCTGGCCGAAGCCATCCAGAAAGTAGGCTATCCCCAGCGTGGCCATCAGCAGGGTCACGCCGTCTTGGTTCACCAAGTGGCCGAGCACCAGGTTCTCGATCAGCCAGGCCACCGCCACCATGATCACCATGGCCACGATGAAGGCCAGCACATTGGCCAGCACCGGGCTGCTGAAGCCGAACCAGGCCGGCAGCCAGGTGGCGAAGCGGGCCATCGCCAGCGCGGCGAACAGCACCATCGCGCCCTGCGCAAAATTGAAGACGCCGCTGGCCTTGTAGATCAGCACCAGGCCGAGTGCGACCAGCGAATACAGCATGCCCGTCATCAGGCCGCCGATCAGGGTTTCGAGGAAGGCGCCCATCAGTGGCTTGCTCCCAGGTAGGCGCTGATGACCTCGGGATTGCTGCGCACCGCTTGCGGCGTGCCGTCTCCGATCTTTTTGCCGTAGTCCAGCACCACCACGCGGTCCGAGATGTCCATCACTACACCCATGTCGTGTTCGATCAGCACGATGGTCATGCCGTACTCGTCGTTGACGTCCAGGATGAAGCGGCTCATGTCCTGCTTCTCTTCGACGTTCATGCCGGCCATCGGCTCGTCCAGCAGCAGCACCTGCGGCTCCATCGCCAGCGCGCGGCCCAGGTCCACGCGCTTCTGCAACCCGTACGGCAGCCGGCCGACGGGCGTCTTGCGAAAGGCCTGGATCTCGAGAAAGTCGATGATGTGTTCGACGAATTCGCGGTGCTCGGTTTCCTCGCGCTCCGCAGCGCCGAACCAGGGGTTGCGCAACGCCTGCTGAAACAGGTTGGTGTGCATGCGCAGATTGCGGCCCGACATGATGTTGTCGATGACGCTCATGCCTTTGAACAGCGCCAGGTTCTGGAAGGTGCGCGCCACCCCCATTTCAGCCGTTTTTCGGATGCGCTCGCGGCTGTTCAGGTGGCCGAAGCTCTCGCCGCGCAAGCTGATCGCGCCTTCCTGTGGCGCATACACGCCGTTGATGCAGTTGAGCAGGCTGCTCTTGCCCGCGCCATTCGGCCCGATGATGGCCCGCACCTCGTGTTCGCGCACGTCGAAGCTGATGTCGGTGAGCGCCTTGACGCCGCCGAAACGCAAGCTGATGTTCTTGACGTCGAGGATCACCTCGCCGATCTTTCGGCCGCTGCTGGCGCTGCTGGCGCTGCTGGCGCTGGCGCTCATGCAGCGGCCTGCACGGCAGCAAAGGTCTTCGCGTCAACGAGTTTCAGCGTCGCGCTGACGCTGCCGCTGCGACCGTCCTCGAACTTCACCGCGGTCTCTATGAACTGCTCGGTCAGGCCGCCATACAGCGCATCGATCAGCACCCGGTATTTGTCGTAAATGGTGCCGCGCTTGACCTTGCGGGTGCGCGTCATTTCGCCGTCGTCGGCGTCGAGTTCCTTGTGCAGCACCAGAAAGCGGCTAACCTGGCTGCCGGCCAACAGCGCGTCGGCGGCCAGGTCGGCGTTGACCTTCTCCACGCAGTCGCGGATCAATTCCAGCACCTCGGGCTTGGCCGCCAGGTCGGTGTAGCCGGCGTAGGGCAGGTTGCGCCGCTCGGCCCAGTTGCCAACGGCTTCGAAGTCGATGTTGACGAAGGCACAGACCTTCTCGCGCTGGTCGCCAAAGGCTACGGCCTCCTTGATGTACGCAAAGAACTTCAGCTTGTTCTCGACGTACTTGGGCGCGAACATCGCGCCGTCAAAGGCGCCGCCTTGCGGGTCGTGCAGGCGGCCGACGTCTTTCGCGCGGTCGATGATCTTCAGGTGGCCGCTGGCGTCCAGGAAGCCGGCGTCGCCGGTGTGGTACCAGCCGGAGGCGTCCAGCACCTCGGCAGTGGCAGCCGGGTTCTTGTAGTAGCCCTTGAGCAGCCCCGGGCTCTTGACCAGGATCTCGCCGCTGTCGGTGACCTTGATTTCCACGCCACTGATCGGGATGCCCACGGTATCGGCGCGGGCCTCGTGGTCGGGCTGCAGGCAAACGAAGACGGCGGTCTCGGTGCTGCCGTACAACTGCTTCAGGTTCACGCCAATGGAGCGGTAGAACGTAAACAGGTCAGGGCCTATCGCCTCGCCGGCGGTGTAGGCCACGCGCACCCGGCTGAAGCCCAGGTTGTTGCGCAGCGGGCCGTAGACGCACAGGTCGCCTACCGCATAGGCCAGGCGCGGCAGCATGCCGACGGGTTTGTCGTCCATCAGCGTCGGGCCGACGCGCTTGGCCAGATCCATGAAAGTCTTGAACAGCCAGCGCTTGAAGGCGCCGGCGTCTTCCATGCGGATCATCACGCTGGTCAGCAGGCCTTCGAAGATGCGCGGCGGCGCGAAGTAATACGTCGGGCCGATTTCCTTCAGGTCGATGGTCACGGTGGCCGCGCTTTCGGGGCAGTTCACGACGTAGCCGCAGGCCAGCCACTGTGCATAGCTGAAGATGTTCTGGCCGATCCAGGCCAGCGGCATGTAGGCCAGCACTTCTTCGCGGTCGGTCAGGCGGTCGAAGGCTTGGCCGGCCAGCGCGCGGTCGAGCAGCGTGGCGTGGCTGTGCACCACGCCTTTGGGGTTGCCGGTGGTGCCGCTGGTGAAAAACATCGCGGCCACATCGTCAGGCTGGCAGTTCGCCACCTCGGCTTCGAACAGCCGCGCGTTCGATGCGTCATGCGCCTGGCCGGCGGCCACCAGCGCATCCAGCGTTTCCAGGCCGGGTTCGGTGTAGTTGCGCAGGCCGCGCGGGTCGTCGTACCAGATGCGCGCCAGCCTCATGCCACCCGAGCAAGCACCCGTGCGCAGCTCCAGCATCTTGTCGACCTGCTCTTGGTCTTCGACGATGGCCCAGCCGACTTCGGCGTTGTTGATCGGGAAGGCGTACTCAGTAGCGGCGGCGTCCTGGTACAGCGGCACCGGCACAGCGCCCAGGCTTTGCGCGGCCAGCATGCAGGCATACAGGCGCGGTCGGTTTTCACCGACCACGATGACATGGTCGTCGCGCTTCAGCCCCGCAGCGTGCAGCCCGCAGGCCAGGCGTCGCACCAGCAGCGCCAACTCGGCCCAGCTGGTGGTCTGCCAGATGCCGTAGACCTTTTCGCGCAGCGCGGCGGCTTGCGGGCGCCGGGCAGCGTGGTCAAGCATCAAGCGGGGGAAGGTCGAAGGCACGGGTGGGTCTCCTTGCACAGCTGGCCGATTCTGGGCAATGCTTTGACGCCCGGTTGTCGTTGTGACGACAATCCACGGGATCGCCCTGACAGGCGTTTCCCCTAAAAGAAAGCAGGTTTTCAACATCGCCCTGACCGGTTTCCCGTCTGCTGCCCGTTCCACAGGCGTGCCCACGTCGCGCTCGCGCGGGGCCTTGGCCGAAGACCTGCCCCATGTGCCCTGGCTGAACCGGCTGGACGCCGAGGAGCACGCTCGCGTGATGACGGACCTGCGGGTGGTGACAGTGGAGCCGGGTGAACTGGTCTGCCGCGTCGGCAAGCCCGTGACCTACTGGTTCGGCGTCATCGACGGTCTGCTGAAGATGAGCAACGACAGCACCCATGACAGCGGCGGCGTGCCGATCACCTTCACCGGCGTGCCCTCGGGCGGCTGGTTCGGCGAAGGCACCGTGCTGAAGAACGAGGTCTACCGCTACAACATCCAGGCCCTGCGACCCAGCCTGGTGGCGGGCATCACCGTGGCTACCTTTCATTGGCTGCTGGACCGCAGCATCGGCTTCAACCGCTTCGTGATGATGCAGTTGAACGAGCGGCTGAGCCAGTTCATCGCCGCCCGCGAAATCGACCGCCTGACCCACCCCGACGAGCGCGTGGCGCGTAACCTGGCGGCGCTATTCAACCCGCTGCTCTACCCCGGCGTGGGCGAGGTGCTGCGCATCACGCAGCAGGAACTGGGCTACCTGGTGGGCCTGTCGCGCCAGCGCGTCAACGAGGCCGTCAAGGCGCTACAGGCTGCCGGCGTGATCCGGGTGGAGTACGGCGGTGTGCGCGTGCTCGACCTGGCCAGCCTGCGGCGCTACACCGCAGGCTGAAACCGCAACGCCGGTCAACGGATGATCAGGTCGCGCAACGAAGACAGGCTGCCCGGGTTCACGCCTGTCAACGTCAGCAGCGTGCGCAAGCTGCCGGGGCCGACCTGCACCGCGGTGCCGCCGGCGACGGAGACGAAGCGCACGTAGCCGTCGGCCACTGCGTCGCTGCCCGCGTAGCGAAGGTCGGCCAGCAGCAGGCGCAGGTCGATGCGGTCCTTGCCGGGCACGAAGTCGGTGACGGTGTCACCGGCATCCTTCATCGAGAAGTAGCCGTAGACGTTGTTGCCGCCGTTGCCGGTCAGCATGTCGGCGCCACCGCCGCCCCAGATGTAGTCGTCGCCTGGTGTGCCGACGATCGTGTCGGCGCGCGAAGTGCCGAGCATCGTCTTGTAGACCATCAGACCCAGCACCACCGGGTCGTGGTCGGAAGCGCGGTAGGGGTCGACGGTGTACGGGTCGGCCGGGCACAGGCCGCCGCAGGTCGTCAGCGGGGCTTTGAATTCGACGTTGTAGTCATACACCAGCGACTCGTCGGCGTTGATGTGCCAGTGCGTGGCAAAGGACACCTTGGACGACATCTCGTTGGTGGTGATGGCGTGGTCGATGTAGCCAGCCGCGCCGTCGAACACGTAGCTGTATTCGAAGGCGTTGAAAGCGCCGATCTGGTCGACATAGCCGTTGCTGGTCAGCTCGAAGATCGGGTCTTCTTTGGCGTAGGCGTTGAAATCCCCGACCAGCAGCACGTCCTTGCTGCCGCTGGAAGCCTGCACCTGCGCCACGAAAGTGCGCAGGCGCTGGGCTTGGGCCACACGGGTGCCGTTGTAGCAACCCTGGCCGTCGCCGGCATCGGCGTCGGCGCCGCTGCCGCAGCCGCTCTTGCTCTTCAGGTGGTTGACCATCACGGTGAACTTCTCGCCGTTGGCCATCACGAAAGTCTGGGCCAGCGTCGGGCGGTTGTTGACGGCGGCGGTATCGCTCAAAGCGCCGCCGAAAGGTGCCATCCGCGAGGGCTTGTAGATCACGGCCGTCTTGATGGCGTCGTCACCGGTGCCCGAGACCGGGTCGGCCACGGCGGCGTAGGTGCCGGCGCCGACTTTGGCATTCAGCGCATCGACCAGGTTCTGCACCGCCACGCTGCCGTTGTTCTGGATCTCCATCAAACCGTAGGCGTCGGCATTGATGGCCGCGATGGCCTCGACGATCTTGGCGCGCTGGCGCAGAAATTCATTCAGGCTGTTGGCGCCGCGGCAATTGTTGGCCGAGACTGCGCCGCCCAAGGCGCAACCCTGACCGGTCTGGCCGCCGGCGGTGGTGCCGTCGGTGAAGGTGGTGAAAAAGTTCAGCACGTTGAAGCTGCCCAGCCTGACGTTGCCGCCCACCGCCGGTGGCGCGGTCGTGCGCGCGTTGCTGGCCACGAACACCGGCGCCACGGTGGGGTGGATCTTGTAGTCGCCGGCACCGCTGGCGCTGCCGGTCGCCAGGCCGTAGTCGACCACGCCGGTCAGCGTGGCGATGGTGTTGCCCGACCGGTCCAGGCCCGGCGCCAGGTAGGGCGTGGGGTTGGGGTTCTGCAGGCTGCTGCCGTCGTCCAGGGTGATGCGACTGCGCGCGTTGCGGTCGACCAGCGCCAGGTAGGCGCTGGTGCCGGGCCGGGCAGCGTTCGTCGGGTTTTGCAGGCGGCCGCCGGCCGACAGTGTCATCTGCCCAAAGCGGCCCTGGAAGAAATTCTGGCCGATGGTCAGCGGGCCGTTGATGGTGACCAGCATCCCTTCGTAACGCTCAAGGTCGTCGTTGACCACCTCGGGCAGCGTGACGATGGTCGGGGTGATGGTGTTGCCGGTGGTGGTCAGCGTGATGCTGCTGACCGGGCTGATTTCGGTGACCGTGTGGGCGGCGGTGTCGATGCTGCTGCCGGTATTGAATTCAATCACCGTACCGATGACTTCCACCAGATTGCCCAGCGCGACGGCGGGGTAGCCGGTGGCGCCGGTGAATACGAGGATGCCGTCGGAGGTGGCCGGATTGCCGTCACCCACAGGGTCTTGCATGAAGAAGCCGTTGTTGATGATCTTGGTCACCACGCCGCTGGTGATGACGTTCTGGTTGGCGTACGGGCTGGTCGAGCCGCTGCCCTGGATGTCGTAGATCTTGCGGGCCGTGGCCACGCCGCCGCCGCCGCCGCCGCCATTGCACACGTTCAAGGCCGTGCTGCTGTTGCGCGGGGCAGGCGCGGTGACGCTGAAATCGGCGTTGTTGTTGTCGCTGTCGGTGCAGCCGTTGCCGTTGCGCAATGCTGCCGTGGTGTTGCTAAGCACGGCCGTCGGGCTGGTCTCGCTGCCGTTGGCCGTGGGGCCATAGCCGACCAGGTCGACCACGGCACCGCCGGTGGGCGATGCGCCGGCCAGGGCGGCGTTCGTGTTCGCCAGTGCCACCTTGCCGGCCGTGGAACCCAGGCCCAAGGTGCCGATCACGTCAGCCGTGGGCAGGTTGACCGAGCCGCCGGTGCCGGCAGCCTGCTGGATCAGCAGGTAGCCACCAGCCGGAATCACCGTGCCGGCAGGGATGGCCGTCAGCGCCCAGGTGCCGGTGCCGGTGGCCGCGACGTACTGCACCGACCAGCCGCCGACCGCCACGCTGGCGGTGCTCTTGTTGAAGATTTCGATGAAATCGTTCTTGTAGGTGGCGCCGCTGTTGCCGCCACCGCCGTAAACCTGGCTGATGACGACATCGGCCGCGTGCACCGGTGCGGCAAAGGCCAGGCAGGCCAGTGGCAGCAAGGCGGCCAACCGTGCCAGCAGCAGGCGCGGTGAAAAACGGGTGTTTCGGCATTCGGTCATGGGGGTGTCCGGGGGGTGTCCGCAAAAAACTGGGAAAAAATCTGGAAGTGACAGGCCCTGCGGAAGGGCCGCAGGGCCTGGGTTCAAGCGGGCGGCGTCACCGGCCTGCGCGGCGGGCGACGACCGCTTTCAGTCGCGGTGGCGGTGGCGGCGGCCGAGCATGAAGCCCAGCGCGGTCAGGCCAGCGAGCAGCATCGCTGCCGTTTCGGCCTCGGGGACCGGGGTCATGTTGACGGTGAAGTTGTCGACGCGGCTGGTGCCGGTAGCGGCCACGGTCGTGCCGTTGATGGCCGTGGTGGAGGTGTCGATCAGACGCAGCGTCACCGCTGCGGCATTGTTCAGCGCGGTGATGGCCGACAGGTCGTACGTGAAGGTGGTGGTGCCGACAGCTGTGCCAGCGCTCCAGGTACTGTTGATCAGCGAATAGGCGGCGAAGTTGGTGTAGCTCACCCCATTCGTGCTGTAGGCCAGCGCGAAATCGCGCGGGCCGGTGTTGCTGCCGGTTTCGTCGAAAGCCACCGCCAGGCCGGTGTAGCCCGTCGTGCTGAAGCTGAACTGCCAGTAGTCGCCGACGGACCAGTTGTTGGCGCTGACCGACTTGCTGGAGCCGTTGCCGGCGGGCGCAGACCAGGTGCTGCTCGTCGCGTGCACACCGCTGGCAAAGCCACTGCCCAGCGAAGCCGCGATGCCAGACCAGGTGATGCTGGCAACCGGCGGGGCGGCGGCTTCGAAGTCCCACTGCACAACGGTGACGGCCTGCGCCGAAAGGGAAAAAGCGGCCAACGCGGCGGCAGCCAGGGCGGTCTTAGTCATGGAAATCCTTGGTTGAATCGGGAAGGCGGGTGGTGGGTTGCCGGGGCATCGAGCCGTCGCAAAAAACGGCTCTGACGTGACGCTTGGCACAGCCTACGGTTCAGCCATGAATGATGCGTGACGGCAGCCCGCTTGCGGCGCTGACCCCCCTCAGTAAGGGGGTGGGTGAGGGGGGTGGGTCAAGGCCCCTACACTGCGCCGCTGCCAACCCTGGGCCCGCCTCTCGCCCGCCGTCCACCATGCTTTTGCCCCGTTCGTCCGCCGCGCTGCTGGCCTTCCTGTCCGCGCATGCGCTGGCCCAGCTTCAGCCGCCCCCGCCATCCCCACCGCCTGAAGCTGCCGCCGCTCTGCAGCCAGTGGCCCGTGTCGAAGGCATCACCGAATACCGCCTGCCCAACGGGCTGCAACTGCTGCTGGTGCCCGACGACAGCAAGCCCACGACCACGGTGAACCTGACCTACCGCGTCGGTTCGCGGCACGAGAACTACGGCGAGACCGGCATGGCCCACCTGTTGGAACACCTGCTATTCAAAGGCACGCCGACCACGCCCGACGTGTGGGCCGAATTCAACCGGCGCGGCATGCGGCCCAACGGCAGCACCAGTTTCGACCGCACCAACTACTTCGCCAGCTTCGCCGCCAACGACGACACGCTGCGCTGGTACCTGGGCTGGCAGGCCGACGCGATGGTCAACAGCTTCATCGCGCGCAAAGACCTCGACACCGAGATGACCGTGGTGCGTAACGAATTCGAGGTCGGCGAAAATAACCCCGGGCGCGTGCTGCTGCAGCAGACCATGGGCGCGATGTACCACTGGCACAACTACGGCAAGAGCACCATCGGCGCGCGCAGCGACATCGAAAACGTCGACATCCCGCGCCTGCAGGCCTTTTACCGCCTGCACTACCAGCCCGACAATGCCACCCTCACCGTGGCCGGCAAATTCAAGACTGAACAGGTGCTGGGCTGGGTGCAGCAGGACTTCGGCGCCTTGCCCAGGCCAACCCGCGTGCTGGCTTCGACCTACACGCTGGACCCGCCGCAAGACGGCGAACACCAGGTCACGGTGCGCCGCGTCGGCGGTACGCCGGCGGTCTACATGGCCTATCCGGTGATGCCGGGTTCCAGCCCCGATTTTGCGGCCGTGCAGATGCTCTCGTCGGTGTTGGGCGACACCCCCGGCGGGCGGCTGCACAAGCGCCTGGTGGAACGCAAGCTGGCGGCGCAGAGCTTCGCCTTCGCGTGGTCGCTGGCCGAGCCGGGGCCGCTGATCTTTGGCGTCAGTCTGGCGCCGGGGCAGGACATCGACAAGGCCCGCAGCGCGATGGCCCGCGTGGTGGATGCGCTGCGCAACGAACCGGTGACCGAGCAGGAACTGGAGCGTGCCCGCACGCAGTGGCTGAACGACTGGGAGCAGGGCCATGTCGACCCGGAACGTGTGGGCGTGGCTTTGTCCGAAGCGCTGGCCAACGGCGACTGGCGGCTGTACTTCCTGCAACGCGACCAGGTGCGCAAGCTGACGCTGGCCGACGTCAACCGCGTGGCCGCCGAGTGGTTGCGGCCGGACAACCGTACCGTCGGTCTGTACCGCCCCACCACGCTGGCCGTCCCGCCCGACCGCGCGCCGCAATCGGCGCGGATCGACGTGGCCGCACTGGTGCAGGGCTACCGCGGCGATGTGGCTGAGGCGGCCGTCGAAACTTTCGAAGCCACGCCCGCCAACATCGACAACCGCACGCAGCTTTCGCAGTTGCAGCCTGGCAGCGGTCTGAAGATCGCGCTGCTGCCCAAAGGCACACGCGGCCGTTCGGTGCAGGCCAACTTGATGCTGCACTTCGGCGACGTGAACAGCCTGAAGGGCCAGGAAACGGTGGCCGCCTTCGCCGGCAGCCTGATCGACAAAGGCGGCGCGGGGCTGACCCGCCAGCAGATCGCCGATGCCTTTGACCGCTTGCAGTCCGGCGTGTCCTTCGGCATCAACGAGCAGACGCTGGCGGTCAACATCACCAGCAAGCGCGAACACCTGCCTGCAGTGATCGAACTGGTCGGCAAGCTGTTGCGCCAGCCGGCCTACACGGCAGACGGCCTGCTGGAGTTGCGCAACCAGTGGCTGGCCGGGCTGGAGGCCCAACGCAAGGAACCCGAGGCCATCCTGGCCAACCGGCTGGCACGCCACGGCAACCCCTACCCACGGGGTGACCTGCGCTACGCCAGCACCCTGGACGAGAGCGAGCAGGACGTGAAAGCCGTGACGCTGGACCGCCTGCGCTCTTTCCACCGGCGATATCTCAGCGCCGCCACCGGCGAGTTTTCGGCAGTCGGCGATTTCGATGCCGCCGCCGTGCGGCAGGCGCTGCAGCGAGTGATCGGCGATTGGCGTCAGCCGGCTGCCGGTCCGCAGGCTTACGTGCGCGTGCCGCAGCCGCTGGTGGCGGCGGCGCCGCTGCGTGTCTTCGAGCGCACGCCCGACAAGGCCAACGCCAATTTCAAGGCGCAACTGGCGCTGCCGCTGACCGACCTGAGCCCCGACTACGCCGCGCTGGCGGTGGCCAGCTTCATTTTCGGCCAGGGCCAGGATTCACGGCTGTGGCAGCGCGTGCGGCAAAAAGAAGGGCTGAGTTACGGTGTGGGCAGCTCCATCGGCTGGAGCAGCACCGACGCCAATTCGCTGTTCAGCATCGGCGCCATTTTCGCGCCGCAGAACCAGGCCAGGGTGGAAGCCGCCGTGATGGAGGAACTGGCCCGTTCGCTGCAAGACGGGTTCACCCAGGCCGAACTGGAATCGGCGCGCAGCGGCTTGCTGAACGCGCGTCGGCTGGGCCGCGCCCAAGACGGTGTGGTGGCCGGGCGGCTGGCCGCCAACCTGCTGCTGGGGCGGCGTTTCGCGGTATCGCAGCAGGTCGATGACGCCATCGCCGCGCTGACGCTGGCGCAGGTCAACGCAGTCTGGAAGCGCTACATCGACCCGCAGCAGCTGGTGCTGGGCTGGGCCGGCGATTTCAAGCCCTGACCGGCCACAGCCCGTTTTGCTTCAGCCGTTCGAAACCCCATGCGCCACGTGTCCTGCGGGCACGTGCAGCGCCGCGTTTTCGATGTGCCCGGTCTGGTCGTCGAAGAAGAAGTCGGGTTCGAATTCGCGCAGGAAGATGCCCTTGGGCAGGCCGCCAAGGAACATCGCTTCGTCGACTTCGACCTGCCAGTCCATCAGCGTGCGCACCGCGCGTTCGTGCGCCGGCGCGCTGCGTGCGGTGACCAGTGCCGTGCGCACGCGCATGCCGGCCACCGGTTCGCGCTGCAGCCGGTGCAGCGCTTCCAGCAATGGCTTGAAGGGGCCGGGCGCCAGCGGGTTGGTCGCGCGTTCGCGTTCGTGGTGCTGGAAGGCGTCCAGACCTTGTGCCTGGTAGACGCGCTCGGCTTCGTCGCTGAACAACACGGCGTCGCCGTCGAAAGCGATGCGCACTTCCTGCGGGTGGGCCTCCGATGCCCGCGCGCTTTGCGGGTAGACGCGCGCCGCCGGCACGCCGGCCAGCAGCGCCGAGCGGACATCGGCCTCGTTGGCGCTGAGGAACAGGTTGGCCGCCAGCGGCCGTAGGTAGCGCCACGGCGGCTCGCCGCGCGTGAACACGCCGCGCTGAACCGGCAGGCCGAAGTGCTGCGCCGAGCGAAAGACGCGCAGGCCCGACACCGGGTCGTTGCGCGACAGGATCACCACCTCGACACGCGGCCTTTCGGCGTTGAAGGCCAACAACTTTTGAACCAACGAAAAGGCCACGCCCGGTCGCGCGGGCTGTTCAACCCGCTGCAATTGCAACTGCATGTAGGCGCGGTCGTCACCGTCCTCGAACACGCGGTTTTCTGCTTCGAAATCGAAGAGTGCGCGTGACGAAATAGCGACAACCAGCTGACCCTGAAGGGTGGTTGGCATGGTTTAAGGATGGTACGCGGCAGGTGTTCGGGTTTTCATCGTGTTGCCACATCCGGATTGCAGACTACGGCGTGCACGACGAGTCCTTCCTTCCGGCCCTGCAAACCGCCATAAGGCGCACCATGACTCAGCCTCACGCCCGACCCGAAGACCGCAGCCGCAGTGGCATCGACAGCCGGCACGCGCAGCCCTGGGCCGACACCCACGCGGCTTGCTTTCGTAGCGAAGGCTTCGCCGAAGATCTGGGCGATGAAGGTCGCCAAGGCGGGGCGCAAGTTGGCGCAGCACGTGCCGCGCTGCGCCCTGCCGCTGCCCGCCCGTCGCGCACCATCTGGCCCGCCACGTGGCGACTGCGCCCATCGAACGGCACATTGCCGTTGCTGGGCCTGGTCCTGGCTGGCGTGCTGGGCGCCTTCGCACGCTGACCACCGTACGCCGGGGGCAGCGGCGCAGCGGCGCAGCGGCGCAGCGGCAACGGGCCCCTGCACAATCACTGGCCGTGCTGAACCTGCGCAACACCCACCACCGCTGGCCGCGAGCGCCTGATGACGGGCTGGTCATCGGGCAACTCGACATCGCTGCCCGCCGTACCGTGTTCCTGCACGGCCCCAGCGGCTGCGGCAAAAGCACGCTGCTGGGGTTGATGGCCGGCGTGTTGCTGGCGCGCAGCGGCACGGTCGCGCTGATGGGGCAGGACTGGGCCGCGCTGCCCGCCGGTGCTCGCGACGCGCGACGGGCCGACCACGTCGGCGTGGTCTTCCAACAGTTCAACCTGCTGCCGTATCTGACGGTGCTGGACAACGTGCTGCTGCCTTGCCGGTTTTCGCCGCGCCGCGCACAACGCTGTGCCGGTTCCCCGCGCGCCGCCGCGCAGACCTTGCTGCAGCGCATGGGGCTGCCCGAGCCGCTGTGGGCTCGGCGGGCCGACGCGCTCAGCGTGGGCCAGCAGCAACGCGTGGCGGCGGCGCGCGCGCTGATCGGCGGGCCCGAACTGGTGCTGGCCGACGAACCCACATCGGCGCTGGACGGCCCGCTGCGAGACGACTTCATGGCGCTGCTGCTGCAGGCCTGCGCAGCGGCGGGCAGCACGCTGGTTTTCGTCAGCCACGACGAACGGCTGGCGGCGCGCTTCGACGAGCGGCTGTCGCTGCCGGAAATCAACCGCGCATGACGGCCTTGCTGCACATCGCCCTGCGCAGTGCCTGGAACCGGCGCGGCACGCTGGCACTGGTGGTCTTGTCCGTCGCGCTGGCGACGGCCCTGCTGTTGGGGCTGGAGCGGCTGCGCAGTGACATCCGCAGCAGCTTCACGGCGGCCGTCAGCGGCACCGACCTGGTAGTCGGCCCGCGCACCGGGCCCGTGCAACTGATGTTGGCTGCGGTGTTCCGCATCGGCAGCACAGCCAACACCATCGGCATGGACAGCGTGCGCGCGCTGGCAGCCCACCGTGCGGTGGCCTGGGTCGTGCCCATCGCGCTGGGCGACGGCCACCGCGGCCGGCCGGTGCTGGGCACCACGCCCGACTATTTCCGGCACTTCGCCTATGGCAACCGGCAGCCGCTGGTGCTGGCCCAGGGCCGGGCTTTTGCCGGCACGCTGGACGGTTTGTACGAAACGGTGGTGGGTGCCGAAGTGGCGGCGTCGCAGGGCTATCGCCTGGGCCGCAAGGTGGTTTTCCACCACGGCCTGCAGGTGCTGCCCGACGGCATGCCCGACCAGCACGGCGACCAGCCCTTCACGGTGGTCGGCATCCTGGCGGCCACCGGCACGCCGGTGGACCGCACGGTGTTCGTCAGCCTGCAGGCCCTGTCGGCCATCCACCTCGACTGGGCCGGCGGGGCGCCGCTGCCGGCGTCGGCGGGCGTGAAGATCGCACCGGAACTGGCGCGCAAGTTCGACCTGGAACCCCGCCAGGTGACGGCCGTGCTGGTCGGGCTGAAGAGCCGCGCGGCGGTCTTCAACGTGCAGCGCTTCGTGGCCGATTACCCGGCCGAGCCGCTGATGGCGGTGCTGCCGGGCGTGGCGCTGGACGAGTTGTGGACGGTGGTGGGCTTGGGCGAACGCGCGCTGCTGGCGGTGTCGGCGCTGGTCGCGCTGGTCAGCCTGGCTTCTTTGGTGGCGGTGGTGCTGGCCGGTTTGAACGAACGCCGGCGTGAACTGGCCGTGCTGCGCGCCGTGGGCGCTGGGCCGCGCCAGGTGCTGCTGCTGCTGGCGCTGGAGGGCGCCCTGGTGACCGTCTCGGGCGCCTTACTCGGTGCCCTGGTGGCCGTGGCTGGCGTGGTGCTGGCCGGGCCCTGGGTGCAGCGGCAGTTGGGCATCACGCTGCAGGCCGGCGCGCCCACGGCAGCACAGTGGGGCCTGTTCGTCACGGTATTGGCCGCGGGTATGCTTGCCAGCCTAGTGCCAGGGTGGCGCGCCTACCGCTTGTCGCTGGCCGACGGCCTGTCGCCGCACAGCTGATCTGCCGGCTGGTGGTGGCTGTCGTTTCAGTTGTGCCTCACCCGTTCTTCACCCGTTCTTCGGCCCACGCCCACCCACCGCAACCTGCATGCAATCCGCTGATGTTCGAACGGTACTGGCCCTGATCGCCGCGCTGGGGGCTGGTGGCACGCTGGCTCAAACCCAGCAGCAGCCGTCGGGCGTGCCGTTGATGAAGCCGGCGATCAAGGCGCCGGCCAGCACGGCGCCTGCCGCTGCTGCGCTCGCTGCAGCGGCCCCGCGCACCATCAACTGGAACGCGCTGGTGCCCGCCGGCTGGGACCCGTTCAAAGACTTCAAAAGCCTCGACTTGGCCAGCCTGAACGACGCCGATCCGCGCGCCAACGAACTGATGGCGAAGATGCGCAAGGCCTGGGACAACGCGCCGGTGAACCCCGCGCTGGTCGGCCAGGTGGTGCGCATACCGGGCTTCGTGGTGCCGCTGGAAGAGGGCAAGAGCGGCATGACCGAATTCCTGCTGGTGCCGTACTTCGGGGCCTGTGTGCACAGCCCGCCGCCGCCGTCGAACCAGATCATTCATGTCCTGCCGCAGTCGCCGGCCAAGGATCTGCGTTCGATGGACACGGTGTGGGTCACCGGCGTGCTGACCACGCTGCAGACCGACA
Source organism: Betaproteobacteria bacterium (assembly GCA_043716645.1). GTDB lineage: Bacteria > Pseudomonadota > Gammaproteobacteria > Burkholderiales > Burkholderiaceae_C > Rubrivivax. Next base: position 2,155 of record JAYSYH010000144.1, on the reverse strand, counting down.
GCTACATGGGCACGGCCAGTTGGCGCCTGGCGGCGTCCAGCGTTGCGCCCTACGCCGAAGGCACGCGGTGAAACGCGCCAACCCGGCTTTGCCGCACGCGCGCAAGCGCACCCATGTGCCGCGCGGCGATCTGGCCCGCATCACCTTCGGTGTGCTGTTTCTCGTTGCGCTGCTGGGCACCGCCTTGTGGGTGGTGCGGCCCTTCATCGGGCCGGCCATCTGGGCCACGATGGTGGTGGTGGCCACTTGGCCGCTGATGTTGCAGGTTCAGCGGCGCCTGTTCAACCGCCGCGGCCTGGCGGTGGCGGTGATGACGCTGCTGCTGCTGCTGCTGTTCGTGGTGCCGCTGGCGCTGGCCATCGTGACCATCGTCGGCAATGCCGACCAGCTGATCGACTGGGCCAAGGTCGCAGCCGACTTTCACCTGCCGGCGGCCCCGCCGGCCTGGCTGGCCGACTTGCCGATGGTGGGCGGCTTGCTGGAGCGCGGCTGGCAGCAGGCCAGCGCGTTGGGCCTGCACGATCTGCTGCCCAGGCTGTCGCCCTACGCCGGCGACGTGACGCGCTGGTTCGTGGCGCAGGTCGGCAGCGTGGGCTTCCTGCTGCTGCAGTTCCTGATGACGGTGGTCATCGCCGCAGTGATGTACGCGAGCGGTGAAGCAGCCGCCAACCTGGTGCGGCGCTTCGCACGCCGCCTGGGTGGCGAACGCGGCGCCGGCGTGGTTGACCTGGCCGGCGGCGCCATCCGTGGCGTGGCGCTGGGGGTCGGCGGCACGGCGATCGTTCAGGCCGTCATCAGCGGCATGGGCCTGCTGGTGGCGGGTGTGCCGGTGGCCGGCTTGCTGACCGCGCTGACCTTCATGCTGTGCATCGCGCAGATCGGTCCGGTGCTGGTGCTGGTGCCGGCCACGGTGTGGGCCTTCTGGGCCGACCACACCTTCGGCGGCGTGTTGCTGATCGTGGTGACGCTGGTCGTGACCACGCTGGACAACGTGTTGCGCCCGGTGCTGATCCGGCTGGGTGCCGACCTGCCGCTGCTGCTGATCTTTTCGGGCGTGATCGGCGGCTTGCTGGCCTTCGGCCTGGTCGGCATCTTCATCGGCCCGGTGGTGCTGGCCGTGGCCTACACGCTGCTGGAAGCTTGGATGGCGGACGGCGAAGAACCGTCCGCCGCCGAGTTGGTGCCGGTCCCGGTGTCGATTTCAACTGTTGTGCCACGACCGCCTGCCGACTGAGCCTTTGCAGTCGGCTGCAGCCTGCTGACTGCTGACTGCGGACCGCAGGTCAAGCCCTCAGCCGTTGCAGCAAACCGGCGGTGGACGCGTCCAGCCCGCTGGTGTCGCCGCTGCCCAGGCGCGGCAGCAGCTGGCCGCACAGCGCCTTGCCCAGCTCTACCCCCCACTGGTCGAAACTGTTGATGCCCCACACCGCGCCGCTGGTCCACACGCGGTGTTCATACAGCGCGATCAGCGCACCCAGCGCACGCGGCGTCAGCTGGTCCAGCACCAGCGTCGTGCTGGGGCGGTTGCCGGGGAAGCTGCGGTGCGCGGCCAGCACCTCGGGTGCGATGTCGGTCGCGGCCGTTGGTGCGTTTTCGGCCAACGCCTGCGCGGCGGTCTTGCCCAGCATCAGCGCCTGACTTTGCGCCAGGCAGTTGGCCAGCAGCATGCGGTGCTGCTCGGCCAGCCGGTGCGTCGGGTGCTTGACGGCGATGAACTCCAGCGGAATCACGTCGCTGCCCTGGTGCAGCATCTGGAAGTAGGCGTGCTGGCCGTTGGTGCCGGGCTCGCCCCAGACCACCGGGCTGGTGCCGAAGGGCAGCGGCGTGCCGTCCAGGTCAACGCACTTGCCGTTGCTCTCCATCTCCAGTTGCTGCAGGTAGGCCGGCAGGCGCTTCAAGCCATGGTGGTAGGGCGCCACGCTGCGGCTGCTGAAGTGGTGAAAGTTGCGGTACCAGACATCCAGCAGGCCCAGCAGCGCGGGCAGGTTGGCATCGATCGGCGCCTCGGCAAAGTGCCGGTCCATCGCGTGCGCGCCCTCGAGCAGGGCCCGGAAATGCACGCCGCCAACGGCGATGGCGATGGGCAGGCCGATCGCGCTCCACAACGAATAGCGGCCGCCCACCCAGTCCCAGAAGCCGAAGGTGGTGTGGATGC
>JAYSYH010000143.1:0-46159 GCA_043716645.1 Betaproteobacteria bacterium | reverse complement strand
TGCGGGCGAAGACGGGCGAACGGCGGCTGGCGTAGCCGGCATTCCAGTCGAAAGCGTGGGTCATGGTGGGTTGCGGTGGGTTGTGGTGTGAACGAAGTACGGTCGGCGGGGGGGAGTGGTTAGTGGGAAGACATCGAAGCCCAGCCTCAAGTATCGCCCTGGCCATCGGCCACATAGCGGCGCAGCAAGGGCGGATCGCTGCCGATGTGGAAGGCCAGGCGCTGGCCGCGCAGGTCGGCGTCGAAGGCGCTGAAGCGTTCCAGCCGGCGCTGGTGTTCCAGCCAGTTCTCGTCGACGAAATACTCGACATAGCGGCCCGGCAACGCCACGTCGCGAAACAGACCCCACGACAGCGCGCCCTGGCGCAGGCGGGCGCGCCGCGTGCGTTGCATCACCTCGCTGAACGCGGTGGCTTGCGCCGGGTCGATCTGGTATTCCACCGTCACCATCACCGGGCCTTCGTCGGGCCCGATGGCAAAGGCCGGCTCGGGTGCGCGATTGACGGCGGCGGGTGTGAAGTCGATGCCTGCGCCACCTTCGACCGACAGCTTTCGCGTGACCGCCAGCACCAGCACGCCGAAGGCGGCAGCGGCCAGCACCGCGCCTTGCACGCCAACCAGGGCGGCCACCTGACCCCAGACCACCGAGCCCGCCGCCGAGCCCCCCATCAGCGCCATCTGGTAGATGGACATGCCGCGCGCTCGCACCCAGTTGGGCATGGCCACCTGCGCAGCAACGGTCAGCGAATTGGCCACCGAGATCCAGGCCATACCGATGATGAACATGGCCGGCAGCGCAACATAGATCTCGGGTACCAGCACGATCAGGCTGGACAGCGCGGCATGGATCAGCGTGCCACCCAGCACGAAGCGATCGCGGTTGAAGCGCACGCGCCAGCGCGGGAAATACAGCGCCGCGACGATGGCCCCGGCGCCCACGCAGGACAGCATCACCGTGAAGGTGCCGGCACCGCCGCCGTGCAGCGTGCGCGCCACCAGCGGCAGCAGCGCCGTCAGCGCCGTAGCCTGCAGGAAGAACAGGAAGATGCGCAGCAGGATGACCTTCAGGCGCGGCGACTGCATGGCGAAATTCGCGCCCGTGCGCATGGCGCCGAAGAAGCGTTCGCCAGGCAGCGTGCTGGCACGCGACTCGCTTTTCCAGCGCAAGATCAGCACGAAAGCCACGCCGGCCAGCAGCGTGTTCAGCACGAACACTGCCGCCGGGCTGAAGGCGGCCAGCAACGCGCCGGCCAGTGCCGGGCCGATGACGCGCGACAGGTTCATCGCGATGCCGTTCAGCGCCAGCGCAGCCGGCAATTCGTCGCGGCTGACGATGCCCGGCACGATGGCCGCGAACACCGGCCAGCGCATGGCCAGGCCGATGCCGTTGCTGAAGGTCAGCAACAGCAGCATCGGCGCCGTCAGCATGCCGGCCAGTGACAGGCCGGCCAGGATCAGCGCGTTCAGAGACACCCACAACTGCGTGGCCGCGAAGTAGCGCCGACGGTCCAGGATGTCGGCCAGTGCGCCGCTGGGCAGGCCCAGCAGAAACACCGGCAGCGTGGAAGCGGTCTGCACCAGCGCCACCATCACCGGGCTGGTGGTCAGCGTGGTCATCAGCCAGGCGGCTGCCACGTCGTTCATCCACATCGTCATGTTGGCCGCCAGCCAGGCGCACCAAAGACCACGGAAGACGGGGCCTTGCAGGGGCGCTAAAGCGGCAGGCGTCGGCATGCGTTCGAGGCTAACCCATCAAGGAAAAAGGGCCCCGGCTCAGCGGGGCCCTTGCAGGTCGCAAACGGCTGGGCCGCTCACTCTTCCTGGAAGGCCACTTCGCGCTTTCTCCTGATCGACGGCAGCATCACCACCACGATCATCAGGAAGGCCGCCACCAGCAGGCCGGCTGACAGCGGACGGGTCATGAAGGTCGACCAGTCACCGCGCGACAGCAGCAGCGCGCGGCGCAGGTTTTCTTCCATCATCGGCCCCAGGATGAAGCCCAGCAGCAGCGGTGCCGGTTCGCAGCCCAGCTTGTAGAACGAATAGCCGACTACCGCGAACAAGGCCCCGGCGTAGACGTCGAAAGAGCTGTTGTTCAAGGTGTACAAACCGATGCTGCAGAACACCATGATGGCCGGAAACAGGAAGCGGTAAGGCACGGTCAGCAGCTTGATCCAGATGCCGATCAGTGGCAGGTTCAGGATCACCAGCATCGCGTTGCCGACCCACATCGACGCGATCAGGCCCCAAAACAGCTGCGGGTTGCTGGTCATCACCTGCGGGCCGGGCTGTATGCCTTTGATGGTCATCGCGCCGACCATCAGCGCCATCACGGCGTTGGGCGGAATGCCCAGCGTCAACATCGGGATGAAGCTGGTCTGTGCACCGGCGTTGTTGGCCGATTCAGGGCCGGCTACGCCACGGATGTTGCCTTGACCGAAGGGCACTTCGCCCTTCTTCATCGGCACTTTCTTTTCCACCGTGTAGGCGGCAAACGATGCCAGCAGCGCGCCGCCGCCGGGCAGCACGCCGAGGATCGAACCCAGCGCCGTACCGCGTATGACCGCCGGCCAGGCGTCCAAAAAGTCTTTCTTGGTAGGCCACAGGCCCTTCACGTCCTTGGTGAAGACCTCGCGGCTTTCCTCGGGCTGGCCCAGGTTGGTGATGATTTCGCCGAAACCGAACACACCCATGGCGATGGCCACGAAGCCGATGCCGTCGGTCAGCTCGGGAATGTCGAAGCTGAATCGCGGCACGCCCGAGATCACGTCGGTGTTGATCTGGCCCAACAGCAGGCCCAGCAGGATCATCGCGATGGCCTTGACCAGCGAACCCGAGGCCAGCACCACGGCACCGATCAGGCCCAGCACCATCAGGCTGAAGTATTCGGCAGGGCCGAACTTGAAGGCCAGTTCGGTCAGCGGCGGCGCGAAGGCCGCAATGATGACCGTGCCCACGCAACCGGCGAAGAAACTGCCCAGCCCGGCCGCAGCCAGCGCTGCGCCTGCCCGGCCTTTTCGCGCCATCTGGTAGCCGTCGATGGCCGTGACCACAGAGCTGGATTCACCCGGCACGTTGATCAGGATGGCGGTGGTGGAGCCACCGTACTGCGCGCCGTAATAAATGCCGGCCAGCATGATCAGCGCGGGGGTGGCGTCCAACGCGTAGATGGACGGCAGCAGCATCGCGATGGTGGCCACGGGCCCGAGGCCCGGCAGCACGCCAATGAGCGTGCCCAGCACCGCACCGCCAAAGGCGTACAGCAGGTTCTGCGCCGTGAAGGCAACGCCGAAGCCGAGAATGAGGTTGTTGATCAGGTCCATGCGGCGGGTCCTTCAGCTGACCAGGAAAGAAGGCCAAAGTGGGATGGTCAGCTTCAAACCCCAGATGAAGATGATCCAGCTGCCGACGGTCAGGATGACCGAATTGATCAGCGCGTCCTTCCAGTGGAATTCGTCACCGGCCAGCGCCGCCACCACCACCAGAATGGGCAGTGCGATGACCATGCCCAGATGGGGCAAGGTCCAGCCGAAGATGGCCACGGTGGCCGTGATCATGACCAGCGGCTTCCAGGCCCAGGGGCCGATCGGGTCGCCGCCTTCGACTTCCAGTGTCAACGCCTTGAACAGCACCATGCCGCCCAGGATGGACATCAGCACACCCAGCCCGAACGGGAAGTAGCCGGGCCCCGGCCGCGCCGACGCGCCCATGTTGTAGTAGGTCGAGCCCCACGCGAAGGCCACCCCCACGATGATGAACATGAGACCGGACCAGAAGTCCTTTTGGCTCTTTATTTTCAAGGCTCGTCTCCACCTGACATTGCGTCAACCCGAAATTCTAGGCAGCGAACCCCCGACGGCGGCTGTGGTTTCCACGTAAGGCCGCACCATCCGCAACCACTTGCGCGCGGGCAGACCCAGCGGCCCATGGCTGTCTTCGATGGCCGCAGCGCGCAGGGTCAAGGCCTCGCGTTCGGGCACCACCACGCCGCGCCCCGCCACCACGACGGTGTTGCCTTCGCGGGTGGGCCGCAGGCTCCACACCTGGTCGGCTCCGAAGGCCTGCGCGATGCGCGCGATGCTGTCCTCGAAGCTGGCGTCGCGGCCGAAGAGGTTGACGCTCATCACGCCGCCGTCTTCCAGCGTGGCGCGGCAGGCGGCGTAGAAGTCCACGTCGTCCAGCACCGGTGCTGCGGCCTCGTGGTCGTACAGGTCCACATGCAGCAGGCGCACGCTGGCAGGCGTGGCTTGCGCCAGCCAGTCGGCGGCGTCGCCCAGCACCACCTCTGCGGTGGGCGGCAGCGCGAAGAACAGCGTGTTGGCCTGCACCACGTCGGGGTTGATCTCGACCACCGTGGTGGTCATCTTCAAGGCGCCGGCGGTGAAGCGCGTCAGCGCGCCGGCGCCCAGTCCGAGTTGCACCGCCCGACCGTTGTGCAGCGCTTCTGTGGGCAACCACAGCAGACTGGCCAGCATGCGCTGGATGTAGTCCAGTTCAACCTGCTGCGGCTTCTTGATGCGCATGGCGCCCTGAATCCAGATTGTCCCCAGATGCAGGTAGCGCACGCCGGCATGTTCGGAAATCGTCACGCCGGGCAGGTCGCGGGATGGCCCGCGGGAAGGCTTCGGCGGGCAATCAGGGTTAGGCTTTTTCACCCACTGACGATAGCGCCAAGGGCTGCGCCGGCAGGCACAACCCGGCGCCCAGCGCGGCGGCGCGCCAGGCGTCCAACTTGCGTGCGAAAGACCAACTGGCATTCGCCGGGCTGCTGGACGGCAGCCTGAACACAGGCACACCCAAGGCGCTGGTTTGGCGCAGTGCCCGCGCCGATTCACCGCCGTTGTGGGCAACGGCTGCCAGCGCCGGCGCATGCAGCCGCAAGCCCGCCAGGTCGTTGAACTCGGCGTCGCGGATGGCGCTGTCCAGGCTGCCGACACGGCGGCAGCTGGCGTAGACGTCCCACAAGCCCAGGTCGTGGTCGAGCAGCCACGCGATGCGCTGGGCATACGGCATCGCCGTCAGGTCGACCTGCCACAACGCACCGACGAGGGGCCAGAAGTGGTTGCGCGGATGGCCGTAGTACTGCTGCGCCTGCAGCGATGCGACGCCCGGAAAACTGCCCAGCACCAGCAACCGCGTGCGCGGACCGATGACCGGCGCCAGGCCGAACAACGGCGCGGTCACGGCAGCGCATCCAGACCGGCCAGCCGGGGCAGCGCCACCCGGGCATTGGCCGATGTGACGACGGCGGTATGCGCCAGGGTCCAGCCGCGAAGTTCCGCCAGCACCGCCGCGATGCGCGGCAATTCGCCAGGTTCGTTGCGGCTGCTGGCGCCGCCAGCGCGCTCGGCGGCGGTGCGGTACAGCCAGTGCGGCGGGATGTCGGGCGCGTCGGTTTCCAGCACCAGCGCGGCATCGGGCAGTGTCGTCGCCAACGCGCGGATCTGCAGCGCGCGCTCGAAAGTCAAAGTGCCGCCGAAGCCCAGTTTGAAGCCCCGCTGGACGAAGAGCCGCGCCTGCACCGCGCTGCCGTTGAAAGCGTGGGCGATGCCACCCGACACGGCGACGCGCCGCAGCCCGTGCAGCAGCGCGTCAGCCGAGCGCCGCACGTGCAGGATGACCGGCAGCCCGACATCTCGCGCCAGCTTCAGCTGTGCGCCGTAGAAGCGCGCCTGGCGCTCGCGATCCAGCCCGGGCACGAAGTGGTCCAGACCGATCTCCCCCACCGCTACCAGGCGCGGGTCATCGCGGTGCTGCTGCAGAGCCTGCTGCAGGCGGTCCAGGTCGGCATCGCTGGCGCGGTCCACGAACAGCGGGTGGATGCCCAGCGCATAGGCACAACCGAATGCAGCAGCCAGCCTGCGTACGGCCTCGAAGTTGGCCACCTCCACGGCCGGTACTACCAGTTGCGTGATGCCGGCAGCGCGGGCCCGCAGCACGACCGCAATGCGGTCGGCGTCGTACTCGGCGGCGTCCAGGTGACAGTGCGTATCGGTCCACATGCCTGGATGATGGCGCAGCGTTGACCCCCTGCCCTGCGGCGGCCCCCGCGCCGTGATACTGTCATTGCACACCTGCCCTGCATCCGATGAACAAGGCCCCGCTGTACAGCCGTTCTCCCCGCCGCCCCAGCGCGCGGCCTGCCGCGGCGTCGGCGTCTGCCGACGCCGCGGCGGCAGTGGCCGCAGCAACAACCGCCGCTGTTGACGCAACACCGACCAACGGGCGCCTGCACGCCTTCAGCCAGCGTCACGCGGCGCCGCTGTGGGCCATCACGGGCGCGCTACTGGCCTTCGCGCTGGTGTTGGGTTTGGCGTTGAGCTCGTCACTGTGGCGTCCGGGGGCCCACGCCATCACGCAAGACGACATCGACGCCGCCGTGCGTGAATCATTGGAAAAAGAACCGCTGCCTTCCGCAGCAGCGGCCGCCTTCGAGGCCATCCTGCCCTCGGTGGTGCGCGTGGTGGGGCTGCTGAATGACAACGACAACGACGAAGACAAGCCCGAACAACGAGCGATGGAGCGCAGCCTGGGCACCGGCGTGGTGATCATCGACAACGGCACCATCCTGACCAACCTGCACGTCGTGGCCGGTGCCAAACGGATCAAGGTGCGCTTTGCCAACGGCCAGGAAAGCGACGCCATGCTGGTCGGCGCGCGGCCCGAACACGATCTGGCCGTGCTGCGTGCCCTGACCCTGCCCGACGACCTGGAGGCCGCCACCATGCGCAGCACCAGCGACCTGCGGCCGGGCGACCACGTGATTGCTGTCGGCTATCCCTTCGGCATCGGTCCGTCGGTGAGCTACGGGGTGGTGTCGGGCCTGAAGCGCGAATTCCGTGCACCCGACGGCGCCAAGACGCTGAATAACCTGATCCAGTTCGACGCGGCTGCCAACCCGGGCAATTCCGGCGGTCCGCTGGTCACGATGGACGGGCAGGTGGTCGGCATCGTCACCGCCATCCTCAACCCGTCCGAGCAGCGCACCTTCATCGGCATCGGCTTTGCCGTGCCCATCGAAAGCGCTGCTGCGGCGGCAGGCATGCCGCCGTTTTGATGGTCACCGCCGGCATGCCCCCCTCTTGAAACGAGCACCCCGATGCAACAAACTACCACCGAAACCGCGCTGTTGATGGAGCGCCTGTTGTACGAAGTCAAGCGCGTGGTCGTCGGCCAGGACCGCTTCCTGGAACGCGTGCTGGTGGCGCTGCTGGCCCAGGGCCATCTGCTGGTCGAAGGTGTCCCCGGCCTGGCCAAGACGCTAACCATCAAGACGCTGGCGCGCACCGTGCGCGGCAGCTTCAAGCGCATCCAGTTCACCCCCGACCTGGTGCCGGCCGACCTGATCGGGACGCGCATCTACAACCAGAAGAGCGGCGAATTCGGCACCGCGTTGGGCCCGGTCTTCGCCAACCTGTTGCTGGCTGACGAGATCAACCGCGCGCCGGCCAAAGTGCAGAGCGCGCTGCTCGAAGTGATGCAGGAACGTCAGGTCACGATAGCCGGCGAGGCCCACAAGGTGCCCGACCCCTTCGTGGTGATGGCGACGCAAAACCCGATCGAAACCGAAGGCACCTACCCGCTGCCCGAAGCGCAGATCGACCGCTTCATGATGAAGGTCCTGGTCGACTACCCGACCGACGAAGAAGAGTTCGTCATCGCCCAGCGCGTCACCGGCCCGGCGGTGGATGTAAATGCGGTGGCCGACACCCACCAGCTGGCCGCCCTGCAACGCGAATGCCGTGCCGTGTTCTGCGACCCCTCGCTGATGCAATACGCCGTGAAGCTGGTGAGCGCCACACGCCGGCCGGCGCAGCACGGTCTGGCCGAGATTGCACCCTACCTGACCTACGGCGCCAGCCCGCGCGCCACCATCGGTTTGATCGAAGGCGCCAAGGCGCTGGCCTTGATGCGCGGTCGGCGCTACGTGCTGCCCGAGGACATGACCGACCTGGTGCCCGACGTGCTGCGCCACCGCCTGGTGCTGAGCTACGAGGCTCTGGCTGCCGACATCACGCCTGATGCCGTGATCCAGCGCATCCTGAAGGCGGTACCAGCGCCCGACAAACCGCTGGCCCACATGGCAGACACCATCCCTGTTGTGGCCGCGATTCGTTGAGATGGCTAGCGCGACCAAGGCCTTGCACGGAGCCGGCTCTGCCGGGCCGCTGCAAGAGCCCCCCCGGGGGGTGGCGAACGAAGAGAGCCTGGGGGCGCTACTTCGCCGCCTGGAATGGACGGTCATCCGCCGGCTCGACGGCCTGCTGCAGGGCGACTACCGCACGCTGTGGCGGGGTGCCGGTGTCGACCTGGCCGACCTGCGCGAGTACCAGCACCACGACGACGTGCGCCACATCGACTGGAACGTCACCGCGCGGCTGCAGCAGCCCTATGTGCGGCAGTTCCTGGAAGACCGTGACCTCAGCGCCTGGTTCCTGCTCGACCTGTCGGGCAGCGTCGATTTCGGCAGTGGCAACACCACCAAGCTGGCGGTGGCCACCGGCTTCGTGGCCACGCTGGCGCGGGTCATCACGCGGCACGGCAACCGCGTCGGGGCGCTGTTCTACAGCCAGCAGGTGGATGGTTTGATGCCGCCGCGGGCGTCGCGCCTGCATGTGCTGGAACTGCTGCAGCGCATGCGGTTACCGCGCCCGGCAGCCCCGGTTGGCAGCCCCAACACGGGCACGGCGCTGGCCACGCTGCTGAACACGGCCGCCACGGCCATCCAGCGGCGCAGCCTGGTCTTCGTGGTGTCGGACTTCATCAGCCAGCCCGGCTGGGCCGCAGCACTGGCACGCCTGTCGCGCCGGCATGACGTGGTCGCCGTGCGGCTGTGGGACCCGATGGAAATGGATTTGCCCGACGTCGGATTGGTCACCGTGCAAGACGCCGAGACCGGCGAACAGCTGTTCATTGATGCCGCCGATCCGGCCTTCCGCGCACGCTACGCCCGCGCCGCGCAGGAGCAGGAAAGCGCGCTGCTGCAAGGCCTGGCCGCCAGCGGCGCCGATGTGCTGGAACTGGCCACCGACGACGACCTGCTGGCCGCGCTGATGCGCTTTGCCGACCTGCGCCGCCAGCGCGCGCGGCTGAAGGTGCCGCTGCGGTTCCCACGTTCGATGCAGCGTGGCGCAACCCTGGCGGACGCGAGCGCATGAGCCTGATCTGGCCGAACATGCTGTGGCTGCTGGCCCTGCTGCCGCTGCTGGTGGCGCTGTACTTCTGGGTGCTGGCGCGCAAACGGCGCATGACGCTGCGCGTGTCCAACATCGGCATCGCCAAGCTGGCGATGGGCAAGGGCTTCGGCTGGCGCCGCCACGTGCCGCCGCTGCTGCTGCTGCTGGCCCTGACCACTCTGCTGTTCGCCGTGGCGCGCCCCACCGCCACCCTGACCTTGCCGCTGGCCGAACGCACCATCATGCTGGCCATGGACGTGTCGGGCAGCATGCGCGCCGAAGACGTCAAGCCGAACCGGCTGGTGGCGTCGCAGGAAGCCGCCAAGAGTTTTGTCAATAAGCTGCCGCGCGAGGTGCGCGTCGGCGTGGTGGCCTTCGCCGGCACCGCCGCCGTGGTGCAGGCGCCCACCAATAGCCGCGAAGATGTCATCAAGGCCATTGACCGTTTTCAGCTGCAACGCGGCACAGCCACTGGCAGCGGCATCATCCTGAGCCTGGCCACGCTGTTTCCGGAAGACGGCATCGAGATCCAGCACATCACCGGCCAGCGCAATTTTCCAGGCAAGGAAATCGGCGGCAAGAAAGAACCGCCGACCCGCCCGCCGGTGGCACCCGGCAGCTACAACTCCGCCGCCATCATCATGCTGACCGACGGCCAGCGCACCACCGGCCCCGACCCGCTGGATGCCGCCAAGATGGCCGCCGACCGCGGCATCCGCGTGTACACCGTGGGGGTGGGCACGACCCAGGGCGAAACCATAGGCTTCGAAGGCTGGAGCATGCGCGTGAGGCTGGACGAAGAGACGCTGAAGAACATCAGCGTGCTGACCCACGGCGAGTACTTTTACGCCGGCACCGCCGAAGACCTGAAGAAGGTCTACGAAAGCCTGTCGTCACGGATGGTGGTCGAGCGCAAGGAAACCGAGGTGACGGCGCTGTTGGCCGCATTCGGTGCCCTGCTGGCGGTACTGTCGGGCGGGTTTTCGCTGTGGTGGTTCGGGCGCGTGGCTTGAACCCCTGGCCCCTTCAGGGCGTGACGCGCAGCAGCTGCCCGTCGGCGCCGTCGGTCAGCAGGTAGATGGCGCCGTCAGGCCCCTGGCGCACGTCGCGGATGCGGCGCTTCAGGTCAGTCAGCACGCGTTCCTCGCCCGTCACTTCGCGGCCGTTGACCGTCAGCCGCACCAGGGCTTGGCCGGCCAGTGCGCCGACCAGCAACTGGCCCTGCCAACCGGGGTAGCGCTGGCTGGTGACGAAGGCCATGCCGCTGGGCGCGATCGACGGCACCCACACCTTCAGCGGCTGCTCGAAGCCCGGCTTCGGGCCTTCTTCACCGATGCGCGTGCCGGTGCCGTAATTGCGACCGTAGGTCAGCAGCGGCCAGCCGTAGTTCTTGCCGGCCTCGGGCGTGTTGATCTCGTCGCCGCCCTGCGGGCCGTGCTCCACCGTCCACAGCGCACCGGTCACCGGGTGCAAAGCAGCACCCTGGATGTTGCGATGGCCCAGGCTCCAGACCTCGGGCGCGGCTGGGTCGAGCTTGGGGTTGTCGGCCGGCGCCTGGCCGTCGCGGTTGATGCGCACGACCTTGCCCAGGTGGTTGGCCGGGTTCTGCGCTTGATCTTTCTGGCTGAAGCGGTCGCCCAGGCCGACGAAAAGGTGGCCGTCACGGCCAAACACGATGCGCGAGCCGCAGTGCGCGCTGCTGGCCACTTTGGGCTTCTGGCTGAAGATGGTGCGCACCTCGGTGAGTTGGTCGCCGACCAGCCGGCCGCGCGCCACCGCCGTGCTGTTCGAGCCGTTCTCGCCAGGCTCGGCAAAGGTCCAGAACAGCAAGCCGTTCTTCGCGAATTCGGGGTCGACCACCAGGTCGAGCAGTCCGCATTGGCCGTTGACGGCGACCGGCGGCAGCCCCGCCAGCGGCGTGCCCAGACGGCCGTTGCGGTCGACGAAGCGCAGGCGCCCGGCTTTCTCGGTCACCAGCATCCGGCCGTCCGGCAGAAATGCCAGGGCCCAGGGGCCATCGAGGCCCGTGGCGACGACTTCGGTGCCCACGGCCAGCGCGGTCTGTGGCAGCAGCGCTGCGCTGCTGATGCCAGCCAGCAAAAAGGCCAGGGCGGTGCGGGCGTTGGTTCGTGGAAGTTGTTTCAAAGTGGGTTGTCCATGCGAAAAGTCTAGTGGAACAGGTCTGCGCTACTGCGGCCCTTCACGCCGCTGCCTCGACCATCATCTGTACGCGCTGCTGACCATTCCAAACATCGATGCTCAGGCGGTAGGCCAGGCGCGCGGTGGCGGGCAGTGGCTCGGTGTGGCTGAACCAGATGGCGTCGCGCTCGGTGCCCTGGTGGCGCAAGCGGAGCTTCAGGTGTTTGTCGCCGACCAGGCGCTGCTGCAGCACCTGCACCTCGTCGCAGAACACCGGCGCTTCGAAGCCCTGGCCCCAGACCTGCGCGTCCAGCAAAGCCACGGTTTGCGCGTTGAACCACTCCAGCGGCAGCGGGCCGTCGGTGCGCAGCGTGCGCGTCAGTGTGGCGGCGTCCAGCCATTCGCTGGCCACTGCACGCAAGGCGCCATCGAAAAGAGCCAGCGGGCCGCCACCACCAAGATCATCGATATGACCGACATCACCGACATCACCGACATCACACAGCGTGCAGCCGGCCGCCATCGCGTGGCCACCGAAACGCAACAACAGGCCGGGGTAGCGCTTGGCCATCAGGTCGAGCGCATCGCGCAGGTGGAAGCCAGGGATGGACCGGCCCGAACCCTTCAAGCGGCCGTCGGCGCCGCGCGCGAAGACGAAGGTCGGACGGTGCAGCCGGTCTTTGACGCGGCCGGCCACGATGCCGACCACGCCTTCGTGAAAACTTTCGTCGAACAGAGCGACCGAAGGCGGCGCTGGCGGCGCCTTCGCCGTGTTCATGCCGTGGTCAGTCGGCATTAGCCGCAGCAGTGCCGATTCGGCCAGCTCGCGCATGCCCGATTCGACCTCGCGCCGTTCGCGGTTGATGGCGTCCAGCTGCGCGGCCAGTTCCTGCGCCAGCGCGGGGTCGTCGGTGGTCAGGCAGGTGATACCCAGCGTCATGTCGGCCAGCCGCCCGGCGGCGTTGATGCGCGGGCCCAGTGCGAAGCCGAAGTCGAAGCCGGCGGCTTTGCTGGCGTCGCGCCCGGCGGCTTGGAACAGCGCCGCGATGCCCGGCTGCATGCGCCCGCTGCGGATGCGCTTCAGGCCCTGCGCGACGAGGCGGCGGTTGTTGGCGTCCAGCTTCACCACGTCGGCCACGGTGCCGAGGGCGACGAGGTCCAGCAGCGCGTCCAGCCGCGGCTGCGTGGCCACATCGAAAGCGCCGCGCACCCGCAGCTCGGCACGCGCAGCCAGCAGCACGTAGAACATCACGCCGACCCCCGCAATGGCCTTGCTGGCGAAGTCGCAGCCGGGCTGGCTGGGGTTGACGATGACGTCGGCATCAGGCAGGGAAATCTCGCCGTTGATGACCGCCGGCAGGTGGTGGTCGGTGACCAGTACCCGCAGCCCGCAGACCCGCGCGTGGGCCACGCCGGCGTGGCTGGCGATGCCGTTGTCCACCGTGACCAGGATGTCCAGCCCTTGTGGATGGCGGGCCAGCGCCAGGTCGACGATGGCCGGCGTCAAGCCGTAGCCGTGCACCGCGCGGTCGGGCACGACGTAGCCGACGCTGCCCGGCGCGGCACCCAGCAAGGCCAGCCCGCGGATGGCCACGGCGCAGGCGGTGGCCCCGTCGCAGTCGTAGTCGGCGACGATGCAGATGCGCATCTGCTGCGTGATCGCATCGGCCAGCAGGCGGCCGGCTTCGGCGCTGCCCCTCAGCGTCTCGGGCGGCAGCAACCGGGCCAGGCTGTCGTCCAATTCATCGGCCGCGCGCACGCCGCGTGCGGCCAGCAATCGGGCCAGCAGCGGGTGCACGCCAGCCTGTTCCAGCGCGTAGGCAGTGCGCGGCGACACCTCGCGGGTCTGCAGGATCACAGGCTCTCCAGCAACGGCTGCACGGCCGGCCCAGCAAACAGCCCGCGCGCCCGCTGCAGCAGGCTGCGGGGCGCGGGTGCGAAGGTGGCGGCGCTACGCTCGCCGCACAGTGTCAGGCGGACTTCTGCACCGCGTTCGGCGCGCTGCAGCAGGTCGGCCAGCGGGCCGGCGTCGAGCGTTTCCCAGGCCTTGAGCCAGGCCGCCCAGTCGTCGGCCAGCGCCGGCGCGCGCAAGCGGGCGTCGGTGGTCGGCCCGGTGCCGGTGCCGGTGCCGGTGCCTGCGCCGGTCACGGCCTGCGCCACGCCGCAGCCGCTAAGCCAGAACGAGTTCACAGGCAACAGGCCCTGCGCCTGGCGCGCGTCGTTCAACGGGTGGGTGTACAGCACCATCTGCACCTCGCTCTGCAGCCGGCGGATGGCCTGCAGCGCCGGGGCGGTACCCAGCCAGGCGTCGACGTTGCGGCCGATGACCCGGTCCAGCGACGCGGTGGCCAGTTGCGCCAGGGATGCATGGGCCAGGTACCAGCGCAGTGGCGCGGCGTACTGCAGCGCGTAGCCCTGGCTGGTGAACAGGTCCTGCACAGCCTCGAAACATGCCCGCGACGCGGACTCGTCGAGCATCAGCGCGGTCGGCTCCAGCAAACTAACCTGGTCGGTGCCCAGATGCCAATGCGCGGGCGTGACCAAGCCCCAACCCAGATCGCCCACCGCCACGCCATCGGCCTGCGCTTGCAGTGCCGCCCAGGGCAGTTGGCCGTCGCCACCGCGCAGTCGCAGCGCTCGGGCCCGCACGCGTTCGTGCGGCGTGCTCAGAGACCACTCGTCGCCGTTGTCGCGATCGACCTCGGTCCAGCGAGCGAGCAGAGCCTGCAGGTGGGGCAGGCCGAGCGTGGCGCTGGCTTGGCGGCCGACCTCGGACAGTGGCGCGGCGAACGGAATCATCAGGTGCATGCCCGGATTATCCGGGGCGGCAAGGGTCGTCCGTTAGCATCCTTAAGCTATGGACAGCGCATTCCGCCTCACCCCCGAATGAACCTGCCTTTCGAGTGGCAACTGGGATGGCGCTACACGCGCGCCGGCCGTGCCGGCCGCCGCAACGGCTTCATTTCTTTCATCAGCGGGGTGTCGATGCTGGGCATCGCGTTGGGCGTGGCGGCGTTGATCATCGTTCTCAGCGTGATGAACGGCTTCCAAAAAGAGGTGCGCGACCGCATGCTCAGCGTCATCGCGCACATTGAGGTTTTCGACGCCAGCGGTGGTGCGCTGCCCGACTGGCAGGCCACGGCTGCCGCCGCACGCAAGGACAGCAGGGTCATCGGTACGGCGCCGTTTGTGGCGGCGCAGGCGCTGGTCGGCAGGGGCGATGAACTGCGCGGCGCCATCGTGCGCGGCATCGAGCCGGCGCTGGAAGGCCAGGTCACCGATCTGGCGAAGACCCAGGCCCCGTTGATGGCCCAGCTGAAGGCCGGCGAGTGGAACATCGTGCTGGGGATCGAGCTGGCCCGCATGCTGGGCGCGCGCACCGGCGACAAGGTCACCATCGTTGCCCCTGGCGGACAGACCACCCCGGCCGGCGTGGTGCCGCGGCTGAAGCAGTTCACGCTGGTCGGCACCTTCGAGGCCGGGCACTACGAATACGACAGTGGGCTGGCTCTGATCCATGTGGACGACGCGGCGCGGCTTTTCCGCGTCGAAGGCCCGATGGGCGTGCAACTGCGTCTGAGTGACGTGCAGGGCGCGCGCCAGACCGGCGCTGACCTGCAGGGCAGCCTGGGCCCGGCCGTCATCGTGCGCGACTGGACGCGCACCAACCGCAACTGGTACGACGCGGTGCAGATCGAAAAACGCATGATGTTCATCATCCTGACGTTGATCGTGGCCGTGGCGGCCTTCAACCTGGTCAGCACGCTGGTAATGACGGTGACCGACAAGCGCGCCGACATCGCCATCCTGCGCACACTGGGCGCCAGCCCGCGCAGTGTGATGGGCATCTTCATCGTGCAGGGTGCGATGAGCGGGATCATCGGCACGCTGGCCGGCGTCTTGCTGGGCCTGGGCGTGGCGGTGAACATCGGCGTCATCGTGCCGGCCATCGAACGCGCGCTGGGCGTGGCCTTCCTGCCGGGCAGCATCTACGTCATCAACTACATGCCCAGTGAGCCGCTGGCCAGCGACATCCTGCCGATCATCGTGATCTCGCTGGTGCTGGCCTTCGCAGCCACGTTGTACCCCAGTTGGCGCGCCAGCCGTGTCAACCCGGCCGAGGCGCTGCGCTATGAGTGAGCAAGCCCCGATCGCGCCGAATGAGGTGATCCTGCGCTGCGAGGATCTGCACAAGCGCTTCCAGGAAGGCCCACTCGACGTCACCGTGTTGAAGGGCGTGACGTTGCATGTGAGGCGTGGCGAGACGCTGGCCGTGGTGGGCGCATCGGGTTCGGGGAAGAGCACGCTGCTGCACCTGCTGGGCGGGCTGGACGCGCCCACTTCCGGCACCGTCGAACTGATGGGCAAGGCTTTCGCCGACATGAACGCCGCCGGGCAAGGCCGCTGGCGCAACCAGCATTTGGGCTTCGTCTACCAGTTCCACCACCTGCTACCCGAATTCAGCGCGCTGGACAACGTGGCCATGCCGCTGCGCATCCGCCGCCTTGCGCAGCCTGAAGCCCGTGCTGCTGCGCAGCGCGTGCTGGCCAGCGTGGGGCTGGCCGGGCGCGTGCAGCACCACCCGGCGCAGTTGTCGGGCGGCGAACGCCAGCGTGTGGCCATCGCCCGGGCACTGGTCACCCAACCGGCCTGCGTGCTGGCCGATGAACCCACCGGCAACCTCGACCGCAGCACCGCCGACGGCGTCTTCGAATTGATGCTGGGTCTGGCCCGCGAGCAGGGCACCGCCTTCATCGTCGTCACCCACGACGAAAGCCTGGCCGCGCGCTGCGGCCGGCGCATGACGCTGGGCGTCTGACACCGCTGCCGTTGCCGAAGCCGCACAAGCCCCGCTTCTGCGCCGCCGGGCCCCAAGTTTTTACAATGCCCTGTGAACCTACTCAACGCTGACCTGCATTCCCATTCGTCCGTCTCTGACGGCACGCTCGCACCCGAGACCTTGGCCAAACGAGCGCACGCGCAGGGCGTCGAGCTCTGGGCGCTGACCGACCACGACGAACTCGGCGGCCAGAAGCGGGCCCGCAGCGCGGCGCTGGACCTAGGCATGGACTACCTCACCGGCACCGAAATTTCGGTCAGCTTCGCCGGCGAAACCGTGCACATCGTCGGTCTGGGCTTCGACGCCGACGACGGCGCACTGAACGCCGGCCTGGCCGCTACCCGCAGCGGGCGCCGCCAGCGGGCGCTGGACATGGCCAGCGGCTTGGCGCTGGCGGGCATTCAGGGCGCCTTCGAGGGCGCGCTGTGCTACGTCAGCAACCCCGAGTTGATCTCGCGCACCCATTTCGCGCGCTTCCTTGTCGAAAAGGGTGTTTGTGCCGACATGCACAGTGTCTTTCGCCGCTATCTGAAGGAAGGCCTGCCGGGTTACGTGCCCCACGTCTGGGCCGGCCTGGGCGATGCGGTGCGCTGGATCACTGGCGCGGGCGGCATGGCCGTGATCGCCCACCCCGGGCGCTACAAATTCAGCCCGACGGCCGAATACGCGCTGTTCACCGAATTCATCGCCCACGGCGGCCGTGGTGTCGAGGTGATGACCGGTAGCCACAGCGCGGCAGAGCACATCCGCTATGCCGACACTGCTGTCGAATTCGGCTTGCTCGCATCGCGTGGCAGCGACTTTCATTCGCCCGGCGAAAGTCGCACCGAACTCGGCAGCCTGCCCGACCTGCCCGGACGACTGAACCCGGTGTGGGAAACCCTGGCGCCCCGCATCCACAGGGCGGCATCGTAGAAACCCGGGTGTTGGTTGCCAAACCGGCTATACTCGCGGGCTTGGCTTATTACTAAATAGCCAGAAGTTCATCCCCTTCGGCCTTTGCCACGTTTGAGAATTTCGATTCAGACGTGCGCTTCTTTCGGGTCGGCGGCGATGCCGTCGCTGCACCCGGGTGCGACCGAAACCGCGGCAGATCTCTGCCCGGCAGCACCCACCCCCGCGACCCCACCCGCGTTGCCCGCAAGGCAGCGCAGGCGCGCTTCGGCGTGCCGCGAGCAAAGAGAAGCGAGACCGAAATGACCTTTGAAGCCCTGAATCTGCACGAAGCCTTGGCCCGTGCCCTGCAAGCCGCCGGTTACACCGAACCTACCGGCGTGCAAGGCGAAGCCATTCCCCCGGCGCTGGCCGGCAAAGACCTGATGGTCAGCAGCCGCACCGGCAGCGGCAAGACGGCCAGCTTCATGCTGCCGGCCCTGACCAAGGTGCTGGCCAGCCGTGGCCTGCCCGCCACCCCTGGCACGAACTCGCAAAGAGCCCGCGGCCCTCGCGTGCTGGTGCTGACCCCCACCCGTGAATTGGCCATGCAGGTGGCCAAAGCCGCCAGCGACTACGGCCGTTTTGTGCCGGGCCTGCGCGTTGCCACCGTTGTTGGCGGCGTGCCCTACGGCGCGCAGCTGGCTGCGCTGCGCGGCCCGTTGGACATTCTGATCGCCACCCCGGGCCGCCTGATCGACCACCTTGGTTCGGGCAAGGCTGTGCTGGGCAATCTGGACATGTTGGTGCTGGACGAGGCCGACCGCATGCTGGACATGGGCTTTATCGACGACATCCGGCTGATCACCGAAGCCACGCCGGTCGCACGCCAGACCATGATGTACAGCGCCACCTTCGCCGGCCACGTCGGCCGCCTGGCGCAAGAACTGCTGCGCGACCCGCAGCGCATCGAGGTCAGCTCGCAGACCGAAGCCCACGGCGACATCGAACAGCGCCTGCACTGGGCCGATGACTTTGAGCACAAGAACGCGCTGCTCGACAGCATCCTGACCGACCGTGACGTCGACCAAGCCCTGGTCTTCACCAGCACCCAGCGTGACGCCGACTGGCTCGCCGACCGCCTGCACGAGATGGGTCACAGCGTGGCCAGCCTGCACGGCGGCATGCCGCAAGGCCGCCGCAACCGCGTGTTGCAGGGCCTACGCAGCAAGCACCTGCGCGTGCTGGTGGCCACCGATGTGGCCGCCCGCGGTATCGACGTGCCGACGATCAGCCACGTGATCAACTTCGGTCTGCCGATGAAGGAAGAGGACTACGTGCACCGCATCGGCAGAACAGGCCGTGCCGGTCGCTCGGGCCTGGCGGTGACGCTGGCCGAACGCCGCGACAGCGGCATGATCCACCGCATCCAGCGCTACACCACGCAGCGCATTCCGTTGGCCACCATCGAAGGGCTGGAACCCAAGCGTTCGGCCCCGCTGCCGATGCCGGCTGGCGCGCCCCCGCGCGGCGGCAAGAGCTTCGGGCCGCGCCCCACGGGTGGCAAACCGTTCAAGCCGGCTGGCAAGACCTTTGCCAAGCCGGGTTTCCCGCGCGCGGCACGCTGAGGATCGCTCAGCGCAATAAAAAAGCGCCCTTCGGGGCGCTTTTTTTCGGACCTGGCATTCAGAACCCCAGGAGATCTACCTCGAACACCAACGTGGCGTTCGGCGGGATCACGCCGCCAGCGCCGCGTGCGCCGTAGCCTAGGTCGGCAGGGATGGTCAGCACGCGCGTGCCGCCGATCTTCATGCCTTGCACGCCTTCGTCCCAACCGCGGATGACCTGGCCCTGGCCCAGGCCGAAAGCGAAAGGCTGGCCGCGGTCTTTGCTGCTGTCGAACTTCTTGCCACGGTTGTTCTTGGCGGTGGGGTCGTACAACCAGCCCGTGTAATGCACTTTCACGTTCTGGCCGGCCGCGGCCTCGGCGCCGTCGCCGGCCTGAGTGTCTTCGTATTGCAGGCCGGATTCGGTGGTCGTCATGGTTCGCTCCTGGTGGAAAAGTTGGCGATGATGCCAGCCCAAGCCGGTACCGCTTGCCCAAGCCACTCAGCCGCCGTCGCTGCATTGCCCGCTGGCAGCCCAAGCACGGCACCGGCAGCCTGCAAGTGCGCCAGCGGATCGGCCACATCCAGCGCTTGCGCGCCGTTCTGTTTGCTCAACTTGCAGCCGTCGGCGGCCAGCACCAGCGGTGTGTGCAGATAGCCCGGTGTGGGCAACTGCAGCGCGCGCTGCAGGGCGATCTGCCGAGCGGTGTTATCGGCCAGATCGGCGCCGCGTACGACTTGCGTGATGCCCTGCGCCGCGTCGTCCACCACCACGGCCAGTTGGTAGGCCCACAGACCGTCGGCGCGGCGCAGCACGAAGTCGCCAACTTCGCGCGTCAGGTCCTGGCGCTGCGGCCCGAGGCGACGGTCGTGCCACCCCACCACGCCGTCGACGCGCAGCCGCACGACACGCGCCGGTTTGCCGTGCAAACCGCTGCGGCAGGTGCCGGGGTAGACCCGTTCGGCAGCGGGCTGATGCGCCACGCCCAGGGCTTGCCAGTGCGCTTCGATGTCGCGACGCGTGCAGCCGCAGGGGTAGGCCAGCTCGGCTGCCAGCAGGGCCTGCAGCGCCGTTTCGTAGGCCGCGCTGCGCGCCGATTGCCACAGCGGCGTCTCGTCGGACCGCAGCCCGCAGGCGTCGAGTTGCGCCAGAATGGTTTGCGCGGCAGCCACGCTGCACCGTGGTGTGTCCACGTCTTCGATGCGCACCAGCCAAACGCCGCCTTGGGCCCGCGCGTCGAGCCAGCTGGCCAGCGCCGCCACCAGCGAACCGGCATGCAAGGGGCCGGTGGGGGACGGCGCGAAACGGCCGCGGTAGGGCTGCAAATCCACGCTCGGCCAGCCTGCGAGCGGTGCGCTGCTCAGGCCAGCGGCCCGGCGTGGCGTTCCAGCAGCGCCTGCCGCGTGGTCGGGCTTTCCAGTTGCGCCAGCCACCACTGCAGCGCACGGCCCAGGCTTTGCGGGCCGCGATCGGCGCGCCAGGCGTACTGCAGGCTGGCCACAGGCGTGCCGCGAACGGTTTCCTTGCGTGCCAGATGCCCGGCTTCCAGGTGCGGCCGGGCCAGTGGTTCGGGCAGGAAGCCGCAGCCCAGGCAGCGCAGCAGCGCTTCCAGCTTGGTGCGCATGCTGGGCACGGTCAGCACATCCTGCCCCGGCAGCAGGTTCACCGTCATCGGTGCCAGGCGTTGGGCGGTGTCGGCTACGGCCACCGCGCGGTGGTTGACCAGCACGGCGTCGGTCAAAGGCTCTGTCGCTGAAGCCAACGGGTGGTGCGGCGCCACGCAAAAGACGAAAGGCAAGTCGCCGAGCGGGCGCAGTTCGATACCGCTGGCGACGATCTGGCGCGACGACACGCCGATGGCCAGGTCCACCTGCCCCGAGATCAGCGCTTCCCAGGTTCCGCTGAGCACGTCGGTGCGCAGGCGCAGCCGGGTGGCGGGGCCGGGTGCATCGCCCTGCTGGGCCGGCTGCTGGGCCGCCGGGCCGTTGATGGCAGCGCGGCAGTGCTCGGCGCTCATTTCGCAAAAGGCCTGCACCAACTCAAACACGATGGGCATCGAAACAATGTCTTCCACGCTGATGGCGAGCTGCGTTTCCCAGCCACTGGCCACACGGCGCACGCGGTTGGCCACCGCGCCCATTTCGCTGAGCAATCGGCGGCCCTCGGTGAGCAGTTCGGTGCCGGCGGCGGTGAGTTGCGCCTGGCGCGAACTGCGGTCGAAGAGCAGCACGTCCAGCGCTTCTTCCAGCTGGCGCACGCTGTAGGTCAGGGCCGACGGCACCTTGCCGAGTTCACGCGCCGCAGCGGCGAAGCTGCCGGTGCGTGCGATGGTGTCCATCATCACCAGGGCGTCGGGCGTCAGGGCCAGCAGTTTCTCGGTCATCGCTTCATGTTATTTCAATGGATTCGACAAGGGCGCGCAGCCCGCTGCCGGCTTGCCCTGACGACACTGGGTCTTAAGTAAGCAACCCGAGACCTTCACCATGATCACCCTGCGCAAATCGGCCGAACGCGGCCACGCCCAGCACGGCTGGCTGGACAGCTTCCACAGTTTTTCCTTCGCTGAATACCACGACCCGGCGCACATGGGTGTGGGCAACCTGCGCGTCATCAACGAAGACCGCATCGCCGCCGGCACCGGTTTCGGCACGCACGGCCACCGCGACATGGAAATCGTCAGCTATGTGCTGGAAGGCGAATTGGCGCACAAGGACAGCATGGGGAACGGTGTTGCAGGCGGTGCAAATTCAGGCGTCATCCGCCCCGGCGACGTGCAGCGTATGAGCGCCGGCACTGGCGTGCGCCACAGCGAATTCAACAACGCCGAAGGTCAGACGACGCACTTCCTGCAGATCTGGATCCTGCCCGACCGGGCCGGCATCGCTCCGGACTACGAGCAGAAGCATTTCGACGCCGCCAGCAAGCGCGGCCAGCTTCGCTTGGTGGCCGCACCCGATGGCCGCGACGGTGCCGTGACCATCCACGCCGACGCCACCCTGAGCGCCGGGCTCTTCGACGGCGGCGAGCGCGTCGAATGTCCACTGCAAGCCAACCGCATCGCCTACGTGCACCTGGTGCGCGGCAGCCTGCGCGTCAACGACCACACGCTGCGCGCCGGCGACGCCGCGCGGCTCGACAACGAAACGAAGCTGGTGCTGGAAGGCGGCGAAAATGCCGAAGTACTGGTCTTCGATCTCGTGCCCTGAATCCAACCACCGCACCCCACCGCACCCCACATCGCCCCAGAAAGAAACCGCACCATGAGCAACATCGTCATCGTTTTCCACAGCGGATACGGCCACACCGCCAAGATCGCGCAGGCCGTGGCCGAAGGCAGCGGCGGCACGCTACTGGCCATCGACGCCGAGGGCAACCTGCCCGAAGGCGGCTGGGAACAACTGGCGGCCGCCCGGGCCATCGTCTTCGGCAGCCCCACCTACATGGGCAGCGTCAGCTGGCAGTTCAAGAAGTTCGCTGACGCCAGCTCCAAGCCCTGGTCCACGCAAGCCTGGAAGAACAAGCTGGCGGCCGGCTTCACCAATTCGGCCACGCTGAATGGC
The DNA here is from genome assembly GCA_043716645.1 of Betaproteobacteria bacterium. Classification (GTDB taxonomy): domain Bacteria; phylum Pseudomonadota; class Gammaproteobacteria; order Burkholderiales; family Burkholderiaceae_C; genus Rubrivivax. The sequence continues at coordinate 23,964 of JAYSYH010000143.1, read as the reverse complement.
GACAAGTTTTCGACCATCGCCTACATGGTGACGCTGTCACAGCAGCACGGCATGTTGTGGGCCGGCACCGGCATGTTGCCGATGAACGCCAAGGATCACACCCGCGACAACATCAACAACCTGGGCGGCAGCACTGGCCTGATCGCGGCCACGCCGTCGAATGCGTCGGTGGACGAGATGGTGCCCGGCGACATAGCCACCGCCAAGGCCTTCGGCGCCCGCGTGGTCGATGCCGTTGCGTTGATGAAGTGAGGCTGGCGGGGCAGGCGTCGGCCCGCCCCGACGGTCACGCCGTGTGCAGCAGCCCGCGCTTTTCCAGCAGGGGCTGCACCGTGGGGGCACGGCCGCGGAAAGCCGCGAATGCTGCGCCTGGCTCGATGCTGTTACCGCTGCTGTAGATGTGCTTCAGCAGGCGCTGTGCGACTACCGGGTCGAACGGGCTGCCGGCTTCGGTGAAGGCGCCGTACCCATCGGCATCGAGCACCTCGGCCCACAGGTAAACGTAGTAGCCCGCCGCATAGCCGGAACTGGCAAACAGGTGCTGGAAGTGCACCAGCCGGTGGTTCAGGCCTACGCCTTGCGGCAGGCCCGCGGCCTTCAGCACATCGGCTTCGAAATCACACAGGTCGGCCGGCGGTTCGGCCTCGGTCAGCGCATGCGCAGCCATGTCCACCAGCGCGCTGGCGGTGTAGCGCACGGTCTCGTAGCCCTGGTTGAAACGCGCCGCGCGCTGCAGACGGGCTACCAGGTCGGCGGGGATCGGCGCACCGGTCTGCCAGTGCCGCGCATGGCGCTGCAGCACTTCGGGCTCGGCAATCCAGTGTTCGAAGATCTGCGACGGCAGTTCGACGAAATCACGCAGCACCTGGGTGCCCGACAGCCGTTCGTACGTCACCTCGGACAACAGGCCGTGCAGGCCGTGGCCGAATTCGTGGAACAGCGTGCGCGCGTCGTCCAGCGACAGCAGCGTCGGCTCGCCCTTGGCGAAGTTGTTGTTGTTCAGGATCACTGGCAAGTGCAGCGCGCCACCGTTGCGGCTTTGCCAGCGCAGGCTGCTCATCCAGGCGCCGCTTCGCTTGTTGGGCCGCGCAAAGTTGTCTTGCAGGAACACACCACAGACCTGACCTTCGGCGTTGCTGACCTCGTAGGCCTGAACATCAGGGTGGTAGACGGGGATGTCGCCGCGCAGCGTGAAGCACAGGCCGAACAGGCGCTGCGCGCAATCGAAAGCGGCCTGCACGACGCGGCTCAATTCGAAATACGGCTTGACCTCTGCATCGTCGATGGCGTACTGGGTTCGGCGCACCTTTTCGGCCCAGAAGCGCCAGTCCCAGGCTTCGATGTCCTGCGTCACACCCTCGCTGGCCATCACCTCGCGCAGCGCAGTGCGTTCACGTTCCAGCGCCAGCAACGCGCGCGGCCAGACTTCGCCCAGCAGGCCCTGCACCGCCAGGTGCGTGCCGGCCATGGTGTCGGTCAGAGCGTAGTCGGCAAAGCACTTGTGTCCGTGCAGGCGGGCCTGTTCGTTACGCAGGCGCAGGATGGCGCGTGCCACCTCGCGGTTGTCGTGCTCGCCTGCGTGTTCGCCCCGGCTGGTCCAGGCGCGCCAGGCTTGTTCACGCAAGTCGCGGCGCTGCGAGAAGGTCAGAAATGGCACGATCAGCGACCGCGCCAGCGTAATCACCGCACCGTCAAGGCCGCGCTCGACCGCCGCCTGGCGCGCGCTGGCGCGCACGAAGTCGGGCAGGCCCGTCATATCGGCTTCACCGGCCAGCGGCAAGGACCAGTTCGATTCGTCGTGCAGCACGTTCTGCGCGAAGCGCGTCATCAGTTGCGCCTGCTCGGCCATGATGGCGGCGTAGCGTGCCTGCTGCGCCGGCGGCAGTTGCGCCCCGGCGCGCACGAAGTCCAGGTACAGGCGCTCAACCAGCCGCAGCTGCTCGGCCGTCAAGCCCTGGCTGGAGCGCCGGGCGTGCACGGAAGCCAGCCGCTGGAAGAGCGCCGCGTCGGTGTGCACCGCGCTGTGGTGGGCGGCCATCGGAGCGGCCATCGCGCGCTGCACGGCCTGCAGTTCGGGGCTGGTGGCCGACGAGGTCAGGTTGTAGAAGGTCGCCGCCACGCGGCCCAGCTGGGCGCCCGCGCGGTCGAAGGCGGCTGCGGTGTTGTCGAAATCGGGTGCGGCGGGGTTCCCGGCAATCAGCGCCAGTTCGGCCCGGTGCGCCGCCATTGCAGCCAGCAACGCAGGCTCGAAATGGGCCGCCTGCAGCCGCGTAAAAGGCGGCAGGCCGTGGGGGGTTTCCCAGTTCTGCAGTAGCGGATTGGCAACATCCGCAGCGGCGGCCGGGGTGGGCATGGCGTTCATCACATCGCGCTCAGACATCGCGCTCACTTGCCGCGCTTGATGGCAATTTCGTCGTCCTCGCGGTAGCGACGGTCGGCGCAGCTGATGACCCATTCCGAGCGCTCGGCCTCCAAGGCCCGGCCATCTTGGTTCCACTGCTCGTTGCGCTGATTCCAACCCGTGACCTGGGCGTCGACCACCGCGGCCTTGGCGTTGTAGTCGCGCACGGTGGCTTCACTCTTGGCCGCGAGTTCGGTCTTCTCGGCATCCAGCGCTTTTTGCTGCACGCCAAGGTCTTCGCGTTCCTTGTTCAACGCCGTGCGTTCGCGATCGGCTTTGGACCCGGTCGGCGCGGCTGCATTGAAGGCGGTGACGCTGTCGTTCCAAGCCGTGACCCGCGCGCCGTAGGCCTTCATGCGTTCGCTCAGCGCCTCAGCCTGCTGCTTCATGTCTTCCAGCGGGGCGCGCTCGGCGCGCAGCGACTGCTGGGCTGCGGCGAGGTCGGCTTTTTCCTTGTCCAGCGGAGCGCGCAGCGCGGTATGCGCATCCAGGCGCTTGCGGACCGCTTCTTCCTGGCTCAGGCATGCGCGCAATTCGTCGCGATTCAGGATCGGACCCGAGCCCGCCTTGCCGCCTAACGACATCGTCTTGTCACCGGCAGCCGGCGCCGCCGGCTTCACCGCCGCCTTGGCGGCGGACTTGGCGGGGATCGGTGGCTGCGTCTGGGCATGGGCGCCCGCGCTCAACAAAACCCAACCCAGTGCGGACAACAGTGTCTTGACCTTCATCTTCATCCTCGGACCTACAGGCAAAAAAGGGCTACCGGCGATACCGGCCACAGGGCGAATGATGCCATCCTCGCGCGATCGCAGGCGCCTGCGCTGTGGCACAGTGCGCAGCCTTCGCTCAGCCCCCAAATACCCATGCCCGCTGCTTTGACTTCGTCCACCGTGTTCGCGCCGCACGCTGCCCCATGGCGCTGAAATCAACGGTCTGCAAGGCCACGCTGCAGATTGCCGACATGGACCGCGGCCTGTACGCGACGCATGCTCTGACGCTGGCCCGCCACCCGTCAGAAACCGACGAGCGGATGATGGTGCGGCTGCTGGCCTTCGCGCTGAATGTGCCCGCCGACGACCATGACGGCAACCTCGTCTTCGCGCGCGGTCTGGCCGACGCCGACGAGCCCGACCTGTGGCAGATCAGCCTGGACGGCCAGCTGCGCCACTGGGTGGAAATGGGTCAGCCCGACGAACGCCGGCTGGCCAAGGCCAGCGGGCGTGCCGGCCGCGTCACGCTTTACGTCTACAGCAATGCCGCGCCCATCTGGTGGGCCGGCGTGCAAGGCAAAGTCGCCCGACTGAATAACCTGGCGGTATGGCAGTTGCCCGCAGCGCAGAGCCAGGAATTGGCCCGGCTGGCCGACCGTTCGATGCAGTTGCAGGTGACGGTGCAAGACGGCGCAATCTGGATCGGCAATGCCGACCGCAGCGTCGAAGTCCACCCCACCATCCTCAAGGCCCGCGCACCGTGACCATTTCCGCCCCTGCCCCCGACATGCAAGACCCCTACCTCTGGCTCGAAGACGTGCTGGGCGAACGCGCGCTGGCCTGGGTGCGTGAACGGAACGCCGAAAGTGAAGGGCTGTTGCAGGCCGAACCCGGCTTCGAGGCATTGCGCGACAGCATTCGCGAAGTGCTGGACTCAAAGGAACAGATTCCCTACGTCACGCGGCGTGGTGATGGCTTCTACAACCTGTGGCGTGATGCGGCCAACCCGCGCGGACTGTGGCGGCGCGCCACGCTGGCCGAATACCGCAAGCCCCGGCCCGCTTGGGAAACCGTCATCGACATCGACGCACTAGCGAAGGCCGAAGGCGAAAACTGGGTCTGGGGTGGTGCCACGAGCCTGGCGCCGGATTACCGGCTGGCCATGGTGGCACTGTCGCGTGGCGGGGCCGACGCCCAGGTGCAGCGCGAATTCGATACCGTTGCCAAGCGCTTCGTCGAAGGCGGCTTCAGCCTGCCCGAAGCCAAGTCCTCGGTCGAATGGATGGACGCTGACCACCTGTACATCGGCACCGATTTCGGCAGCGGATCGTTGACCGATTCCGGCTATCCCCGCGTCATCAAACGCTGGCAGCGCGGCCAACCGCTAAGCGCCGCGGTCACCGTTTTCGAAGGTCAGAAGCAAGACGTTGCGGTCTCGGTCAGCGTGGACAGCACGCCGGGCTACGAACGCACGCTGTTCGCCCGCTCGCTGGACTTCTACAACACACAGGTCTTCCTGCTGCAGGGCGACCAGCTCGTCGCTCTGGACAAGCCGAATGACGCGCAACTGGCCTTCCTGCGTGACCGCGTTTTCATTGAACTGCGCAGCGACTGGGTGATTGGCCGCAAGACCTGGCTGCGCGGCTCGCTGCTGGTGGGCGACGCTGCCGCGTACCTGAACGGCGAACGCCGCTTGGCCGCGCTGTTCACGTCCACCGCCACACGCAGCCTGGCCGGCTACACCGTCACGCGCGAAACGGTCATCGTCAACGTGCTCGACAAGGTCGCCAGCCGGCTGCAGGAATGGCGCGAAGTGCCCGGCACGGATGGTGAGAAAGGCGCCGAAAAGGACGCGACGAAGTGGACCAAGCGCGACATGGTGGCACCCTACCCCGGCCAGCTCAGCGTGACCGCGCTGCACGACCCGCTGCTGCCCACCGACGCGCTGGCTGAGCACTACCTGCTGAACGCCGCGGACTTCCTCAGCCCCGACTCGCTGCAGATCGGCAGAACGGGTGTCGACGCCGGTGCCGACGAACGCGAACTGCTGAAGTCAAGACCCAGCTTCTTCGACGCCGACGGCATGCGTGTCGAGCAGCGCTTCGCGCCTGTGCGCGACGGCAACCGCGTGCCCTACTTCGTGGTCTGGCCCAAAGGCGCCAAGCCTGACGCCGAAAACCCGACGCTGCTGTACGGCTACGGCGGTTTCGAAGTCTCGCTGACGCCGTTCTACTCAGGCGGCATCGGCCGCGCGTGGACCGGCCGCGGCGGCGTCTTCGTGCTGGCCAACATTCGCGGCGGTGGCGAGTTCGGTCCGGGCTGGCACCAAGCCGCGATCAAGGAACACAAGCAGAAAAGCTACGACGACTTCGCGGCCGTCGCGCAAGACCTGATCCGCCGCCGCGTGACGCGGCCGGGACGGCTGGGCATCCAGGGCGGCAGCAACGGTGGGCTGCTGGTCGGCGCCACCATGGTGCAGCGGCCGGACCTTTTCAATGCCGTGGTCTGCCAGGTGCCGCTGCTGGACATGCAGCGCTACAACAAGCTGCTCGCCGGTGCATCGTGGATGGCCGAATACGGCGACCCCGACAAACCCGCCGAATGGGACTGGATCAGCAAGTACAGCCCTTATCAGAACGTCAAGGCCGGCGTGAAGCTGCCCAAGGTGCTGTTCGCCACCAGCACCCGCGACGACCGCGTGCACCCCGGCCACGCCCGCAAGATGGCCGCGCGGATGATCGAGCAGGGCCACCGCGTGCTGTACTGGGAAAACATCGAAGGCGGCCACGGCGGAGCGGCCGACAATGCGCAGCGCGCGCAGATGTCGGCACTTGAATACACCTTTTTGTGGCAACAGTTGGCGCAGGATCTGCCCGCTCGGGAAACCCTCTGAGCCCACGGCGGTGATGCTGAACTGGATCGACGACAGCAGCCCGCTGCCGCCTAGCAGGCTGGCGCTGGGACCGGACAGCGACGCGCCGGGCTTGGTCGCCGCCGGTGGCCGCGTCACCCCCGAGCGGCTGGACGAGGCTTACCGCAAAGGCATCTTCCCCTGGTACAGCCCTGGCCAGCCGGCGCTGTGGTGGAGTCCGGATCCGCGCATGGTGCTGCCGGTGGCCGACTTCCACCTGTCGCAGACGATGAAGAAAGCGCTGCGCCGTTTTCGCCGCACGCCCGGCTGCCATCTGCGCTTCGACAGCGACTTTGCGGCCGTCATTGCCGCTTGCGCCGCCACGCCGCGCGATGGCCAGGACGGCACCTGGATCGTGCCGGCCATCGTCGACGCCTACACCGCCTGGCACCGCGCTGGCCGCGTGCACAGCTGCGAGACCTGGGTCGACGGCGTGCTGGTCGGCGGCCTGTATTTCATTGCGATCGGGCGCATGGTGTTCGGCGAGTCGATGTTTTCGCACCGCGCCGATGCGTCGAAGATCGCGCTGGCCGCGCTGGTGGCCGCCTGCTGCGCGCGCGGCGTGGCGCTGATCGACTGCCAGCAGAACACCGGCCACCTGGCTTCCTTCGGCGGCCACGAGATCACCCGCAGCGCCTTCGAAGCGCACCTGGCGCAAGCCCTGGGGGCCCCGGACGTGGCACCTTGGACCTATGATGAAGCGGCTTGGGATCTGCTGATCCCGGCGCCCATTCCGCCCCCTTCCGCAGTGCCTCCACGTTCACGCGCGTGACCCACCCCAACGAATTGCCGCTGGGTTCCTTGCAGTTCTATGCAACGGCCCCCTACCCCTGCAGCTATCTGCCCGAGCGTCAGGCCCGCTCGCAGGTGGCCACGCCCAGCCACCTGATCCACGCAGAAACCTATTCCAGCCTGGTGGCCGCGGGCTTTCGGCGCAGCGGCATGTTCACCTACCGTCCCTATTGCGACGGCTGCCGCGCCTGCCTGCCGATGCGCGTGCCGGTGGACGGCTTTGCACCCACCCGCAGCCAGCGCCGCGCAGCCAAGGCCCACGCCACGCTGAAGGCCCGCGTGCTGCGCCTGGGTTTCGTGGCCGAGCACTACCAGCTTTACCTGCGCTACCAGAGCGGCCGCCACAGCGGCGGCGGCATGGACCAGGACAGCGTCGATCAGTACACCCAGTTCCTGCTGCAAAGCCGCGTCAATTCACGGCTGGTGGAATTCCGCGAGTCCACCGAAGACGGCAGCCTGGGTGCACTGAAGATGGTGTCGATATTGGACGTGTTGAGCGACGGCATCTCGGCCGTCTACACCTACTACGAGCCCGACGACGAGGCCAGCTACGGCACCTACAGCGTGCTGTGGCAGATCGAGCAGACGCGGCTGCTGAAGCTGCCGTACGTGTACCTCGGCTACTGGATCGCGCAAAGCCCGAAGATGGCCTACAAGTCGCAGTTCAGGCCGCACCAGCTGCTGCGCGACGGCCGTTGGCAGGACGCGGCGGCGCCGGCTTCCCCATCGCCCGTTTCAGCCGGCTGAGACCCAGACCTCGCCCTGCAGCGTCACAACACCGTCGCGCTGCAGCTTCAGCAGGTGGGCCAGCAAAGACCGCGCGGCCAGGCCGTGCAGGGCCGCTGGCACGTCGCCATAGACGTGCGGCAGCAGTTCGGCCGCCGTGGCCCGACCGCCAACCGCGGCGACAGCCGCGAACGCCGCCTGCACCTTGGCCTCGCGACGCAGGCGGTGGGCGATCAAGTTGGCGATCACGGTGTGCGGTTGCGCCACCAGAAAACCGTGCCCCGGGGCCAGCCATTCCAGGTCTTCACCCAGCAGCCCATGCAGCGTGCGCAGGTAGGCCGCCATGTCGCCGTCGGGCGGGTTGATGACCACGGTGCTGCCCTGCATCACGTGGTCGCCGGTGAACAGCAGCCGCTCTTCTTCAAGCAAGAAGCACAGGTGGTTGGACGCATGACCGGGTGTGTGGATGACGCGCAGCGTGGTGTCGACGCCCACCGCGATGCGGTCGCCGTGGTGCGGCTGTTGGGCAGGCGCGAAGCTCTCGTCCTGCCACACCGGGTGGTCGGCGATGCGGCCCCACACCGGCGCGCCGGTGGCTGCCGACAACGCTGCTGCGCCGGGCGAATGGTCGCGGTGGGTGTGCGTGACCAGGATGCGTTGCAGCGGGCCCGGCAACCGCGCCAGCAGCGCCAACAGCGTGTGCAGGTGTTCGGCGCTGCCCGGGCCGGGGTCGATGGCCGTCCAGCCCTGGCCCTGGCTGTCGCTGACCAGGTAGGTGTTGGTGCCCGGCCCGGTCATCGCGCCAGGGTTGGGCGCGGTCACGCGCAGGACGCGCGGCGACAGCCGCACCGCGCGGCCCGGCAGGATTTCGCACGAGACATCGGCGCGGCCCTGCGGGTCGAGCTTGCCGATTTCGGCATAGGCGTGCTCGTCGGGCAGCACGGCGCGCGGCCCGCTCAAGCCCTGCGCAAGGCGCGGCATCATCAACGGGAAATGGATGCGCGCGGCGATGGCCGCCAGCGCCGTGTTGGCGTCGGGCCACTGCGCCAGTTCCTGCAGCGTGCGCAGTTGCACCGGCAGCAGCTTCAGGTCGCGCTGGCGGGCCACGGCAGCCTGCGGTGTCAGCCACATCAGCGCCTGGGCTTCACGCTGGTCAGCGCGGGGCGTCTGGCCGGCCGGCATGCGCGTGGCGAAGAAGCGCGTGTCGAAGCGCTTGGGCGCGCCGGGTGGCGTCAGCCAGTGGCTGTAGTAGTACAGGCCGTGCAGGTTCAGCTGCAGGCCGGTGGCGGCGCAGAAGTCGGCCATGCCGGCCTGCCCTTGCTGCAGCCGTTCACGCCAGGGCTGCAAAGCGGCCGCGTCGAAGGGCTGTGCCGCCAGCAGCAGGTCGACTTCCTCGAAGGTCTCGCGCAGCGCGGCAACGGCGTAGTCCAGGCCGCCTGCGGGCAGACTCAGGCGCGCGCTGAGTGCGGCGTCGTCGGCGCCGACGCAATGCGCGTGGGCCGCGCGGTCGCGCGCGTTGAGCAGCCCGCCGGGGAAGACGGCCGCGCCGCTGCCCGCGTCGCCGGCGCGCTCGGCACGGCGCAGCATCAGCACTTCCAGACCGCCATCGCCATCGCCATTGCCATCGCCATCGCGCAGCAGCAGCAGCGAAGCGGCGCGGCGGGCGTCCCCGGGTGTGGTGTGGGGGGCGTCCGGATGCGGGTTCATCGGGCGATGCCCTGTGCGATCAACGCGCTGATTTCAGCCGCACTGAAACCGGCTTCGCCCAATACGGCGGCTGTGTGTTGTCCCTCGGTGGGCGTGGGCCGCGGCAGGCCGGCCGGCGTGCGGCTGAACCGAGGGGCGGGGGCGGGTTGCCGCAAGCCGGCCACTTCGACAAAGGCATCGCGGGCTTGCGCGTGCGGATGTTGCGCAGCTTCGGCGAAGGTCAGCACCGGCGCAAAGCAGGCGTCGGTGCCTTCGAGTTGCGCACACCAGTCGTCGCGGCTGCGCAGGCGCACGGCGGCGGCGATCGCCACGCGCATCTCAGGCCACAGCCGGCGGTCGTACTGGCGCTGCACGAAACGAGCTTCCAGGCCCAGCGCCGCGGCCAGCAGCTGGAAGAACTTCGGTTCCAGCGCACCCAGGCTGATGTGCTTGCCGTCGGCCGCCTCGTAAGTGCCGTAGAAGGGCGCGCCGCCGTCCAGCAGGTTGGCGCCGCGCTCGTCAGACCAGCTGCCAGCCGCCTGCAGGCCGTGGAAGATGGAGGCCAGCGACGAGGCGCCGTCCACCATTGCCGCATCGATCACCTGCCCCAGCCCCGAGCGCTGGCGTTCGTACAGCGCGGCCATCACGCCGAAGGCCAGGTAGAGCGCGCCGCCACCGTAGTCGCCGACCAGGTTCAGCGGCAGCACCGGCGCGCCGCCGGCCGGGCCGATGGCATGCAGCACGCCGGTCAGTGCGATGTAGTTGATGTCGTGGCCGGCGGCCCGGGCCAGCGGGCCGGACTGGCCGAAGCCGGTCATGCGGCCGTAGACCAGGCCGGGGTTGACGGCCTGGCATTCGGCCGGCCCGAGGCCCAGGCTTTCAGTGACGCCGGGCCGGAAGCCTTCGACCAGCACGTCGGCGGTGGCAATCAAGCGCAGCGCTGCCGCGCGGCCGGCCGGCGACTTCAGGTCCAGCGCCACCGAACGCCGGCCGCGGCCGTTGACGTTGTGTTCAGGCTGCATCGCCAGGCCCAGGCCGCTGGGCGCCAGGCGGTCGATGCGCAGCACTTCGGCGCCCAGGTCGGCCAGCAGCATGCAGGCCATCGGGCCGGGGCCGATGCTGGCCAGTTCCACCACGCGCAGGCCGTGCAGCGGGCCGCCTCGGGTGCTGCTGTCTGCGCCTATCGTTTTCATGGTCGGGGAGTTTGCCGCAAGGTGGCAGGCATGGGATTGACCGCCCGCACGGCGCTGGCTAGCGTTCACCGCACTCCGCTGTCGGAGTCAACCCGGGAGCCTTCATGTGCATCGCATACAGCGTCGGGCGCGGCGCGCGCAACGACCTGGCCGACGTGGCCGCCATCCAGACCCTGTTCAACCTGAACATCCCGCACTTTCCCAGCCCGCAGCCGGCCGAGTTGTCCACCGACGGCCGCATCGGGCCCAACACCATCGCTGCCATCGTAGCCTTCGAAACGGTGGTGATGGGGCTGCCCGAGTCGGATGGCATCGTGGCCCCGGGTGATGCCACGGTGCGCGCCTTGCTGGCCGGCCTGCCGCCCGGGCCTTCCGAGGAAAAGCTGGCGGTGGTGTTGCCGCTGGCGCTGCAAAGCCGCATCAGCACCTTCTACGGCCCGCTGGTGCAGGGCATGACCGCCTACGGCATCACTACGCCGCTGCAGATGGCCCACTTCCTGGCGCAGATCGGCCTGGAATCGGGCAACTTTCTCTACACCGAAGAACTGGCCAGCGGCGCGGCCTATGAAGGCCGCAAGGACCTGGGCAACACCCGCGCCGGCGACGGCGTGCGCTTCAAGGGCCGCGGCCTGATCCAGCTGACCGGCCGCGCCAACTACACCGCCTTCAGCCGATACACCGGCGTGGACTACCTGGCCCAGCCGGCCCTGCTGGCCAGCGACCCGCTGGTGGCGGTGGATGCCGCGTGCTGGTTCTGGAAAGACCGCGGCCTGGCACCGCTGGCCGAACAAGACGACGTGAAGGCCGTGACCAAACGCATCAATGGCCTGGCCAACGGCCCGCACACCCACCTGGACGAGCGCATCGCCAACCTGAACCGGGCCAAGGCCGTGCTGGGGCTTTGACCCGGTTCACGTCAACAGCGCATCAACCCAGCTTCAACGGCACGAACAGCGTCTCGCCGTTGCGCTGCACCAGCAGCGCAACGTTTTTCGGCTTGCCCTTCATCACCTCGCGCACCTGCTCGGCGCTTTGCACCGGCTGGCCGTTGATGGCCAGCAGCACATCACCGGCTGCCACACCGGCGCGCGCCGCCGGACCGCTGGCGCCTTCAACGACCAGACCGCCTTCGAGCTGCGACTGCTGGCGCTCGTTGCGCGTCAGCGGCCGCAGCGCCAGGCCGAGTGCACTGGCACTGGCACTGGCACTGGCACTGGCACCGCCCGGCGCGCCACCGCCCTCGTCGCCGGCCAGCGCCAGCCTGTTGTCGGCGCTGCCCAGCTTGACCTCGACATCGCGCGCCGCGCGGTCGCGCCAGACCTTCAGCCTGACCTTTTCGCCCGGCGCCGAAAGCCCGATCAGGCTGGACAACATGCCCGAACGTTCAATGACCTCGCCGCCCACTTCCAGCACCACGTCGCCGGCTTTCAAGCCGGCCGCTGCGGCCGCGCTGTCCTTGCTGACGTTGGCGATCAACGCGCCGCCCGGCCTGGGCATGCCGAAGGACTCGGCCAGCGTCTGATTGACGTCCTGCACGGTCACGCCCAGCCGGGCGTGGGTGGCCTTGCCGGTGGCGACGATCTGGTTCTTCACCTTCAGCGCCACGTCGATGGGGATCGCGAAACTGAGACCCTGGAAGCCGCCGCTTTGCGAATAGATCTGCGAATTCACGCCGACCACTGCGCCGCTGCCGTCGAACAACGGGCCGCCAGAATTGCCAGGGTTGACGGCTGCGTCGGTCTGGATGAAGGGCACCACCGCGTCGTTGGGCAATGAGCGGCCCTTGGCGCTGACGATGCCGCTGGTGGCCGTCTGCTCGAAGCCATACGGCGAGCCGATGGCCATCACCGGGTCGCCGACCTCGATGCGCCGGCTGTCGCCCAGGCGCACCACTGGCAGGTCCTTGGCGGCGATGCGCAGCACGGCAATGTCGGTGGCCGGGTCGGTGCCCAGCACCTTGGCGCTGAATTCGCGGCGGTCGCTCAGCTTGACGGTGACTTCCTTGGCTTCGCGCACCACGTGGGCGTTGGTCAGGATCAGGCCGTCGCTGCTGATGATGAAGCCCGAACCCTGGCCGCGAAACGGCTGCTGCGGCATCGGCCCGCGGCCGCCGCGTCCCTGCATGCCGGGCATGCCGCGGAAGAACTGGAAAAAGGGGTCGTTCTCGACGCCCGGGGGCTTGCCGGGCGAGTTGCCGAATTCACCGCCCTGCTCTTCCGTCGACGTGCGGTGCAGGCCCTCGACGGTGATGCCGACCACGGCCGGCGCGGCCTGCCTGAAGATGGCGCGGTAGTCGGGCACCTGGCCTTGCGCAGCGATCAGCGGCACTGGGGCGGGGGCGGGGGTGGGGGCGGGGGCGGGTGCGTTCGTCGGGCCGGCGGTGTTCTGCGCCACGGCGCTGGTCTTGGCGCCACCGGGCTGCAGCCAGGCGGGCAGTGAGAAGGCCTGCGCGGCACCGGCGGCCAGCGCGCCGCTGGCCAGCAGCGCAGCGGTCAGGGTCTTCAGTCGGGTGATCTGCGTGCGGTTCATCGTCGCTCCTGGGTTGGCGCCGCTGTGGGGAATCCCCGTAGCGGCATATGGCAAAGATTAGGGCGCCGGCATGAGGCCAGTGTGAGCCGAAGATGAGGCCAGGATTAAGACTTGTCGGCGAAGCGCACCGTGGCGCGCAGGCCGCCCAGCGGACTGTCGCCCAGCGCCACCGTGGCGCCGTGCCGGGCGGCCACCGTGCGCACGATGGCCAGGCCCAGCCCGCTGCCGTCGGTGGCCGCCGGGTTGCGGCGGTAGAAGCGGTCGAAGACCCGTTCCCGTTCGGCCGGCGGTATGCCCGCACCCGCGTCGTCCACGACCAGCTCGGCACCGTGCGGCGTGCGCGCCAGGTGCACCTGCACCCGCGAGCCGGGCGGCGTGTGGCGCACGGCGTTGTCGACCAGGTTGCGCACCAGCACCAGCAGCGAAGCGGCGTCGCCCTGCAGCGGCACCGCCGCGTCGGCCTGCAATTCCAGTTCGCTGCCGCGCGCCAGCGCCTGCGGCACGGTGTCGGCCAGCGCGCGGCGGGCGATCTCGGCCAGATCCACGGTTGCAAACGGCATGCTCGGCGCGCCGGGTTCGTTGCGCGCCAGGGCCAGCAACTGCTCGACCAGCCGGGCCGCGCGGGTGATGCCGTCGCCCAGAGCGTGCGCCGCCGCTTCGCGCGCCGCAGCGTCGGGTGCGCGGTGCAGCAGGTCGAGCTGCAGTTTCAGCGCGGTCAGCGGTGAACGCAGTTCATGCGCGGCGTCGGCCACGAAGGCGCGCTGCACGTCCAGCGTCTGCCCCAGGCGCCGCAGCAACCCGTTCAGCGCCTGCACCAGCGGCGCCAGTTCATCGGGCAGGCCCGCGCCCGGCAGCGGCGCCAACGACTGCGTGTCGCGCTCGCGCACCGCCTGCGCCACCTGCTGCAGCGGGCGCAGGCTCAGGGCGGCCAGCCACCACATCAGCAGCGCCAGCGCGGGCGTCACGACCAGCAGCGGCTGCACGCTGTGCAGCGCCGCGTCGGCGGCCAGCTGCTGGCGGATCTGCCGCGGCTGTGCCACCTGGATCACCCGCGGCCCGGTGGCCACGCTGAAGGTGCGCCAGGCTTTCTGGCCCACCGTCACGTCGGCCAGCCCGAGGTAAGCGCTGGCCGGCAGCTGGTCGTGCGCGCGTGAAGCGTAGATGGCGCGGCCGTCGGCGCTCCAGATCTGCACGACGAAGTCCAGGTCCTTGTCGGCCAGTGCGCTGGCCTGGTCGGGCGCAATTTCACCTTGGTCGCGCAATGAAAGCGCCATCTGCCGCAGCTGGTAGTCGAACAGCGCTTCGGTCTGCGCCAGCACGTTGCGGTAGGTCACGGTGGCCATGGCCAGCGCGGCCACGGCCAGCATGCCCAGCAGCAGCACCAGCAGGCGCAGGCGGATGGAATTCACTGAATGAGGAAGTAGCCCACGCCGCGCATGTTGCCGATGAAGTCGGCGCCCAGTTTGCGACGCAACTGGTGGACGTAGACCGACACCGCGTTGCTCTCGATTTCCTCGCCCCAGCCGTACAGGCGGTCTTCCAGCTGGGTGCGCGACAGCACCGCACCGGGCCGCTGCATCAGCGCTTCCAGCACCGCGAATTCGCGCGCCGACAGCAGCACTGGCGCGCCGCCGCGCGTGACCTGCTTGCTGCCCGGGTCCAGCGTCACGCCGTGGTGCTGCAGCGCCGGCTCGGCGCGGCCGCCGTGGCGGCGCAACACGGCGCGGATGCGCGCCTTCAGCTCTTCCATTTCGAAGGGCTTGACGAGGTAGTCGTCGGCGCCGCTGTCCAGGCCCTTGACGCGGTCGCCGGCGGCGTCGCGCGCGGTCAGCACGATCACTGGCGTGGCATCGGCGCGGGCGCGAAGCTCGCGCAGCACGCGCAAGCCGTCGGCCGCTGGCTGACCGGGCTCGGTGCTGCTGGCACCCGGCCCGCCACCGCTGGGCAAACCCAGGTCCAGCAACACCAGGTCGAAGCGTTCACTGGCCAGCGTGGCGCGTGCCGCGGCCACGTCGCGCACCCAGTCCACGGCGTGGCCGTCCAGGCGCAGGGCTGCGCGCAGGCTCTCGCCGATCATTCGGTCGTCTTCGACGAGCAGCAGGCGCATGGGTCGCAGGTCGCAGGTCGCAGGTGGCAGGCCGGTGCCGGCGGCGCTCAGCGTTCAGCGTCGGCAAAGGATGCTGCAGCGGCCACGTCCAGCCAGTGCAGCAAGGACGCGTAGAAGCTGGCCACCTGAATGGGCTTGACGATGAAGTCGTCCATGCCCGCCGCCTTGCAGGCCTGGCGGTCGTCATCGAAGGCATTGGCGGTCAGGGCCAGGATGGGTCGCTGCTGCCAGCCCGGCAAGGAACGGATCTGACGGGTGGCTTCCAGGCCGCCCATGACCGGCATCTGCATGTCCATCAAGGCCAAGGCGTGGTTGCCGGCTTGGGCCAGGGCCACGGCCTCCTGGCCGTTCGCCGCGACGTCGACACTGAAGCCGACCCCGTGGAGCATGGCCAGCAGCACTTCCTGGTTCACCAGATTGTCCTCGGCCACCAGGATGCGCGCGCCATGGTGGTGCTGGCGCAGCAGCGCTTCGGCTGTCTTCGGGCTGGCGTCCACGGCTGCAGGCATCGGGCCGTGGCCGCGGTGCAGCTGGGCCGTGAACCAGAAGGTGCTACCCACGCCGGGCTGACTTTCCACCCCGCACTCGCCGCCCATCAGGGCCGTCAGACGCTTGGTGATGGCCAGCCCCAGGCCGGTGCCGCCGAACTGCCGCGTGATGGACGCATCGGCTTGCTCGAAGGCCTGGAACAGGCGCGGCAGGCTCTCGGCTGCGATCCCGATGCCGGTGTCTTCCACCGAAAAGCGGACCTGCAGTTCGTCGCCCTGCGCCTGCAGCAACTTGGCGCGCAGGGCAATGCGGCCGCTGTCGGTGAACTTGACGGCGTTGCCGGCAAAGTTCAGCAGTGCTTGCCGCAAGCGGGTCGGGTCGCCGCGCAGCCACAGCGGCACGGCGTTGGCGTCGGTCTCGACGGCCAGGCCTTTGGCGCGCGCGGCTTCGGCAATCATTGAACCGACGGCGTCGAGCACCGCTGACAGGTGGAAATTCGCGGTTTCGAACTGGACCCGCCCGGCCTCGATCTTGGACAGGTCCAGCACGTCGCTGATGATGGACAGCAGGTGCTGGCTGGCGGCGTCGATCTTGTCCAGCCGGGCGCTCTGAGCGGCGGTGACGCCGTCGCGGCGCATCAGGTAGTTCAGCCCGACGATGGCGTTCAGCGGTGTGCGGATCTCGTGGCTCATGTTGGCCAGGAATTCGCTCTTCGCGCGGTTGGCCCCTTCAGCCTCGTCGCGCTGCTGGCGGGCGCGTAGGCTTTCGATGGCCACCGACACATTGCGCGCCAGCTCTTCCAGCGGCGGCACTTCTTCGGGGTTGAAGGCGTCGTCCTCGGCGGCGTAGAGCGACAGCACGCCGACGGTCTGGCCGGCCACTTTCAGCGGCAGGGCAATGCTCGACAGAAAGCCGTGCTTCAAGGCCTCTGCGCGCCATGGCGCCACGGCTTCGCTGCTGCGCCAGTCCTGGCTGACCTGAGTGCGCCCGCTGCGCAGGGCGGTGGCCATAGGACCACGGCCGTTGGCCTGGTCGGCGTTCCAGGAAATCTGGATGCCCCGCAGATAGGCCACCGCCGGGCCGGCCTGGGCCACGATGCGGATCGACTTCTCGGCATCGGGGTTGGCAAAGCCCACGCAGGCCAGCAGGAAGCCACCGGCGGTCACGACGGCCGAACACACCCCGTCCAGGTAAGCCAGTTCGTCCGGCACCTGGGCCACGCCGGTGTGACAACTGCTCAGCACGCGCAGCGAGCGGTTCAGGCGCCGGGCGCCTGCTTCGGCCAGCTTGAGCTGGGTGATGTCGGCAAAGGTGACGACGATCTGGTCCACCTGCCCCTGCCCGTCGAACAAGGGGTAGGCGTCCACCTGCACCCACACCGGGCGCGGCAGATCCGGGCGGCGCACGCCCAGCACCAGCTTGTTCACGGCGGCGCGGCGGGCCAGCACCTGCGGCACCGGGTAGCGTTCCAGCGGCATCACCGAGCCGTCTTCTTCCAGGAAAGACCAGCAGGGGTCGATGGCGACCTTGCCCCGCAGCTGGTCCATCGTCAGACCGACCATGCGGCAGGCTACGGGGTTGGCGTCGATGATGTGGCTGTCGGCACCGTGCACGATGACGCCGCTGCTGATGTTGTCGAGCAGCGCCTGCAACTGCAAATGGCTCAGGCGCAACGCTTCGTCGGCCAGCTTGCGTTCGGTCACGTCGAAGATAAGGGTGTCCCACTGCGTGCCGCCGTCAGCCTGCCGCCGCGGCCGCCCCATGCCTTCCAGCCACTTGCGCCGACCCGAAGGCGTGGTGATGCGCCACTGCCAGCGCCAGGGCTGCAGGGTCTGCGCCGACTGTTGTACCGAAGCCGCCATCGCCGACAGGTCTTCGGCGTCGACCATGCCCCACAGCACCGATGCGTCTTGCTCGATCTGCTCGGCCGGCACCTCCCACAGCTCGAAACAACCCGGGTTCGTGTGGTGCACCGCGTTGCTGCCGTCGGGGTGCATCACGTAGCGGAACAATGCGCCCGGTACGTTTTCCGCCACGCTCTGGAAACTGGCGCTGGCGGCCTGCAGTGCCGCTTCGGTGCTTGTGTTGCCTTGCGTTTCGGCCATGTTCAGACATCCCCTCGGTCGATACACCGTGCCCTGCGGTGCGGGTCTTGCGAAACGCACGCCGGGATTCTGGCATCGACGGATGCCGCGCTGCGCCATCATCGGGCGATGAACACCCTGCCCCACCTGCCCGCCAGCGTCGAAACCTGCCACTGGGGCTTCTTTGACGCCACCCTGCAACCCGTGTTGACCGTCAACAGCGGCCAGCGCTTGACCGTGGCCACCGTCAGCGGCGGCCCGCCGGTGTTGCCGCCGGCCGGCTTCCACGTGCCGCCCGAGTTGCTGGACATCCACGCCCGCCTGCCGATGCTGATGCCAGGGCACATCCTCACCGGCCCGGTGGCCGTCGCGGGCGCGATGCCGGGCGACACGTTGGAGGTGCGCATCATCGACGTCGCTTTGCGCCAGGACTGGGGCTACAACGTCATCCGCCCGCTGGCCGGCACGTTGCCCGACGACTTCCACACGCTGCGCCACCTGAACATCCCGCTGGACCGCGAACGCGGCACCGCCCGTCTGCCCTGGGGCCTGGACCTGCCACTGCACCCGTTCTTCGGCGTGATGGGCGTGGCGCCGCCGCCGAACTGGGGCCGCATCAGCAGCATCCAGCCGCGCGCCCACGGCGGCAACATCGACAACAAGGAACTCGGGCCCGGCGCCAGCCTGTATCTGCCGGTGCATGCACCGGGCGCGCTCTTCAGTTGTGGCGACGGCCACGGCGCGCAGGGCGATGGCGAGGTCTGCGTGACGGCCATCGAAACGGCGCTGCTGGGCACTTTCGAGCTGGTGCTGCACAAGGCGCAAACCCTGGCCTACCCGCGCGGCGAAACCGCGACGCACTGGATCACGATGGGCATGGACCCTGACCTGGACCGCTGCATGGAAATGGCGCTGCGCGACATGATCGTGCTGCTGGGCGAGAAAGGCGGCCTGAGCCGCGAAGACGCCTACACCCTGTGCAGCCTGGCGGTGGACTTCCGCATCACGCAGACCGTGAACGGCCACAAGGGCGTGCACGGCATGTTGAAGAAGTCGCTGCTGGTCAACGCTTGACGGCCGCCTGCTTCATGTCTTCAGGGACCGCGTGGTCGTAGCAATCGACGTGGATGTGGTGCAGCCGCGTGCAGTAATCCAGCAGGCCCTGGATGAACTGGAAACCGGGCAGGCCCACGGCGTCGAAGGACACGAGGTCGGTCTATCCCTTGGCGCTGCTGCTGATGGTGCCATCGGAAAAGTCCGCAACCAAGCCGAAAAACAGCGCGCCCCTTGCGGCGCTGGGCGATGCTGTCCTCAGGCGCAGGCGCAGGCGCAGGTGCAGGCGCCTTGGCTCTTCGGCGTCAGTGGGCTCGTTGAGCGTCGCCACCCTGCCACGCAGCTGGCCCCAGTGCTTTTGCAACTCTTCCTCGGTGACGGCGTCGAGGTAGCTGACATCGGCCTCGACCGATCCGGCGGTGCCGGGTGGCAAGGCCAGCAGAACGGCGGGCAGCGAGGTCCGGCGCGGTGTCAGCAGGTCGGCGCTGGCGCGGTCGAAAGACCAGCCACACCCGCATTCGAAAGTTTCGGGGTGGACATTCGCCACAGGTGCTGCGGCGTGGGCAAGAGCAGGAGCAAGAGCAAGAGCAACAAAAGCCTAGCCGGAATCGAAACGGTGAGTGCGCGCCTGGCTAGGGCATCCTGACCGGATGCCAGCAAGCCAGCGCCCCGCTACCCCGGCGCTGCAGCGGCGGCACCGCCGCGGCGCAGTCGGCCAGCGCCGCGGCACAGCGCGGCGCGAAGGCGCAGCCGGACGGCAGCTCGGCCAGATCGGGCGGCGCCCCGGCAATCGTGGCCAGCGGCTGGCCGCGGTGCTGCGTGCCCACGGTGGACGCCAGCAGGCCGGCGCTGTAGGGGTGGCGCGGCGCGGCCAGCAGGTCGGCCACCGGGCGGTCTTCGACGATGCGCCCGGCGTACATCACGGCCAGCCGGTCGGCCACTTCCACCGCCGCGCCGATGTCGTGGGTAACGAAAATCACCGCCATGCCGGTTTCGCGTTGCAGTTCGCGCAGCAGCAGCAGGATCTGGATTTGCACCGTGGCGTCGAGCGCCGTGGTCGGTTCGTCGGCCAGCAGCAGCTGCGGTTTGCAGGCCAGCGCCAGCGCAATCATGGCGCGCTGGCGCATGCCGCCCGACAGCTCGTGCGGGTAGGCGTCCAGCCGGCGCGCGGCCTGCGGGATCTGCACGCGGTCCAGCAGCTGCAGCGCACGCTGCCGCGCGGCCGGCTCGGAAATCGGCTCGTGGGCGCGGATGAATTCGGCGATCTGCTGGCCCACGGTGTAGACCGGGTCGAAGGCCAGCCCGGGTTCCTGGAACACCATGGCCACCACGCCGCCGCGGTAGGCCTGCAGCGCGCGGCCCTGCAGCGCCAGCACGTCTTGGCCGCCGAGCAGGATCTGCCCGGTGATGCGCGCGCGATTCGCCGGGTGCAGGCGCAGCAGCGTGCGCAGCGTGACGCTCTTGCCCGAACCCGATTCGCCGAGCAGACCCAGCACCTCGCCCGGCGCCACGTCGAAGCTGACGTGCGACAAGGCGTGCGCGCTGCGCGCGCCCGTGAACTGCACGCTCAGGTCGCGCACGGACAGCAGCGGCGCCTCCACAGGCGCCTCGATGGGCTCATTCATGAACGAGGCACCGGGGCCGGCAGTTGGTCGTAGGCCGGGTCAAAATGGCAGGCCGCGCCATGGCCGTTGTCGGTGGTGCGCATGGTGGGCACCCGCAGTTCGCAGACCTGCCGCGCCATCGGGCAGCGGTCGCGAAAGCGGCAACCGCTGGGCGGGTCGATGGGGTTGGGCGGGTCGCCCTGCAGCGGCGACTGCTGCGTGCGGTGCGCCGGGTCCATCGAAGGCACGGCCGACAGCAGCGCCCGCGTGTAGGGGTGGCGGGAGTGGCTGAACAGCGCCTCGACCGGGCCGCTTTCCACCACCTGGCCCAGATACATCACCAGCACGCGGTCGGCGATGTAGTGCACCACGTGCAGGTCGTGCGAAATGAACAGGTAGGTCAGTCCGTGCTCGGCCTTCAATTCCTGCAGCAGGTTCAGCACCTGCGCCTGCACCGACTTGTCCAGCGCGGCCACGGCTTCGTCCAGGATCAGCAGGCGCGGCTGGAACGCCAGCGCGCGGGCGATGTTGACGCGCTGGCGCTGGCCGCCCGACAACTCGTGCGGATAGCGCTGCGCGAACTGTGCGGGCGCCAGGCCGACGCGGGCCAGCAGCGCGTGGCTGCGTTCGCGCGCGGCATCTGCCGACAGCCCGTGCACGCGCGGCCCGTAGGCCACCGCTTCGCCCACCGGCATGCGCGGGTTCAGCGATGCATGCGAATCCTGGAAGACCATCTGCAGCTGACGCCGGAAATCCTTCAGCGCCAAGCCGCCGAACTGCGCCACGCCCAGGCCATCAAAGACCAGCTCGTCGCTGTCGGCATCGATCAGGCGCGCGATCAGCTTGGCCGTGGTGCTCTTGCCGCAGCCCGATTCACCGACGATGGCCAGCGTCTCGCCCTTGGCCACGCTGAAGCTGACGCCGTCCACTGCCTTGACCTGCTGTTTTGCGCCGCCCAATGGCCCACCGCGCACCGCGTAGTGTTTGCGCAGGTTGTTGACGATCAACAGCGGCTGGGCCGGGCCGCCGACGTCTTCGCCGGCGCTGTCGAGCTTGGCGTGGCCAACCAGATCCATCGAAGTGTTCACCGCTTGATATCCATCGCCGAGCGGATGCCGTCGGCCAGCAGGTTGAAGGCCATCGAGGTGATGAAGATCATCAACCCGGGCAAGGCGGCCAGCAGCGGCTGGCGGTAGATGGCCGAACGCAGAGTGTTCAGCATCAGACCCCATTCGGGTTCGGGTGGCTTGACGCCCAGGCCCAGAAAGCTGAGGCCCGAAGCCAGAATCATGCTGACGCTGATCAGGCCGGTGGCATAGACGAACACCGGCCCCAGCACATTGCCCAGCACGTGGTGGCGAATGATGCCCAGGGCGCTGTCACCCGACAGCCGCGCAGCGTCGACGTAATCCAGGTGGCGCACTTGCGTGGTCACGCTTTCGGCCACGCGCACCACCTGCGGCACGAAGACCAGGGTCAGCGCGATCAGGCTGTTGCTCATGCCCGGGCCCAGGGCCCCGGCCACCGCCACGGCCAGCAGCACCGAGGGGAATGCGTAGAACACGTCCAAGGTGCGCATGATCAGCATGTTGGTGGTGCCGCCGACATAGCCGGCGATCAGGCCGATGGCCGTGCCGATGAGGAAGGCCACGACCACCGGCAGCACGCCGATCAGCAGCGACAGGCGTCCGCCATAGAGCAGCCTGGTCAGCATGTCGCGGCCCAGCTCGTCGGTGCCCAGCGGGTGGCCGGGGCTGCCCACCGGCAGCAGCCGGTTCAGCATGCTGGCCTTGTAGGCATCGGCCGGGGCGATCCACGGTGCCAGCAGCGCCGCGCAGACGATCAGCAGCAGCACCAACGCTGCAACCATCGCCACCGGGTCGCGGCGCAGCTGTCGCAGCACCAGCGTCCAGTAACTGCGGGATGCACTCATGACCGGGCGATGCGCGGATCCAGCAGCGGTTGCAGCAGGTCGACGGCCAGGTTCAACACCACGAAGAACAGGCACAGCACCAGGATCGTGCCCTGCAGCAGCGGGATGTCGCGCTGGAAGATCGCGGTGTTCAGCATGAAGCCGGTGCCCGGCCAGGCGAACACGGTTTCGACCAGGATCGAGCCGCCCATCAGGTAGCCCAGCTGCAACCCGGCCACGGCCAGCACCGTGGGCGCGGCGTTCTTCGCCACGTGGCGGAAGATGCGCCCCGCGCCCAGGCCGCGCGACTGCAGCGAAACCACGAATTCCTGGTTCAGCGTGTCGGCCACCAAGGCCCGCACGGTGCGCGTGACGATGCCCAGCGGGATCACCGCCAGCGTCACCGCCGGCAGCACCAGGTGGCGCAGGTGGGCGATGTCCCAGCGCCAGCCGTCGCTGTCGCCCGGCCCGGCGCCCATGGCCGGCAACCAGCCCAGCTGGATCGAGAAAACGATGGTCAGCACCAGCCCCAGCCAGTAATGCGGGATGCTGACGCCGACCACGGAAAACGCGCTGGCCACGCGGTCGATCCAGCTGCCCGAGCGGTAGCCTGCCAGACCGCCGAGCACGCAACCCAGCAGCACGCCCATCAGTGCGGCTGCGCCCGCCAACAGCAGCGTGTTCGACACCGCGGCGAAGACCTCGCTGCTGACCGCACGCCCGGTGGCGATGGACGCACCCAGGTCGCCGTGCAGCGCACGCCAGAGCCACAGGCCATAGCGCACCGGCAGCGGCCGGTCCAGGCCGTAAGCGGCCTTCAGCGCGTCGATCACGTCTTGCGGCGCATCAGCCGGGGCAATGGCGTTCAATGGGTCGCCCGGGGCCAGGTAGACCAGCATGAAAGTGACCAGCGTCACCCCCAGGGCGGTGGGCAGCGCGTACAGCAACCGCTTGAAAACATAAACCAGCATGAAGACGGTGCGGCCCTTACATGCCGATGGTGGTCAGGTCCTGAAACCAGTGCTGGGCCTGGATGAACTGCTTGACCTTGGGCGACAGGGCGTGCGGGTTGGTGTCGTGCACCACCCACATCATCAGCGCCTCATCGACCATCTGCTGGTGCACGAAGGCCAGCAGCTTGTCCTGCACCTTGGTGTCGAAGCTGGCGCGGATCTGGTCGATGGCGTCGTTCACCTTGGGGTTGTCGTAGCCACCCCAGTTCACGCCGTTCGGCGCGATGTACTTGCCGTAGGCGAAACGGGTCAGCGCATAGAAGGGGTCGGCCGTGACATAGCCCAGGTTGATGCCGGTGATGCCCTTGCCGGCGTTCATGTCCGCCTTGGCACCGGCGCGCCAGTGCAGATACAAATTCTCCAGCTCCACCACCTGGAATTCGACCTGGATGTTCACCTCGGCCAGGCTTTGCTGGATGTATTCGTTCATCGGCAAGGACAACATCTGCCCGGTGCCACCCTGGGCGATGATGATCTTGGCTTTCAACGGTTTGGCGGCCGAATAGCCAGCGGCGGCCATCAGCGCGCGGGCGGCCGGCAGGTCGTATTTCAAGTCAAAAGACGGTTTGCCGAACCACGGGCTGCTGGGGTCGAGTTGGCCCTTGGCCGCCACGGCCTGGCCGCCCAGCAGCTTGACGATGGAAGCGCGGTCGATGGCCAGGTTGGCCGCCTTGCGCACGCGGATGTCGGTCCACGGCGAACCGGGCTGGGTGCTGAAGTGATACGGCCACACATGCGGCGTCACGTTCTGCAC
>JAYSYH010000142.1:0-46373 GCA_043716645.1 Betaproteobacteria bacterium | reverse complement strand
ACTGGAGCGCAGGCCACCGGCACCGGCAAACGCCTGCATGTCCCAGGGCGCGGCAGCCCTGCGGCCGTCATGCCCGGGCGCGAGCCGAACGGACTTGTCACCGAGCTGCACCAGCGTGTCGGTCAGCGCCAGCGGCGCAGTGATGCGTTCCTGCACCAGTTCGCCCCAGCCCTTGCCATAACGCTCGGCCAACAACTCGCCCAGCACCGCCATGGCGTAGTTGCTGTAGTGCGCGGGGCACGGCGCAGCGCGGGCAATTTTCTGGCCCGCCAGCGCCGCCCACAAGGCAGCGCGGTCGGCGCTGCGGATTTGCGCGACGCTGGCCGCGCCGGTGCGCAGCTCGCCGAACTGCCGTGGCAGGCAGGACCGGTGCGTCACCAGTTGCTCCAGCGTGATGGCCGCCACGTCGGGCGATACGAACACGACCTTGCCCTGCAACAAACCACCCAGGGTATCGCCCAATGCCAGGTCACCCCGCTCGACCGCCTGCGCCAGCAGCAGGCCGGTGAAGATCTTGCTGATCGATCCGATCTCGTACAGCGCCGGTGCTGTGTCGGCCACCAGCGGCACCGGTTCACCGACCGCGCGGCCCGGATCATGGCGCACGGTCGCGGAACGCAGGCGGCCATCGCGCCAGACCGCTACCGAGGCCTGGCCCGGGTCCGAGCCCAGGGCCACACGCGCCAGCTCCGCCGGATCGCCGGCCAGGTCCAGCGGCTGGGCGATGGCGCCGACCGCCAGCCACAGACTGGCCAGCAAGCACCAGGCGCCGGGCTTCATGCCGGCGCGGCCAGGTACTGCCCGTACCGCTGCACGTCCACATTGCCACCACTCACCACCACACCGACCCGTTTGCCGGCCAGCGGCATCCCCCCGTGCAGCGCACCCGCCAGGCCCAGACATCCGGTGGGCTCGACCACCAGCTTCATGCGTTCGGCGAAGAACCGCATCGCCTCGACCAGTTGCGCGTCGCTGGCGGTGACGATGCCGTCGACATCGCGGCGGATGATCTCGAAGGTCAGGCGGCCGAGCGACTGCGTCTGCGCGCCGTCGGCGATGGTTTGCGGGGTTTCGATGTGCACGATCTCGCCGCGCGCAAGGCTCTGCTGGGTGTCGTTGCCGGCTGCAGGCTCGACACCGACTACGGCGATGCCCGGGCTGAGGTGATGGGCCGCGACCGCGCTGCCGGCGATCAAACCGCCGCCGCCCACGCAGACCAGCAGCAGGTCCAGCGGCCCGGTTTCCTGCAGCAGTTCGGCCGCAGCCGTGCCCTGCCCGGCCATCACGTGCGGGTGGTCGTAGGGCGGAATCAACGTCATGCCGCGCTCGGCGGCCAGGCGTTGGCCTACGGCCTCGCGGTCTTCGGTGTAGCGGTCGTACAGCACCACTTCGCTGCCGGCCTGGCCGTGTTGGTATTCACGGGTGGCGGCCAGCTTGGCCATTGGTGAGTCCTGCGGCATCACGATGACCGACGGCATGCCCAGCAGCCGGGCCGACAGCGCGATGGCCTGGGCGTGGTTGCCCGAAGAAAACGCGATCACGCCGCCACGCCGCTGCTCGGGCGTGAACTGGGCCAGCGCGTTGTAGGCACCGCGAAACTTGAAGGCGCCCATGCGCTGCAAGTTCTCGCACTTGAAGAACACCTGGGCACCGGTGCGGGCATCAAAGGTGGTCGACGTCAACACCGGCGTGCGGTGCGCCACGCCATGCAAACGTCGGGCAGCGGCTTCGACATCAGCGTAGGCAATTGCCAGCACGGCAGGGGTCTGCGGATTCATGCGGTCGACGCACTTTCAGGACCCTGGAAACTGCCCTGCCGGAAGGTCAGCACCAGCGTATCGCGCCAGGCCGACCGGGCCGGGTCCTGCGGCTGGATGGGGGTGGTTTCATGGACCACACGTGAGTCGTCCAACAGCAGCGCGCTCCACGGTTCGGCCAATGTGAAGCGCACGCCTTGCGGACCCACCGCGTCGAAGACACGCGTCTCGCCGCCCTTCACGTTGTGCCGCGCCACGATGACGACCACGACCAGATCGACGCCGTCGCGGTGCGCGCCTTCGGGTGTGGGCCGGCCTATCGCGCCGGCGCCTTCGGTGTCGATGCGAAACGGGTGTGCCTCAACGAACCAGGGCCGCGCACCGCGCAGCGTGTCGGCCACGCCGGCCAGGCCCTGCAGCAGGTGCGCCCAAGCCGGGTCCTGCGCCCACGCCGCAGGCAGCGGCTCGAACCAACGCTGGAAGCCGCCGTGCAGCGCGTTGTATTCGACCGGCTGCCAGTGCGCGCGGTGCGGTACCGGCTGTACGGCCTGGAGCGTGACCAAGAAGCAGCCATGGCGGCGGCGGCGGTAGCGGCCGCCGTCGCGCAGGTGCGGGTCGGGCGGCAGCGCCGGCCAGTCGGTCTGCCAGCGCTGCTGGCTTTCAGACGTAAGGCTGCACAGGGCTCGCAACGCGGCAGCGTCGATGACGGCCCAGCCATCGCGGGCCAGCTGCGCCGGCAGGCCGGCCAACGGAGTGGAAATGGGGGTCGGTAGCGTCGCGTTCATGCGGTGGAAACGGAAAACGGGCGCCGGATCGGCGCGATCCGGCAACTATTTCTGGAGGCAACACCCCAATCCGGTGTCAGCTTGGTGGGGGGCAGTGCCGTTAAGGTTCTCAGTGGTCATGCACATGCAACAAAGCACCTTCGCCCAACCCGCCACCGATTCAAGCTGTTTGCTCCAAATCATCGAGCTGAAATGGCTGTTGTCCGGACACGGTCTGCACATCCATGTCGAGCGTTTGCTGCACGACCCGGAGTATGCCCGGCGCACCCTGGACTGCGCGGTCGCCACCGCCAACCCGGTGCTGTGCGCAGCGGTGGCTCGCCTGCGGCGCCAGCTGAATCTGGACCCGCTGTGAAACGCCCGGCCTCATGCCCGGCGGCGTAGCATGCGCAGGCTGGAGTGTGCGGCCTTGCGCACCCGCTGGAGGGTTGCCATGAAGCTGCCAGATTCCTGCTCGGCTGGCACCTTGCCGCTGCTGCTGAAAACCTTGCCGGGCACTGTACTGACCGCTGTACTGACCGCTGTACTGATGGCTGCGCTGGTGGCTTGCAGCGCACTGCCCCCGTCGCAGTTGCCGGTTGCGCCCGAGTTGCTGCACGACGGCCTCTATCCACAGGCCGCGGCGCCAACCGACCGCGACGCCGTCTTCGAATTCAGCCCGGCCATGCGCGCCTACGCCGACACCGAATTGAACGCTGCGGCCCGCCTGCGCGACCCCCGCCAGGCCCTGCTGGACGCGCTGTACAGGCAAGACAAATTGCGCCTGCGCTACGACGCCGGCCCCACCCGCAACGCCGCCCAGGCTTTCGAGGCGCGTGCCGGCAACTGCCTGTCGCTGGTCATCATGACGGCGGCCTTCGCGCGCCACCTGGGCGTGCCGGTCAGCTACCAGAGCGTGCAGGTCGACGACACCTACAGCCGCAGCGGCGGGCTGGTGCTGGTCAGCCACCATGTCAACCTTGTGCTGGGCCGGCGCATCCAGCACTCGATGTTCGCGGGCAACCAGAACGACGACATGACCGTTGATTTCCTGCCGTCCGATCAGTTGCGCGGCCAGCGCACCCAGGTGCTGGACGAGCGCACGGTGCTCGCCATGTACTTCAACAACCGTGCTGCCGAAGCGCTGTCTGATGGCCACAGCGCCCAAGACCAAGGCCGGGCCTACGCCTGGGCACGCGAGGCCTTGCGCCACGATCCGGCCTTCCTGCCGGCCATCAATACGCTGGCAGTCGTCTACCTGCGCGATGGCCACCTAGCCGAGGCCGAAGCTGCCCTGCAGCATGTCTTGACGCAGGCGCCGCACAGCACCAGCACGCTGTCCAACCTGGCCTTGCTGCTCGAGCGCCAGGGCCAGGCCGCACCGGCGCTGGCGGTGCGGCAACGGCTGGCGGCGTTGCAGCCCGATGGGCCTTTCGTCTGGTTCGATCAGGGCCAGCAGGCGATGGCCCGGGGCGACTACGCGCAGGCCCGTGATCTGTTCCAGCGCGAACTGCGCCGCCAACCCGACCAGCCCGACGTGCTGTTGGGCGCCGCCCAGGCCGCATGGCGGCTCGGCGACGCCGCACGCGCTGCCGGACTGCTGCAGCGGGCGCTGGCGCTGAGCAGCACGGTCCAGGCGCGTGATTTGTATGCTGGCAAGCTGGCGTGGTTGCAGCAACAAGGTAGCCACGGGCCGCCGCGCTAGCCGCGCCGGCCGCGCTAACCGCGCCGGCCGCCGCCGCGGCCACCCGTGGCACAGTCGTGCCCCATGCACAACCCCGATCCCACCGAAGCCGCAGCGTCCTTGCCCGCCCCCGGCCCCGGCGCCACCCCCAGCGCCGCGCCGGCCCGCGCCACGAGCAAGGACAGAAAACCGAATCCGCTACTCGAGATCGGCATCACCATCGCGCTGCCGGCGCTGATTCTGACCAAGCTCAGCAGCGCTGACCGCCTGGGTACCGTCTACGCCCTGCTGCTGGCCCTGGCCTTCCCGCTGGTCTGGGGCTTGTGGGACGGCTTGCAGCGCCGCAAGGTCAACTGGATGGCTGCACTGGGCGTGGTCAGCACACTGCTGACAGGCGCAATCGGTCTGCTTTCGCTGGACGCCAAATGGCTGGCGGTGAAAGAAGCGGCCGTGCCGGGGTTGATCGGGCTGGTGATCTTGGGCAGCACCTGGACCCGCACACCGCTGATCCGCGTGATGGTCTTCAACGCCGCGCTGTTTGACGTCGACCGCGTGCACCTGGCGCTGGCCTCCCGCGGCACCACCGACGCCTTCGAGCGTCGCCTGCGCGCCGGCACCGTGCTGCTGGCGGGCACCTTCTTCTTTTCGGCGGTGGCCAACTACGTGCTGGCGCGCTGGGTGGTTACCAGCGCTGCCGGCACGGCCGCCTTCAACCAGGAACTGGGCCACCTGACGGCGCTGAGCTACCCGGTCATCGCCGTACCCTGCATGCTGATGATGATGGGTCTGATGTACTGGCTGGTGCGCGGCGCCAAGGCGCTGACCGGGCTGGACCTGGGCGACATGATGCAGGGCAACTGACCCGCAAGCGCCACCATGCCGGGCCCCGGACTCCACCGCGACGGCAACGACAACGTCACGGGCACGGTCGGCAGCCCGCTGCGGCTGCTGCGGCGCGGTGGTGCTCGACGTGCGCTGCCATCGAGCCGGGGGGCCGTCCGGCGCTGGCGGCCAGGGTACCGACGGCCAGGTCGCGCAGCTGGAATTCATCATCACCGGCATCGGCATCGGCATCGGCATCGGCATCGGCATCGGCATCGGCATCGGCATTCGCAAGGACGAGGCCACCCAGTCGCAGCTATTCAGTCGCTCCATGCAGGGCAACAGTTCACGGCTGCGGCGCCACGGCGGCACCGGCCTGGGGCTGGAAATTTCGCGCAGCCTGGCTCGCCGGATAGGCGGCGACATCCACGTGCGCAGCCGCCTGGGCGAAGGCGGCCGATTCACCTTCTGGATGCCGCTGCAGGCGCTGTCCGACGTGGCGGAAGCGGCGGAAGTGGCGGAAGCGGCGGAAGTGGAGGACGTCACCCTCTCGGCCACGCCCGCTGGCGGCACACCGCGCCCGTTGCGTGTGCTGGTGGCCGAAGACCACTCCGCTCAACCGGAACGACATGGCGGCCCTGCTTCGAGACCCAGTTGCGGGCCACCCGGCTGGCGTTGCAAGCGGCGCCGGAACAAGCTGCCCGCGCGGCAGCCTCCCCACCACGGCCACACGCCGCAGTCCCATCGGCAGTCGCCCGGGCGGCTACACGATGATGGGTTCAGCCTCCAGCCGGATGCCGAAGCGGCCATACACCGATTCCTGGATCGCGCGGGCCAGCGTGACCACCTCGGCACCGCTGGCGCCGCCACGGTTCACCAGCACCAGCGCCTGCTTCTCGTAGACACCGGCGCGGCCCACCGATTTGCCCTTCCAGCCACAGGCGTCAATCAACCAGCCAGCAGCCAGCTTGATGGCGCCGTCGGGCATCACGTAGTGCACGATTTCCGGGTCGCGGCCGATGATGTCGCGGCACTGTTCGGGCGTGACCATCGGGTTCTTGAAGAAGCTGCCGGCGTTGCCGATGACGGCCGGGTCGGGCAGCTTGGCGCGGCGGATGGCGCAGATCCAATCGAAGATGGTCTTCGCGTCGGGCGCCGTGTTGCCGGTCTCGGCGATCCTGCGCTCGATGTCGAAATAACCGCGCACCGGCTGCCAGGGTTTGGGCAGGCGCAGGCGAACTCGGGTGATGACGCTTTTGCCCGCCAGGCCGCCGAAACTGCTTTGCTTGAAGACGCTGTCGCGGTAGCCGAACCGGCATTCGGCGGCACCCAGCGTGACGCTTCGGCCGGTGACCAGGTCGACCGCGTCCAGGCTGTCGAAACGGTCTTTCAGTTCGACCCCGTAAGCGCCGATGTTCTGCACCGGCGAAGCGCCCATCAGCCCCGGGATCAGCGCCATGTTTTCCAGCCCCGGCCAGCCCTGTTCCAGCGTCCAGGCCACCACGCTGTGCCAGTTCTCGCCAGCGCCGGCCTCGACGATCCAGGCGTCGGCGTCTTCGCGTACCAGGCGGCGGCCCCTGATTTCCACCTTCAACACCACGGCGTCGAGGTCGCGGGTCAGCACCACGTTGCTGCCGCCGCCAAGGATGAATTTCGAGGCCACGCCGTAGTCCGGGTGGTCAACGACCCGGCGCACGTCAGCATCGTTGTGTAGCCGCACCAGCGTGCGCGCCACGGCGGGCAGGCCGAAAGTGTTGAAGTCGCGCAGGCTGGCGCGGTGTTGCACATCAAGCGGCACGGGGATGAGAGACACAGGCATCAGGCTATTTTCGGGCATATTCGACTCCCATCCGCCATCCGACAGCACCTGCCCATGCCCAGCTTTGACGCCGTTATCGAACCCGATCTGGTTGAACTGAAAAACGCCGTCGAGCAGGCGAACAAGGAAATCGGCACGCGCTTCGATTTCAAGGGTTCCAGCGCCAAGGTCGACCTGACATCGCCCACGCCCAAGACGCGCGAAATGATGCTGTGGGCCGACAGTGATTTCCAGTTGCAGCAGGTGCGCGAGGTGCTGATCGGCCGCCTCACCAAGCGCAACGTCGATGTGCGCTTCCTCGATTTCAGCGGCACGCCGCAGAAGATGAGCCACGACAAGCTCAAGCTGGCTGTGGCCGTGAAAAACGGCGTCGATGCCGAGGCCGGCAAGAAGATGCAGCAGGCGCTGAAGGCCAGCAAACTGAAGGTGCAAGGCGCCATCCAGGGCGACGCGGTGCGGGTCACCGGCGCGAAGCGAGACGACCTGCAGGCAGCGATGGCCATCCTGCGTAAGGAAATCACCGAGTGGCCGGTTTCCTTCAACAACTTCAGGGAATGAGTCTGCAGCGCCGCCGCGCTGTGTGCTTGGCGCTGGCACTGACGGCGGCGTCGGGCTTGCAGGCGCAAACCCTGGTGCTGGCCGGTCGCATGGGCGAACGCGCGCTGCTGGTGATTGCCGGTCGCCCGCGCACCCTGGCTGTGGGCGAGTCGGCCGATGGCGTGAAGCTGCTGCGATGGGTGGACGACAACGCTGAAGTCGAACACCTGGGCCGCAGGCAGCAGTTGCGCGTGGGTGCCACGCCGGCCCAGTTGGGCGGTACGCCCGCGGCCGGCAACAGCGCCCGCGAAGTCGTCATCACCGCCGGCCCGGGCGGCCACTTCACGGCCGCTGGCGCCATCAACGGCCAGGCCGTCAGCTTCATGGTCGACACCGGCGCCACCTTGGTTGCACTGGGGCGCGATCAGGCCGAACGGCTGGGCATCGATCTGGCTACGGCACGCCCGGCGCTGACGCAAACCGCCAACGGCCCGGTGGCCGTGCAGCTGGTGATGCTGAACACGGTGCGTGTCGGCGAACTCGAATTGATCAATGTCGGCGCCGCCGTGATGCCACAAGCGATGCCCACGGTGCTGCTGGGCAACAGCTTCCTGGCCCGCCTGAAGATGCGCCGCGACAACGACGTGATGCGGCTCGAGCGGCGGTAAACCCGGGCCCGTTTTGTCCCAGCAGCGACAGCTGCGAATAGAACGGTCGTGCTAAAAACGCGGGTTGTAGCCGCCACCGCAGGAGCACCCATCGCATGGACCTGAACTTCACTGGCGAAGAACTCGCCTTTCGCCAACAAATCCGAGACTGGGTGGCAGAAAACCTACCCGCCGACATCAGCCACAAAGTGCGTTTCGCGCTGCGCCTGACGCGTGACGACCTGCAGCGCTGGGCCAAGATTCTGGGCAAGAAGGGTTGGCTGGGCTGGGGCTGGCCGGAACGCTTCGGCGGCCCGGGCTGGAACGCCATCCAGAAGCACCTGTTCGAAGAAGAGTGCGCGCTGGCCTGCGCCCCGCGGGTCATCCCTTTTGGCCCGGTGATGGTCGCGCCGGTGATCATGGCTTTCGGCAATGCCGAACAGCAGAAGCGCTTCCTGCCCGGCATCGCCAGCGGTGAAGTCTGGTGGAGTCAGGGCTACAGCGAGCCAGGCGCGGGTTCTGACCTGGCCAGCCTGAAGTGCAAGGCCGAACGGGTCACCACAGGTACAGGCGACAAGTACATCGTCAAAGGCCAGAAAACCTGGACCACGCTGGGCCAATACGGCGAATGGATCTTCTGCCTGGTGCGCACCAGCAACGAAGGCAAGCCGCAAACGGGCATCAGCTTCCTGCTGATCGACATGAAAAGCCCCGGCGTGACGGTGCGCCCCATCGTGCTGATGGACGGCGAACCCGAGGTCAACGAGGTCTGGTTCGACAACGTCGAGGTGCCGGCCGAGAACCTGATCGGCGAAGAAAACAAGGGCTGGACCTATGCCAAGCACCTGCTGGCCCACGAGCGCACCAACATCGCCGACGTGAACCGCGCCAAGCGCGAACTCGAGCGCCTGAAACGCATCGCCAAGGCCGAAGGTGTTTACGACGATGTGCGCTTCCGCGACCAGGTTGCGCTGCTGGAAGTGGACGTGGTGGCGCTGGAAATGATGGTCTTGCGCGTGTTGAGCGCCGAGAAGAACGGCAAGCAGAGCCTGGACGTGGCCGGCTTGCTGAAGATCCGCGGCAGCGAAATCCAGCAGCGCTACACCGAACTGATGATGCAGGCCGCCGGACCGCTGTCGCGCGCCCGGGTGGACGAGGCGATGGACGCCGGCTGGCAGGGCGACCTGGCCATGCCGCTGGGCATCCTGCCACTCGCCGGCACCTTCTTCAACATGCGCAAGACGACCATCTACGGTGGGTCGAACGAAGTGCAACGCAACATCGTTGCGCAGACGGTTTTGGGGAGCTGACACATGGATTTCGATTTTTCCGACGACCAGGAATCGTTGCGCGACGCGGTGCGCCGCTGGGTCGACAAGGGCTTCACTTTCGATCGCCGCCACGCGCTGGCCAAGGCCGGTGGCGCGACCCGCGCGGTCTACGCCGAACTGGCCGAACTGGGCCTGACCGGCCTCGTCGTGCCTGAGGCCCACGGCGGCCTGGGCCAGGGCCCCATCGACGCCATGGTGGTCAGTGAAGAACTGGGCCGCGGCCTGGTCAACGCGCCCTACACCTTCGCCGCGTTGATGGCGCCGCGCCTGCTGGCCGTGGCGCCCGAAGCGCTGCAGGCGCAGTGGCTGCCAGGCATGGCCAGTGGCGAAGCGATGGTGGTGCCGGCGCTGCAGGAACGTGCGGCCCGCTACCACCTGACGCAGGTCAGCACCCGGGCCGTGCAGACGGCCAGCGGCTGGCAGCTGGACGGCCGCAAGACCGTGGTCCCCGCTGGTGACGAGGCCGATGCCTTCATCGTGCCGGCCCGGGTGAATGACATCGGCGGGGCCGACAGCGACAGCGCTGGCATTGCCCTTTTTCTGGTCGAGCGCAGCGCCGTTCAGGTCACCGGCTACCCAACACAAGACGGCGCACGCGCCGCCGATGTCACGCTGAAGGCCAGCGCCGCCACGCTGATCACCACCGACGGCCACGCCGTGCTGGAAGACGCGGTGGACGCCGGCATCGCCGCGCAATGTGCCGAGGCAGTCGGCCTGATGGACAAGCTGGTGGCCGTGACCGTGGACTACATGAACACGCGCAAGCAGTTCGGCAGCACGCTGGCGGGGTTTCAAGCGCTGCGCCACCGCATCGCCGACGTGAAGATGCAGCTGGAACTGGGCCGCTCGATGAGCTACTACGCCAGCTTGAAGATGGGCATGCCCACCGAACAACGCCGCCGCGCCATCAGCCAGGCCCGCGTGCAACTGGGCAGCAGCATGCGCTTCGTGGGCCAGCAATGCATCCAGCTGCACGGCGGCATCGCCTGCACCGACGAGTACATCGCCAGCCACTATTTCAAGCGCCTGACGATGCTGGAGATGAGCCTGGGCGACACGCTGCACCACCTGGGTGAAGTGTCCGATCGCATGCAGGACACGGCTGGCGTGTTTGCATGAGCCCCCAACCTTGCTGGCGCTCGCTATGCCTTAGGGGGGCCGTCCGCTACCGGCCCGGCGAAGCCGGTTCCGCAGCGGGAAGCTGGGTCCGGACGCCTGGATAGCTCTCTGTCTCCTGGCGCGATCACCGACATCGCGGGCCTGTCGGTCGGCCACGCTGCGGCCCCGGGGAGAGCCACGGGCTGCAGCGTCGTTTTGTGCCAAGAGCCGACGGGCGTGGTCTGCGGTGCTGCCGTACGCGGCGGCGCGCCGGGCACGCGCGAAACCGACCTGCTGCGCCCAGAGAACACCGTGGACCGCGTGCACGCCGTGCTGTTGACCGGTGGCAGTGCTTTCGGTCTGGACGCCGCCGGTGGCGTGATGCGCTGGCTCGACGAACGCGGCCACGGCCTGGTGGTCGGCGCGGCACCCAACCCCCACACCGGTCTGCCAGTGCGCGTGCCCATCGTGCCGGCGGCGGTACTTTTCGACCTGTGGGTCGGCGACCCGCGCATCCGGCCCGATGCGGCAACGGGCTACACAGCCTGCGCAGCGGCGTCGGCATCGGCACCGCAACAGGGCTGCTTCGGCGCTGGCCTGGGTGCGACGGTGGGCAAGCTTTACGGTAACGCCCGCGCGATGAAAGGCGGCGTCGGTACGGCTTCTTTGCGGCTGGGCCGTTACACGGTGAGTGCGCTGGTCGCGGTAAATGCCATCGGCGATGTCATCAACGAATACGGAGCGGTCATCGCCGGCGCGCGCACGGCGGATGGCGCCGGGCTGATCGGCGCCAACCGGACCTTGCTCAACGGCGCAGGACCGCCGCAGGTAATGGCAGGCATGGCCACCACGATCGGCGTCGTCGCCACCGACGCGCTGCTGACCAAGGCCCAGGCGACACAGTTGGCCTCGCTGGCCCACCACGGCCTGGCACGCAGCGTCAGCCCGATCACGCCGCACGACGGCGATGCTTTTTTCGCGTTGGCAACGGGCAGCGCCGGCGGTGGCGGCGATCTCACCGCGCTGGGCGTGCTGGCCGCCGAGGTGGTGGCGCGGGCCATCCGCAATGCCGTGCGGGCGGCCACCTCACTGCCCGCCACCGGTGCCGCAGCGGCCGTACCGGCAGCGCGCGACGTGGCCGCTGGTTGTTGAAGCAGCAGCCCATGCGCATCGCCCAGATTCTGTTCAGCCAAGGTTTCGGCAGCCGCCGCGACTGCACCGGTCTGCTGCAGCACGGCCTGGTGCGGGTGGGCGGGCGGGTCATCGATGACCCCCATGAAGAATTCGAGCCACAAGGTCTGGTCTTTGAAGTACTGGGTCGTGCCTGGCCTTACCGCGCGAAGGCGCTGCTGATGCTGCACAAGCCGGCGGGCTACGAGTGTTCGCAAAAGCCCAAGCACCACCCCAGCGTGCTGAGCCTGCTGCCGGTGCCGCTGCGCACGCGTGGCGTGCAGCCTGTGGGCCGCTTGGACGAGGACACCACCGGTCTGCTGCTGCTGACCGATGACGGCGCGTTGATCCACCGCCTGACCAGCCCCAAGCACCACGTGCCCAAGGTCTACGAGGTGGGCACCAAGCACCCGGTGGACGACACGCAACTGCAGCGCCTGCTTGCCGGCGTGGTGCTGGACGATGACCCCGCGCCGGTCCGCGCCGCAGCCGCCGAGCGCACTGCAGAGTGCGCACTGGCGCTGACCCTGACCGAAGGCAAGTACCACCAGGTCAAGCGCATGCTGGCGGCAGTGGGCAACCGGGTTCAGACGCTGCACCGCAGCCGGATCGGCGGGCTGGCCATCACCCCTGCACTGGCGCCGGGTGCCTGGCGCTGGGTCGAGGAGGCGGAGCTGTCTTGACGGTCTGCTGTCCGGACAGCTGAGGCTGCACTGACCGGCGGCGGCACTGAATCGCTGGGCGCTGTGCGTCGGGCGCTACAGTTCAAAAAACTTCCGAGCCATCTGCCCGCATGTCCCTCGCTTCCCGACTTTCTGCCTTCAAGCGCTGGCTGTGGCTGCTGAACCGGCGTCGTCTGCACCGCCGTGTACTGTCCAGACAGACGGGTTATGCCTCGTGGTGGGCCCGCCACGACCAGCTGGACGAAGCCGCCCTCGCCGCCCTGCACGCCCGCCTGGATGCGCTGCCGCAGCGCCCCTGGGTCAGCGTGGACCTGCGGCCGGCGGGTGCCCAGATCGGCACCGCCATGAACGGCAACGAGAGCGACAGCGCCCACGCGACAACGCTGGACAGCCTGAAAGCCCAGATCTACCCAAACTGGCGCCTGGCCGGAGACAACGCCGACGACGACGCGCCGTGGCGGGTCATTGCCACCGCGGGCCAGCTTTGGCGGCCGCACGCGCTGCTGCTGCTGGTCGAAGCTGCGGTGCACCATCCACAGGCGGTGCTGGTCTACGCCGATCACGACACCCTGCGGCGCTACGGCACGCGTGAGGCACCAGCCTTCAAGTGCGACTGGAACCCCGAACTTCTGCTGGCGGACGACTGCATCGGCGCTCCAGCGCTGTGGCAGGCACGGCATCTGCGCAGTGCGCTCGCCGGTGGCGCGCGCGGGCCCCACGACAGCATGCTGAAAGGCACGACCGGTCTGACAGAGGCCCAGGTGGTGCACGTGCCGCACGTGCTGCTGCATCAGGCTGCCGGTGCCCCGCCGCCCGACGCCGACGCCACGGCCGTCAACCAGCACCTGCAGCGTACCGGGACGCGCGGCCACGCTGTCGCCACCGCCACGGGCGTGCGTGTGCGCTTCGCACTGCAAGAACCGGCGCCCAGCGTCAGCATCGTGATCCCCACGCGCAATGGCCTCGATCTGCTGCGCACCTGCATCGGCAGCCTGCGCAGCAAGACCGATTACCCGAACTACGAGGTCCTCGTCATCGACAACGGGTCCGACGATCCCGCCTGCCTGCGGCACCTGGACGAGCTGGCCAGGCTGCCCGGCTTCCGGGTGCGCCGCGACGACAGTCCTTTCAATTACGCCCGGCTGAACAACGATGCGGTGGCGTCCTGCGACAGCGACGTCATCGTTCTGTTGAACAACGACGTCGAGGTCGTGGACGGCGACTGGCTGCGCGAAATGGTGAGTCTGGCCACGCTGCCTGGTGTCGGCGCGGTGGGTGCGCGTCTGCTGTACGCCGACCGCAGCGTGCAGCACGCTGGCGTCATCCTGGGCATCGGCGGCGGCGCCGGCCACGGGCACAAGCGACTCGGCGAATTCGACGGCGGCTATCTCGGACGAGCCCTCAGCCTGCAGCGAATCAGCGCCGTGACCGCCGCCTGCCTGGCGGTGCGCCGCTCGCACTACGAAGCCGTTGGCGGCCTGGACGCAGCGGCTTTCGCGGTGGCCTTCAACGACATCGACTTCTGCTTGCGGCTACGCCAGCGCGGACTGCGCAATCTGTACACGCCGCACGCCGTCTTGCTGCACCACGAGTCGGTCAGTCGCGGCAGCGACCGCAACGCCGCGCGGCGGCCGCGTTTCGAGGCCGAACGCACCGCCTTCCGCGCGCGGTGGGGCCCGTTGCTGGACCGCGATCCGGCCTACAGCCCCAACCTGACGCTGGACGCAGAAAACTTCGGCTGGGCTGACCCGCCGCGGGTGACGCTGCAACAAACCTGGATGCAAATTGCCACCGCTGACCCGACACCTTGACCTCGGCTGCGGCACGCGGCCACGCAATCCCTACGGCTGCGACGAGCTGCATGGCGTGGACATCCGCGCCCACCACGAGCCCGGGCGCGTCGAAGTCCGGCAGGCCAACCTGGCCGTGCAGAGCATCCCGTATCCCGACAGCCACTTCGACTCGGTCTCGGCCTACGACTTCCTGGAGCACATGCCGCGGGTGCTGCCCGGAACGACGGCGAGCAGCACGCGCTTCCCTTTCGTCGAGTTGATGAACGAGATCTGGCGCGTGCTGGTGCCGGGCGGCCGGCTGTATGCCTGCACGCCGGCCTATCCGCACCCGGCAGCCTTCCAGGACCCGACCCACGTCAACATCCTCACCCGCGACAGCCACCTCTACTTCACGCGGCCGGACGTGCTGGCGCGGATGTACGGCTTCCACGGAGATTTTTCGGTCTTGCGCGTGTTGCCGGCCAAGGGCGGCGAGTTCGACTACGAACCGCTGGACCCCCCCGACTTCATGCGCCGCTATCGGCTGCGGCGCCGCGCGCGCCGCGCTGAGAACAGCCACCTGGTCTGGGAGTTCCAGGCGCACAAAGCCTGAGCGCATAGGCAACACAGCGACGCAGCACGACGACGCAGCACAGCGAACGGCGTCGATACACTGCCCGCCGATGAATCCAAGCCGCGAGCGCCCTGACCCCGCAGACCCTGCAACCGCTGCGCGCGCCGAACTCGCCGAACGCGCCGAAGGCGCCGAACGTGGGGCGCGCGGGGACCGCCGGGAGCGCCGGGAGCGCCGCATTGGCATCAGCCTGGGCAACATCGGCGCGCTGCACGACGGCCTGGGCGAGTTCTCGTTACAGATCGGTCAGCGCATGGCCGCCATCGCGCCGGTTTGGCGCGAACAGCACGGCATCCACATCGACTTCCACCTGCGCGAAAAGCTCGACGGCCTGTTCGGCCGCGAAGTGGGCTATCTGCACGTCAACCGCTGGCAGCGGCTGCGCCACCTTCGGCCGCAGCCGTATGCGCTGTGGCACAGCCTGCACCAGTTGAACAAGAACCTGCCACCCAACATGGAAGCCGGCAGCCATGCGCGGGTGGTGACGGTGCACGACCTGAACTACGTGATCGGCAGCAACGCATTTTCAAAGTGGCGCCACCACCGCCGCACGCATGCGCTGATGCGCCGCATTGACGAGGTGGTGGCGATCAGCCAGTACACCGCCGACGACGTGCGCCGCCACCTGGGCTGGACCGGTCCGCTGCAGGTCATCCACAACGGCGCGCGCAGCTTCGTCGGTGCAGCGCGGGCGCCGCTGCCCGGCTGGGCGTTGAACGACACGCGGCCGTTTCTCTTCCACCTGAGCCGCATGTCGCCGTCGAAAAACCCGCAGGCCATCATCGATCTGGCCCGCGCCTGGCCCGCGATGACCTTCGTGCTCTGCGGCCCACCCAGCGACGACGCCAAGCAGCTGCGCGCCACCGTCAAGCTGCCCAACCTGCAGTTCCACCTGGGCATCAACGATGCGCAGAAGGCCTGGGCTTACGCGCAGTGCACCGGCTTTGTCTTCCCATCGCTGACCGAGGGCTTCGGCCTGCCGCCCATCGAGGCCATGCACTTTGGCAAGCCGGTGTTTCTGGCGCGGCGCACCTGCCTGCCAGAGATCGGTGGCACGGCGGCCGATTATTTCGACGACTTCGACCCGCGATCGATGCGGGCCGTCATCGAACGGGGCCTGGCACGTCATGCGCGGCCGGGCCGCGCCGCGGCGATACGCCAGCACGCCGCGCAGTTCGACTGGGACCGCGCGGCCGACGGCTACCTGGCGCTGTACCGGCGTTTGCTGGGCTTGCCACCGGGATAATTAGTCGCCATGCAGATTCACCGCAGCTACCACTGGACGGACGCCGATGTGCCGGCCGGCTGCGCCGTGACTCCAGCAGTCGCCGTGGCCGGCTGCGCCGTGACGATAGGCAATTTCGACGGCGTGCACCGTGGCCACCAAGCCATGCTGGCGCTGTTGACCAGCGAAGCGCGGCACCGCGGCCTGCCGTCCTGCGTGCTGACCTTCGAGCCGCACCCGCGCGACCATTTCGCCCGGCTGGCGGGCAGACCCGAACTGGCGCCACCGCGCATTGCCACTCTGCGCGACAAGCTGCTGGAGCTGCAGCGCTGCGGCATCGACCATGTCGTGGTGCAGCGCTTCGATGCAGCCTTCGCCGCGATGTCACCACAGGCCTTCATCCACGACGTTGTGCAGCACGGCTTGCGCGCCCGCTACGTGCTGGTCGGCGACGACTTCAGCTTCGGTGCGAAGCGCGCCGGCGATTACGCGCTGCTGGATGCGGCGGGTGCCGCTTCGGCGGGCCGGGCGGGCTTCGACGTGGCGCGGATGATGAGCTACGAGGTGCACGGCCTGCGTGTGTCCAGCTCGGCCGTGCGCGAAGCGCTGCGCCTTGGCGACATGACGCAAGCCGAAGCCTTGCTGGGCCGGCCTTATGCGATCAGCGGCCACGTGGTGCACGGCGCCAAGCTCGGGCGCAGCCTGGGCTTTCGCACGTTGAACCTGCGCTTCGGCCATCCGCGGCCGGCCGTCAGCGGCATCTTCGTCGTGCGCGTGCACGGCCTGGCCGATGCGCCACTGGCGGGTGTGGCCAGCCTGGGCGTGCGGCCCACGGTGGAAGACAACGGCCGCGTGCTGCTGGAAGTGCATTGCCTGGACTGGCCGGAAGCACTGGGCCGCGACGGTGGCTACGGCCGCTGCGTGCGGGTGGAACTGCTGCACAAGCTGCATGACGAGCTGAAGTACGAGGGTCTGGACGCGCTGCGCGAGGGCATCGCCCGCGACACGGCAGCGGCCATGGCTTGGCATGCGCGGGCGGCAACGCTGGCTGCGGCATAGTCGCCGCTTAGAATCTAGTGCATGTTCAAGCCGCCGTCATTGCGCTTTCGTTGGTACGCCACCACCCACCGGCAAGGCACGCGCGACCGAATTATTCGGACCCAGCGCTGATCACCTTGATCGTGCGCTGAAGGCCGGGCCTGCACCGTCATCGGTGAACGCTCCGGCACCGGGTGCCGCCGCATGGCGTCATCGCCCCGCTTGAACCGCCTGCCGCGCCCTTGCGGCCCCGAGGATCTGCCATGAACGAGCCGACCGCCGCCACGCCCGCTGCCACCGACTACCGCAGCACGCTGAACCTGCCCGACACACCCTTCCCGATGCGCGGCGACCTGCCCAGGCGCGAACCCAGCTGGGTCGCGAGCTGGAACGACACCGCGCAGGATGGCGGCCTGTACAAGCGCCTGCGCGACGCCCGTATCGGCGCGCCTTTGTTCGTGCTGCATGACGGCCCGCCCTATGCCAACGGCAAGCTGCACATCGGCCACGCGGTCAACAAGATTCTCAAAGACATGGTCGTCAAGAGCCGCCAGCTGGCCGGCTTCGACGCGCGCTACGTGCCGGGCTGGGACTGCCACGGCCTGCCGATCGAAAACCAGATCGAGAAAGACCACGGCCGCGGCCTGCCGCGCGACAAGGTGCAAGCCCTGAGCCGTGCCTACGCCACCGAGCAGATCGCCCAGCAGATGGCCGACTTCCAGCGCCTGGGCGTGCTGGGCGACTGGGCCCACCCCTACCGCACGATGGACAAGACCAACGAGGCCGGCGAGATCCGCGTGCTGAAGCGCCTGGTCGAGCGCGGCTACGTCTACCGCGGCCAGAAGCCGGTGTACTGGTGCTTCGACTGCGGCAGTTCGCTGGCCGAGTTCGAGATCGAATACGCCGACAAGAAGAGCGTGACGGTGGACGTCGGCTTCCTGGCTGCGGAGCCCGAAAAGCTGGCCGCCGCCTTCGGCCTGCCGGCGCTGAACAAGGACGCATTTGCGGTCATCTGGACGACCACGCCCTGGACGCTGCCGGCCAACCAGGCACTGAACCTCAACCCGGCGCTGAACTACGCGCTGGTGGACACCGAACGCGGGCTGCTGGTGCTGGCCGAGGCGCTCGTCGACAAGTGCCTGGAACGCTACGGCCTGACAGGCAAGGTTTTGGCCACGGTCAAGGGCGAAAAGCTCCGCGGGCTGAACTTCCGCCACCCGCTGGCGGCTGTCGATGCCGGCTACGACCGGCTGTCGCCCGTCTACCTGGCCGACTACGCCACTGCCGACGACGGCACCGGCCTGGTCCACAGTTCGCCGGCCTACGGCGTGGACGACTTCAACGCGTGCGTGGCGCACGGCATGAAGACCGACGAGATCCTGAACCCGGTGCAGGGCGACGGCCGCTACGAGGCTGCGCTGCCCTTGTTCGGCGGGCTGAACATCTGGAAGGCCGGACCGGTGATCGTGCAGGCGCTGGCCGATGCCGGCCGTTTGTTCAACACCGCCGGTCTGCAGCACAGCTACCCGCACTGCTGGCGCCACAAGACGCCGGTGGTCTACCGCGCCGCCGCGCAGTGGTTCGTGCGCATGGACGAAGGCGTGGGCGTGTTCACCGTCGACAAGGCGCCCGGCACGCTGCGGCAGACGGCGCTGGCCGCCATCGAGCAGACCGCCTTCTACCCCGAGAACGGCCGGGCCCGCCTGCGCGACATGATCGCGGGCCGGCCCGACTGGTGCATCAGCCGTCAGCGCAACTGGGGCGTGCCGCTGCCCTTCTTCCTGCACAAGGTGACGGGCGAACCGCACCCCGACACGCTGGCGCTGATGGAGCGCGCGGCGCTGCTCGTCGAACAGGGCGGCGTTGAGGCCTGGAGCCGGTTGGAAGCGGCGGATTGGCTCGGTGCGACCGGCGAAAATTCAGCTGCGCATTACGCCAAGAGCAACGACATCCTCGACGTCTGGTTCGACTCGGGTTCGACCTTCAGCCACGTGCTGCGCGGCTCGCACCAGGGGCCGCCGGACAACCGCGGCTTTCATGACAGCGGCCCCGAGGCCGACCTGTACCTGGAAGGCCACGACCAGCACCGCGGCTGGTTCCATTCATCACTGCTGATCGGCTGCGCGCTGCAAGGCCGCGCGCCTTATCGCGGCCTGCTGACCCACGGCTTCACGGTGGACGGCGCCGGCCGCAAGATGAGCAAGAGCGTGGGCAACTTCGTCGAGATGGGCAAGGTCACCAGCCAGCTCGGCGCCGAGATCGTGCGCCTGTGGTGCGCGGCCACCGACTATTCCAGCGACCTGTCGATCGACGACAAGATCCTGGCCCGCGTGGTGGACAGCTACCGGCGCATCCGCAACACCCTGCGCTTTCTGCTGGCCAACACGAGCGATTTCGACGCCAAGCAGCATGCCGTGCCGCTGACGCAGATGTTGGAAATCGACCGCTGGGCCTTGTCGCGCACGGCGCATCTGCAAACGGAAATCCTGGCGCATTTCGAGGTCCACGAATTCCATCCGGTGGTGGCCAAGTTGCAGGTGTTTTGTGCCGAAGACCTGGGTTCGTTCTACCTCGACGTGCTGAAGGATCGCCTTTACACGACGGCGCCGAATTCGCACGCCCGGCGCAGCGCGCAGACCGCGCTGTGGCACATCACGCACGCCATGCTGCGCTGGATGGCACCTTTCCTCAGCTTCACGGCCGAAGAAGCCTGGAAGGTATTCGACGGCGGAGACTCGGTCTTCACGCAGAGCTTCAGCAAGTTCGAGGCGCCCGATGCCGCGTTGCTGGCGAAGTGGACGCGCATCCGCGAATTGCGCGACGGCGTGAACAAGGACATCGAAGCACTGCGCGCAGCGGGTGGCCTGGGCTCGTCGCTGCAGGCGAACATCGCCCTGACCCTCACCGCCGATGACCACGCACTGCTGCTCGCGCTGGGCGACGACCTGAAGTTCGTGCTGATCACCTCGGCAGTCGAACTGGCCGCAGGCGACGCCTTCAGCGCCACGGTGCAGGCCAGCAGCGCAGCGAAGTGCGAACGCTGCTGGCATTACCGCGACGACGTGGGCAGCGACGCGGCCCACCCGACGATCTGCGGCCGGTGCAGCAGCAACCTGTACGGCGCGGGTGAAGTCCGCAGCGTCGCCTGACCATGGCGCGCAACCGAAGCAGCTGGGGCGGCCTGGCGCTGTGGCTGGGGCTGGCGCTGCTGGTCATCCTGGTCGACCAG
Source organism: Betaproteobacteria bacterium (assembly GCA_043716645.1). Lineage (GTDB taxonomy): Bacteria > Pseudomonadota > Gammaproteobacteria > Burkholderiales > Burkholderiaceae_C > Rubrivivax. The sequence goes on along the minus strand of JAYSYH010000142.1, from coordinate 26,163 downwards.
ATCACCAAGATACTGGTGATGCATGCCTTCGAGTACGGCGACAGCCGCACCATCACCGGTTACTTCAACCTGGTGCGCGCGCACAACAAGGGCGCGGCTTTCTCGATGTTCGCCGACGGCTCGGGCTGGCAGCGCTGGTTCTTCATCGGCCTGGGCCTGGCGGCGTCGGGCTTCATCGTCTGGATGATCCGCAACCACCCGACGCAAAAGTTGTTCTGCTTCGCGGTGGCCATGATCATGGGCGGCGCTTTGGGCAATGTCATCGACCGCGCGCTGCACGGCTATGTCGTCGACTTCCTGCAGTTCCACTTTCGGGTGCTGGAAGTCTTGTTCTCGGGGGGGTACTTTCCCGCCTTCAACGTGGCCGACAGCGCCATCACACTCGGCGCCATCTGCTTGGTGCTGGACGAGTTGTGGCGCGTCAAGCGCGCCAAGGCGTGACGGGCGCCAGCCCGCCATCGGGCGGGCTTCGCCACCGGTGTGCACCTTGAACGACATTCCCGCTTCACCCCCCCCAGGCAGTTCCGACACGCCCGCAGAAACCGCCTACCTGCCGCCCGGCGAAACCCGCGCCGTGCCCATCGTGCTGCGCACGTTGACCTTCGCACAACCTTTGCATTGGCTGGTCCTGGGCTGGCGCGATTTCCTCGCCGCGCCGGGTATCGGCCTGTTCTATGGCGGCTGCTTCATGGTCATGGGCTGGGCGTTGGTGGCAGTTTTCGACAGCTCGCCGGCCTACGTGCTGGCCCTGTCGGGTGGCTTCCTGCTGGTCGGCCCCTTTCTATGCCTGGGCCTGTACCGCGTCAGCCAGCAACTGGAAATCGGCGCCCGACCCGGCTGTGCCGATTCGGTGCTGGCCTGGCGCACCCGCACCAGCCAGCTGGGCATCTTCGGCGTGGTGTTGCTACTGCTGGAAATGCTGTGGGCGCGCAGCACGATGGTGGTCTTTGCGGTCACCTTTGACGGCATGCCCGATTTCAAGGGTTCACTACTGGCGCTGCTGTCGCCCGACAACATCGTCTTTATTCTGGTCTGGGGCGCGGTGGGCGCGCTGTTCGCGTCTCTAATCTACGCCATCAGCGTGGTCGCCATGCCGATGATCCTGCACCGCCAGACCGACGCCATCACCGCAGGCCTGACCAGCATGCGCCTGGTGCTGACGCAACCCGCCGTGCTGCTGTGGTGGGCGCTGCTGATCGCCATGGTGGTGGGCCTGGCAATGCTGCCGTGGTTTGCTGGGCTGCTGATCGTCGGGCCGGTGGTCGGGCATGCTTCGTGGCACGCCTACCGCGCGGCGGTCGCCGACTGAGCTAGCGGCGGTCGCCCATTGCGTGCGCGATGGTGCCCAGGTCGACGTATTCCAGTTCGCTGCCCGCCGGCACGCCGCGCGCCAGCCGTGTCACCGCGATGCCGCATGCCTTCAGCGCCTCAGCCAGCGCGTGCGCGGTGACTTCGCCTTCGGCCGTGAAGCCCGTTGCCAGGATGACCTCTTCGACGACGCCGTCACCCGCGCGCTCCAACAGGTCGGCCACCCCGATGTCGGCCGCGCCCACGCCGTCCAGCGGGCTGAGCCGGCCCATCAGCACGAAGTACAGGCCCTTGTAGCTGCCGCTGCGTTCCAGCGCGGCCTGGTCGGCCGGCGTTTCCACCACACACAGCTGGCGGTCGTTGCGCCGCGGGTCCAGGCAGGTGCCGCAGATAGGGCCTTCGGTGAAGGTGTGGCAGCGCTGGCAATGCCGTGTCAGCGCCACCGCGCTGCTCAGTGCCTGTGACAGGCGCAGCGCGCCGTCGCGGTCATGCTGCAGCAAGTGAAAGGCCATGCGCTGCGCCGACTTCACGCCGACGCCAGGCAGCCGACGCAGCGCGTCGACCAGGCCCTGCAGCGCGATTTCGCTCAAACGGGAGCCTCCAGGCTGGTCGCTACGCGCCTTCGCCACCCCTCGAGGGGTCCGAGTGCCGCGGCTCCAAGTCCGCCTGCGCGGACTTGGACGGCACGAGGGCCGGTCGCGTCCCTCGACCGGCTCAGGCGTCGGCCCGGCGAAGCCGGTTCCGTGCCTGGCCTTGGTTTGAACACCCCGATCAAAACGGGAACTTCATACCCGGGGGCAAAGGCATGCCGGCCGTCAGCTTGCCCATCTTCTCGGTGCTGACTTCTTCGGCGCGGCGCACCGCATCGTTGAAGGCGGCAGCGACAAGGTCTTCCAGCATGTCCTTGTCGTCGGCCAGCAAGCTGGGGTCGATGACCACACGCTTGACAGCGTGCTTGCAGGTCATCGTGACCTTGACCAGGCCGGCGCCCGACTGGCCGTCGACCTCGATCAGCCCCAGCTCATCCTGAGCACGCTTCATGTTGTCCTGCATCGCCTGGGCTTGCTTCATCAAGCCGGCGAGTTGACCCTTCATCATGGTGTGTTTCCTTCTTCAGTTCGAGATCGGTCTGATCGAGCCCGGCACGATGCGCGCGGTCTTGAATTGGGCCAGCAGTTCGCGCACCACCGGATCGCCCTGAATGGCGGCTTCGGCTTCGGCCTGGCGGCGCAGGCGCGCAGCAGCGTCACGGCGGGCCGGGCTGTCGTCGGGCGTACCGGCTTGCAGGTCAAGTTCCACCGCATGACCCAAAGCGGCTTGCAGTGCCGCTGCCAGCTTGTCGCGCAACGGGGCGGCCCGCAGCGATTCGCGTTCGACCGTCAGCTGCCAACGTGGCGGCGCGGCCGCCTCGTCGATGGCGCGCAAGCCGGCCTGCAACGCCAGCTCGCGCGCCAGCGCGGCAAGCTGGCCCTGTTCGCACAGCGGCTTGACCAGGGCGTACCAGCGATCGCCGAGTTCGCTGCCAGCCACGGGCCCGGCCATCAAAGCCGGCGCCGGCGGCTCGGCAGCGATGGGCGGCGGCGCGGCCGGGCTCACGTCCCAGGGCGGCGCGGCGGCAGCAGGCTGGCTGGCGCGCGGCATCACCGGCGTCGACACAGTCATGGCCGGCGGCGCCGGTGTGCGCAAGGGCGCGGCACGGGATTCGCGGGCCTCGCGGGCCTCGCGGGACAGCTGCGCGACGGGCAACAGCGGGGCCAAAGCGGCCATTGAGGCGTGTGGGGCCAGGGGAGCCAGCGGGGCCTCCCGGGGCGGTAGCACGCCACGCGGAGCCGCTGCACCTGCTGCCGGGAAGGCCAGAAAGCGCAGCAGCACCATCGTCAATGCGCCGTACTCGTCGCTCATCAAGCCGAGCTCCGCGCGCCCGTGCAGCGCCATGCTGTAAAGCAGCTGTGTCTCATCGGGCGGCAGAATATCGGCCAGCGCTCGCGCGTCGGCACTGTCGGGGTCTTGATCGTCCAGCGCACCCGGAACGGCCTGCTCGACCGCCATCTGCTGCAGCAGCAGGGCGATCTCTTCCAGCGTGCCGGGCGCCGACAGGCCCAGGCCGCGCAAGCCGTCCACCGTCGCCAGCACCGCCGCGCCGTCGCGCTGCGCCAGCGCCATGACCAGCTTTCGCGCGTGGCTGCGGTCGACGCTGCCCAGCATGGCGCGCACCACCATTTCCGTAAGCTGGCCGCCGCCGTAGGCGATGGCCTGATCGGCCAGCGACAAGCCGTCGCGCATGCTGCCGCGCGCAGCCCGCGCCAGCAGGCGCAGCGAGCCGTCGTCGGCCGGTACGTTTTCTGCAGCCAACACGCGCTGCAGGTGTTCGCGCACCGTAACGGGCGCCATCGGCCGCAGGTTGAACTGCAGGCAGCGGCTCAACACCGTCGGCAACACCTTGTCGGGGTCGGTGGTGGCCAGCACGAACTTCAAGTATTCGGGCGGTTCTTCCAGCGTCTTCAGCAGCGCGTTGAAGGCATCCTTCGACAACTGGTGCGCCTCGTCGATCATGAAGACCTTGAAGCGACCGATGCTGGGCTTGTAGGCCGCGCGTTCGATCAAGTCCTTGATCTCGTCTTTGCCGCCGTTGCTGGCGGCGTCCATCTCGATGTAGTCGAGGTAGCGGTCGGCGTCGATCTCGGTGCAGGCGCTGCACACGCCGCAGGGCTCGGCGGTGATGCCACCGCTGCCGTCGGGCCCGGTGCAGTTCAGACTCTTGGCCAGGATGCGGCTGACCGTCGTCTTGCCGATGCCGCGCGTGCCGGTGAACAGGTAAGCGTGGTGCAGCCGCTGCGTCTGCAGCGCGTTGGTCAGGGCCTGCACGACGTGCTCCTGCCCGACCATTTCAGAGAAGCGGCGCGGGCGGTATTTGCGGGCCAGGACGACGTAGGACATCGGCTGGATTCTAGGCGGCCGGGGATAATCGCCGGCATGACATACGCACCTTCCACGCCCCTGAGCTACGAGCAAGCCGGCGTTCAGTACGACCTGATCGACCCGCTGAAGGTCGCCGCCCAAAGAGCCGCCGCCGCCACGGCTGCCCACCTGCCGGGCCATGGCTTTGCTGAAGTGGCCGAGTCGCGCGGCGAGTCGGCTTATGTGGTCGATGTCGGGCCCTTTTACCTGGCCAGCATCATCGAATGCCTGGGCAGCAAGACCCTGGTGGCCGACGAGATGCAGCAGCTCACCGGCCGCCCGTACTACGCCGGCATTGCGCAAGACACCATCGCGATGGCCATCAATGACCTGATCACCGTCGGCGCCACGCCGCTGGTGGTGCAGGCCTACTGGGCCGCCGGGGGCAGCGACTGGTTCAAGGACGGCGCTAGGGCTCAAGACCTGGTGACGGGCTGGAAAGCCGCCTGCGACACCTGCAAGGTGGCCTGGGGCGGCGGGGAAACGCCGGCCTTGGCCGGCATCGTCGAGGCCGGGCGCATCGATCTGGCAGCCTCGTGCACCGGCTTGGTCAACCCCAAGCAGCGCCTGACCCTGGGCGAAAAACTGGGCCCGGGCGACGCCATCGTGCTGCTGGCCAGCAGCGGCATCCATGCCAACGGCCTGACGCTGGCGCGCAAGCTGGCTGAACGCCTGCAGCAGGGCTACCTGACCGAGATCGAGCCCGGCCTGACCTACGGTGCCGCACTGCTGGCGCCGACCACGCTGTATTCGCCGGTCACCGAAGCGCTGTGGACCGCCGGTATTGCCGTGCACTACGCCGCCAACATTACCGGCCACGGCTGGCGCAAGCTGTTGCGCCACCCGAGAACGCTGTCCTACCGCATCCACACCGTGCCGCCGGTGCCGAACGTGCTGCGCACCATCCAGCAACTGGCCCAGCACGACGATGCCGAGGCCTACGCCACCTTCAACATGGGCGCCGGCTTCGCGCTGTTCGTGGCCGCGGCAGACGCCGAACGCACCGTCGGCGTCGCTCGCGCCTGCGGCGTGGCGGCGTGGGTGGCCGGCGCCGTGGAAGCGGGCGCGAAGCAGTTGGTCATCGAACCGTTGGCCGTGACCTACAGCGGCGACGCACTGCAGTTGCGCTGATCGACAGCGGGCTGGCGAAGCCAGAACCCGGCCAGAACCCGGCCAAGCCCGGCCCGACTAGAATCGCTAGCGACGGGCCTCCCCGCATGGAAGCGCGCCCAACCGGGTCAGGTGGGGAACCAAGCAGCCCTTAGCGTTGCGACCAGTGCCGGGGGTAAGGCTCGTCACCCTGTCCGCCAGAAGGCCAGGGTCACTTGGTCGCGCAGCGCCCGCACCAGGCTCAATCCTTTGCCTCCCAGCACCAGGCTGCCCAATCGGGCAATGTCGGCATGGACCAAGTTGATGCGGTGGCCTTTCAGCATCAGCGGCAGCAGCAGAAACGTCGGCGCTTCCACGCCCCCGCGTTGAAACAACCCCCTAGTTTGATGACATTGACAAGTAAACAAATCGCACTTTTGTGCGATTGAGGCGTACGCTTGATTTGCCATCAATTAAGGAGTTATCAAAATGAGTTTCTTTGTAAATAGACGTTTGCTTCTGGGCGGGGCTTCTGGGCTGATTGCAGCGGGTTGGCTTCCTGCGCGCGGCGCAACTCCCCCACCCTCGCCGGCACCTTGCGGCAGCCCACGCTTTATTCGGTAGCAACCGCGCCAGATGAACTGACCCTGCGAATCCTGAGCCGAACCTGTTACCGGCTCGAGCAAGGAAGCACCACACCAAATGGCTGGTTCGCAGCGATAGACCGAAATTTCGCTCAGATCATTGAGCAAAGCTACGCGAAGATGTCGTCAGCTCGGCTTATCTGGGTCATTGCGAATATGCAAGACCGCGAATTGGCATCTCTGGCCGCCCTTTACGGCGGCGCGCTGGCCAAGTTCGGCACCGCGCCATTGGCGCTCGATGTGCTGGCGATACGGTTAGATATCAAAAGTCTGGCACGGATTGCCACATTTTTTGGGTCAGAGCCCATCTACGCTGCGCTTGGCAGAGTAGCACCCAAGAAGATTGATTCTTTCTTGTCTGCGCTGGGCGGTTATTGGTGGCCAAATCCCGGGCAAACGCTAACGCCGCACGGAAGAATCGGCGCCATGGAACCAAATGTCGACATGTCGCCAAGACAGATTTATGAAAGCTTCCGCAATGGCGTCAATGGAAGTCTGAGTGTTAAGGGCGCATTGCACCAGTCGATTTCGTACATGGCGCCGCGATTCTCGCTATATTATGCTGGCGGGTACGCATTTGGAACCTTAGTGGTAGATCCTCTCATCGAGACATACGCACCGACGCTGTGGCAGGTCATAGGGTCTACCATCAGTTCCGTTGTCCAGCCGATCATCGACGCCGTCACACCGACCGAGCGAGGCAATGCACAAAGAGATCTTTCAACACCTATGGAACTGGGACCCATCGCCGCTGCGTTAGGGTCGTCAGGGGGCGATTACGGCTGCTGTATGGAATGGCGCGATTGGGCGGGCGGCGGCGGCGGATGTGGAGCACCATCAACCGGTGACAGTGCCACCGCAGACCCGTGGACATGGCTGGTCGAAGGGCGTGGTGGTGTTACGAATTGGTACCCCATGCCGTGCTATTGAGAAAGGGCTGTGGTATGCGCACCTGGAAATCGGCAATCTGGGATCTCTGTCATCTGCTGGTTGTTTTGGCCGCTTTGACGTTTCTGCTGTTGCCACAGCTTCGCGAGCTTGCCGCTGCGCGCCATGCGATGCTGTTGCTTTACGTTGCTTACGTCATTCCACAGGCATGGCAGTGGCACAAGGACGGAACGAATCATCTCAGCCCAGGGGAGATATACCGTGGACTGCAGACCGGAAAATTGAAACCGGTGACATCGCTGGAGTTGATGGCCTCGGTCTTTGGGACGGTGGCAGCCATCATGGCCATGAGCCATGGCTGATGTACGAGCTTACTGGGGCAACCGCCTGCCGGGGCAACCACCAGCAGGAGCACTGGCCTACTGAGGTCACCGCCTACCGCAGCAACTGCCAGCCGCATCGGCTGCACGCAGGCGAGCACGCCCTCACCCCGTCCGCCCGAAGGCAAGGGTCACCTGGTCGCGCAGTGCCCGCACCAGACTCAGTTCCTTTTCGCCCAGCACCAGGCTGCCCACGCGCGCCTTGTCGGCGTAGATCAGGCCGATGCAGCGGCCTTTGACCATCAACGGCAGCAGCAGGAAGGTCGGCGCGTCGACGCCTCGGCGGTACCAGCCCGGCAGCCGGGCGGCCACGGTGCCGGCATCGGCCACCAGCAGGTCGGCGCCGCGCGCGCACAGCACGGCGAACAGGTCGTTAGTGGCTGCCGCGTCGGGCGTGAAGCGAAAGGCGGCGCTGAGTTCACCGCCACCCGGCCCTAGACCCAGCCGGCCCACCAGGCGTCCGCCCTGCCCCGGTTCGCGCAGGCACAGCACCACGTTGCGCAGGTTCAGTGCGCGGTGCAGCGTATCGAGCACCAGGTGCAGCAACTCGCTCACATCCATGCTGCGCTGGGCCAATGCATCCTGCGCTGCAACGAGGGCTTTTTCCAGCACCTCCTGGGCCGGGTCGGGCAACGGCATGGGCGCGGTCAGACCCCACTGCACCGCGTCTGTCGCGTCGCTGGTGGCGGCCAGACTGCCGGGGGCTGGCGTGCCGCGCGCTGGCTCTGGCGGCTCGATCAGGCGCCTGGCCGTCGAGCCCGGCGGCAACGCCAGGCCCAGCACCTGCACGGCTTCGATCAAGCGCAGGCGGGCGGTGTCGGTGGCGGCCAGCATCGCGGCCACGGTCAGGCCGAGCACCGGCGCATGAACCCCGGCCACGCGGTAACAGGCTTGCGGGTCTGCCGGACCGAGTTGCAGTGCGTCGACCAGCGCGTTGGCACTGCGCCCCAACCAACGCAGCCGTTCCACGCCCTGCAGCGCGGCGCGCTCACTGTCTTTGGCGGGCAAATCGCCCACCGGAGCCCGCAGCGCTCGCTGCAGCGTTTCCGGCAGGCCCCAGGCGCGCGCCACACCACCACCCAGCTCATCGAAGCCGATACCCAGCACGCGCTGCGCCGCCATCTCGCGAGCGGCCGGGGTGGCGGTGTCGCTGCCCAGGTGCTGGCGGATCTGCAGCGCCTCTTCCGGCAGGTAGTACTCGGTCAGCAGGCGACCCAGGTTCTGGAACAGCGCGCCGAGGAAGGCTTCTTCGCCAGCCGGGCTTTGCGGCGCCAGTTCTGCCGCCAGCATGCCGACCATCAGGGCCCGCACGAATTCGAATTTCAGCTGCGTGGCGTGGGTCTTGTCGGGCATGTGGTCCAGCAGCACCAGCGACAGGGCCATGTTGCGAATGCCCGAAAAGCCCACCAGCGCCACCGCCCGCGACACGGTGCCCACGCCGCCTTCCGACACCGCCGAGTAATGCGCCGTGTTGACCAGCCGCAGCAGCTTGTGGGTGAGCGCCACGTCGTGCAGGATTTCCTCGGTCAGCGCGCGGATGGATTCGGTTTGCGACGTGGCCACACGCTGGATGCGCGCCACCGCACTGGACAGCGCCGGGAAGTCGGTGCGGTGGCGCATGCGGCGCAGCAGGAATTCCAGTGTCGCGTGGCCCGTACTGGCCACCGCGGCCGGGGCGGCATCTGGGGTCAGCCAGGCCTGCAGGTCGGCCCGCATGGCGCGGGCACTGTCGTAGCGCTGCACCGGGTCGCGCGCCAGCGCCCGCTGCACGATGCCGCGCAGCCGACTGTCCACCAAGGGTTGATCGGGCAGCAGCAGGTCTTCGACCTGAACGCGGGCCACGGCACGGGCGGCGTCGGGTTCTTGCAGCAGCGGCCTGCCGCACAGCATTTCACCGAGCAGCGCACCGGCTGAAAAAACGTCCATCGCCGGCACGGGTGCAGCGCCGCGCGCGGCTTCGGGCGACAGATAGCCCGGTGTGCCAACGACGCGTCCCACCGCGCCATCCTGCCCGGGCACGATGCGCGCCGCGATACCGAAGTCCATCACCCGCGGTCGGCCGTCGCTGCCCAGCAGCACGTTCGACGGCTTCAGGTCGCGGTGCACCACACCTTGCTCGTGGGCCGCTTCCAGCGCGTCCAGCACGCCCAGCATCAGCGCCACGGCTTCGCCTGCCTCGCGCACCGGCTGCACGCGCAGCGCCTGCGCCAGCGTCAGGCCTTCGACGTACTCGAAAACCAGATACGGCTGACCTTGGTGTTCGTCGGCTTCAAACACCGGCACGATGTTGGGATGCGTCAACCGGCTGCACGCACGGGCTTCGGCCAGGCTGGCGGCAAGCGCCTGCGTGTCACCGCCCAGCATCAGCAGCTTGATGGCGACGTTGCGGTCCAGCCGCGGGTCGTGGGCCAGCCAGACGCGGGCCTGGGTGCCATGGCCGATCTCGCGCAGTAACTCAAAACGGGCCAGCAGAGCCGGCCGGGCCGCGGCGGCTTCGACCATGATCGACGTCAGGCCCGGGGGGCGGGCGGCGTGTCGCCGGTACCCGTGTCGGCGCCCACGTGGTCAGCCGCCGCGCGCGGTGCACCACCTTGCAAGGCGGCGTGCAGCTCGCGCGGTCCGATATTCAGCAGCCGGCCATAACGTTGCAGCACGCGCTGCAAGGCGGCCGCCACACGCGGCGCCGGCTGGCTCAGCGCGTCCACCGCTTCATTGGCGCAACCGGCTGCCACGCGCAGCGTTTCGTAGTCGGTGCCCGCGCTGTGCACCGCGGTGGCCAGCGGTGGGCGGCGGATCATCGTCAGCACGCTGTCGTCGAAACCCCACTGCCGCGCCACCGAGGCGCCCAGGCCTTCGATGTCGGTGCCCAGCACGGCATAGGCCGCGCTTTCCTCATTCATGCCGGGTTCTTCGGGCTCGCCTTCACGCGGTGACGGCGCCGGCTGCATCAGGCGGCGGATCTGCTGGGCTTCGTCGGCAAAGTGGTAGTGCACCAGCAGGCGGCCCAGGTTCTGCAGCAGCGCGACGAGGTAGACCACCTCGCCGTCGTAGCCCGTCGGGCGCAGCGCTTGCGCGACCCGGCCCGCCCGCTTGCAGCGGTCGACCAGGCGCAGCAGTTCGCCGGCACCGACCCCTTGTTCGTCGCCCAGCGTGCCCGGCCACTCGCGCATGGCCACGGCGGCGCGGCGCACGCCTTCCAGGCCCAGTAAGGCGATGGCGCGGCGCATCGTCAGCACCGGGTCGCCGGCGCCCATGCGGCCGTTGCGGGCTTGCGCGGCGTTCACCTGGCGCAACAATTCGAAAGACAGTGCAGGGTCGTCCAGCACCACCTCGGCCATCTCGCTGTTGTGCTGTTGCGCCATGCGGGTCAGTCGCGCGGCGCGGTCCGCGGCACCGGGCGACGACGGCATCACGCCGCCATGCCGCACGCGTTCGGTCAGCACCGCCAGCGTGCCGCCGCTGACGCCGCCGTCGGTGGCCTGCCAGCCTTCCAGCGCCTGCAGCAGCGTGCGTGCATTGCGGTAGCGCTGGCGTTGCTGGCGGTCGGTGGCGCGGTTGGCGATGGCGCGTAGCGGTTCGGCAATGGGATGGGCCGTGGCAAAGGGCAAGCGCATCATTTCGCGGCCCGACGGCGGCAGGCGGCCGATCACGCGGCCGACATCCACTTCTTCCAGCGGTCTCTGTCCGGTCAGCAACTGGTGCAGCACCACGCCGGCGGCCAGCACGTCGCGCTCGGCTGCATCGCGGTGTGTACGCAGGGCCCCCGCCTGCGCGCTGGCTTCGGCAACGGGGCCGTCGGCTTCACGCATCGCCAGCTCGGCTGCAATGCCGACACCGGCCACCCGCACCGCGCCGTTTTCACTGACCAGCACCTGGCTCAACTGCAGGTCGTGGTGAGCCACGCCGGCCTCGTGGGCGAAGGCCAAGCCTTGCAAGATCTGGATCATCACGGCGGCGGCTTCGCTGCCGGCCAAGCCCTTGGTGGGCAGGCGTTCAGCCAGCGTGACGGCGTCGCGCGGGTCGTACACGGCAAACGGCCAGCCGTCCTGCACGCCAGTGTCCACGGTGCTGGCCAACTGCGGATGGTTGAGCCGCGCGGCGCGCTGCACCACGTCCAGCCAGCGCTCACGCGCCTGCGGCGTGGCCGGCTGGCTGCGGGGCAGCACCAGCAGCAGTTCCTGGCGGCTGCGCGGGTCTTCCACCCGCCAGGTCGACGTGCGCTCGCTCTTGCCCAGCAAACGCAGCAACTGCAAGCGGCCGAACCAACGCACGGCGGGGGATCGGTCGGCGCTGGTGGTTTCGCTGGTGGCTGCGGACATGGCCAGCGTATTTAACTGCGCCACCCCGCTCGACAGTGGCTGAAAGTGAGGTCGAAACGCCCGGCTGTTCGGTGCGGCTGTTCGTTGTCAGGCTTCCACCAGTTCGCCGCGCCCGGTGATGAAGGCGCCGCGCACCCTGTCGCCCGGCTGCAGCGCCTGTACCGCTTCCACATAGCGCTGCAACTGTTCGCGGTAGGCCGGCAGTTCGTCAGGAGAACCGTGCAGTTTGTAGTCCAGCACCCACCAGGTCAGCCGACCACCTGGGCCGCCTGGGCCGCCTGGGCCGCCTGGGCCGCCTGGGCCGTTAGAGCCATCCGCTTCAGCCAACGCCACCAGGCGGTCGATGCGCAGCGTCTCACCCTGGCTGGCCACCGGCACTTCGGTGCCCGCCCAGCGCAACGCCACGCCGCCGAAAAAGCGCGCGCAGGCCGGGCTGCCGAGGATCAGCCCGGCGATCTGCGGCACGCGCAGCGCTGCGGCCGGCAGCAAACTGAATTCCGCAGCCGCAGCGCGCCCTGCGGTTGTCAGGTCCAACGCGCCAGCCGGCAAACCCGGCCGGCCGGCCCATTCCAGCACCCGGTGCACGGCCTGCCCCAGTCGCGCGGCAGCCACGTCGGCGGCAGCCCTGGGTGGAACCGGTTGCGCCTGCCAGTGCAGCGTGGGCAGCACCGGAACCTGGGCGGGCATCGGCGGCAGCGCGGCTGCTGCAGCCGGGTCAGGCATCCAGCGCTCGGCACAGGTGGCTACACGCTGCCACCACGACCGGCCACTGGCCGCGCGGTGGGGCTCGGTGCGGCTGAAAATCAGCCATTCGCGGGCCCGCGTCATCGCGACGTACATGCCGTTGAGCTCTTCGCGGGCTGCCGCTTCGGTTTCGCGCTGCCAAAGGCCCTCCAGCGATTTCGGGATGCGCGACTCGCTGTGCAAAAAGGCCACCCGGCTTGGCGCGCTGTCTTCAACGGCCCACTCCACCAGCACCACACCACGACCTGGCGTGCGGGCTTGCGGGTCGGCGTCGGCCACGACCACGGCGCGCGCTTCCAGCCCTTTGGCGCCGTGCACCGTCAACAGCTGCACCGCTGCCGCGGGTGCCGACGCGTGCGCCCGCACGGCACCAGCCCGCAGCGCCCTCACGAAACGGTAGAGGCTGAGGTAGCGCCCGCCCTGCAGCGACAGCGCCGCTGCCAGCAGCGCGTGCACCGCATGCAGCGCGGCCGCGCAGCGTGCCGGCGGCACGGCGGCGGCCAGCCGCGCCAACACGTCGGCCTGGTGAACGATACGGTCCAGCAGGTCGTGCGGCGGCAGGCTGTCGGCCACCTCCAGCCAGCCCTGCATCAGCCGCTGCGCATGCTGCAATGCAGGGCTCGGCAGCGCTGCCGGCGGCGCTGCCAGCAGCGCGGCGCGCCAGGTGAGCGCACGGCCGCCCGCCGACGCGTTGTCGCGCGCCGCCTGCGACAGCCACAGCAGGTCGTCATCGCTGGCGCCGAAGATCGGGCTTTTCAGCGCGCGCGCCAGCGACAGGTCGTGCCCCGCCGAAGCCAGCACATCCAGCACCGCCACCAGGTCCAGCGCCTCGGGCGATTCGTGCAGCGCCAGGGGTTCGGCCACCACATGCGGCACTCCCTGGCGGGCCAGCGCGTCGGCCACCAGGGCCAGCGTGGCTCGCTTGCGGGCCAGCACCATGATCTCGCCCGGGCGCAGGCCGGCCTGCGCCACCAGGTCAGCCACGGCCGCTGCCACCTGCGTGGCTTCTGCGACACGCAGTTGCAAGTCGGGCTCGGAACGGGCCACGCTCAGCGAATCGCGCCAAACCAGCGAAGCCGACGAAGCCGAAGCTCGGGCCGCCCGTGCTGGCCGCATCACGCCCGGCAGGCGACACACCGAACCGGCCGCGTCCGAGCCGGTCGTGTGAGCGCGGTAAGGCCCCCAGCCGTCCACCCGCGCGGCGTCTTCGAACACGCTGTTCAGCGCGTCGATGACCACCGGCGCGTTGCGCCGCGTGTGGTCGCACTGCAGCAGCGCGCCGTCCAGCCCGCCCAGCACGAAGTCGCGCGCGGCGGCGAAGACGCGCGGTTCGGCGCCGCGAAAACGGTAGATGCTTTGCTTCGGGTCGCCGACGATGAAGACCGCCAGCGGCCGCTGCCCGCTGGCCCCGCCGCCGGCGCCGGCGTAGGCCGACAACCAGGCGTGCAGCACCTGCCATTGCAGCGGGCTGGTGTCCTGGAACTCGTCGATCAGCACATGACGCAGGCGCTGGTCCAGCCGTTCTTGCACCCAGCCACTGCTCTCACTGTCACCCAGCAAAGCCTCGGCCACGCGCTCCAGGTCGGCCATGTCGACCAAGCCGCTGCGGCGCTTCAATTCGGCGTACTCGGCCAACAGCACACGGGTCAGGCCCAGCATCTGCAGCTGGTCGACGTGGGCCTGCTGCTGCAGGCGCATCTCGCGAACGCGCTGCAGCGCGGCCAGAACGCGGTGCTGCAGCGGCGTGTCGCCCAGCTGCTTGCGCGGCTCGCCTTTGTCGGTGCACATCGCGGCCCAAGCGGCGTCGAATGCCTTGCCGGCATCCGCCGTCTCCAGCGCCAGCGCCTTGCGCAGGCCGTCGGCCGCTGCCGTGGCTTTGGCCTTGCCGGCGGCGCCGAGTTGCCGCGCCAGCCCGTCGATGTCGTGCACCAGCGGCGCGCGGTACAGCAGCTCGGCGGGGTCGGCCAGACCGGCACATTCGGGCCACCAATGAGCGGCCGCAGGCACCGCAGTTTCGACATGGCCCAACGCATCGGCGCGACTGAATTCCGGTGCGCGCTGCCAGGCCGCCGCCAGCCACTTCAGCAGCGTGTCACGGCGGTGGCGCGCGACCAGCGCCAGGTAGTCGGCGCGCAGGTTGGCATCAGCCTGGACACGACGGTGGAAACGGCGGAATAACGCGTCGCGCAGTGTGCTGGCATCCTCCAGCAGTTCGTAGCAAGCCGGCAACTGCAGGCCCTGCAGCAGCGACAACGGCGCGTGCGACAGGAGCTGCGCGAACCAGGCGTGGAAGGTGCGCACCTCGACGCTGCGGCCACCGCGCAACAGCGCTTCTTGCAGCCCGCCCAGGGCCGGTGCCAGCGCCTGGGCCTCGGCCGCGCTGGCGCCGCGCTGGCGCAGGGCCTCGATGCGAGCCGCCGTGTCGCAGCCGGCATCGGAAAAAGCGAGCAGCCATTCGTCCAGCCGCTGGCGCATTTCGCCGGCCGCCTTGCGGGTGAAGGTGATGGCCAAAATCTGCTGCGGCTGGGCGCCGTCGAGCAAGGCGCGCAGCACGCGCGACACCAGCATCCAGGTCTTGCCGGCACCGGCGCAGGCCTCGACCACCACGCTGCGGCGTGAGTCGCAGGCCACGGTATAGAAGGCCTCGGCGCTAGCCGGCTTTTCATTGACGCGGTAAGCGGCGGCGGTCATGCCGACCCCCAATGGTCGCGACGGCACAAGCCGCGCGCTTCGCAGGTTTCGCAGACCCGGCCTTCGCCCAGCGCAGGCAAGGCAGCGCCCTGCTGCAAACGCTGCCATTCGCCCGTCAAGCCTTCCAGCAAGGCAGCCGCCGAATCGTGCACTGCCGGGTGTTCGATCAGCAGCGGTGCCTGCGCATCGTCCAGCGACAGGTAAGCCGCGCGCAGCGTGTCGGGTGCGCCCAGCAGCGCGGCGTAGAAGGCCAGCTGCGTGTCTTCCAGCGGGTCGCGCACGCGGTCCTTCAGCATTGCCGTGCTGCTGGTCTTGTAGTCCAGCACCTGGCTGCTGCCGGCCGGGCCAAGGTCGAAGCGGTCGATTCGGCCCTTCAGCTGCAAGGTCGGCAAGCCAGGCATGGCCAGCAGGTGATCGGTCTCGCCGCTGTGCCATTGCCAGCCTTGTGCCTCACGCTCGGTCAGCCACGCCACATAGGCCGGCGCAAAGGTCTCGAAGCTGGCGCGAAAGGGCAGCAACTCGCCGGGCGACAGGCCCAGCGTCTGGGTCACCACGTCGGCGGCTTGCTGCAGTTGTTGCAGGTCGCCCGGATCGTGCGCAACGTGCAGGCGCTGGCTGTGGAAATGGTGCAGCACGGCGTGCAGCCAGGTGCCGTAGTCGCGCTTGGCCAGGCCGGCTTCGATTTCTTCGGCCTCGTTCAGCCGCAGCACGGCGCGTGAGTAGAAGCGGTAGGGACAGTCGCGCAGCGCTTCCAGCCGGCTGGCGCTCAGCGTTGCCGGCAAGGCCGCTGCAGCCACAGGCAGCGGCCGCGCAACGGCCTGCCGCAGCACCTGGCGCCGCGCCGGCTGCCAGTCGCGCGCCGGCCAGGCCGGCGCGCACTGCTGCAAACCCGGCGGCAAACCAGGCGGCGAACCCGGCGCCACCGCACGGCCGCGGGCCAACAGCAGCCATTCGACGTCGGGGCTGTCGGCCAGCAGTTCGTCACCATCGCGGCGTCGGCGCAGCAGCGTGACCCTGGGTGCGCGCAGCACCTGGGCCAGCGCCAGACGGCGTTGCGCGCGGCGCGCGGCGCGGTGGTCCAGGCCCAAAGCCTGCGCCAGCGCATCGCTGATCAGCGTGGGCTGCGGCTCGCTGGAACCCAGGTGGACATGGTCTGCACCCGGGATAACCACCTGCTCGAACGGCCGGCCGAAGGCGCGCGCCAGCGGCGTCAGCACGACCTGCGCGCCGGGGTCGGGCAGCGGCAGAAAAGGCTGCTGCTCCAGCGTGGTCTCGACCCAGGCGATGAAGCCGGGCAGCTCCAGCCATGTTTGTTGCGCGGCGGGCAGCCAGGGCGCGCCCGCGGTCCAGCCCAAGGCCGTCAAAACCTGTGCGCCGGCGTCGTCTTCCAGCCACCGGTCGTAGCTGCCGTCGGCCTGCAGGCGTTCACGCAGCAGCGCCAGCCAGTCGGCCAATGTGCGCTGGCGTTCGGCTTGCAGCGGTTGCAGATGAGCCTGGGCTGCGGCCCACAGCCGTTCGGCTGCATCACGACCCTGCACGCCGGGCCTGCCGCGCCACATCGCCTCCAGTGCATTCAGCGCGGCGGGCTGCGCCAACCCCCAGGTCTTCATCCAGTCGAGCCGGTCGTCAGGTCCGGCCGTCGGCAAGGCCGCGCGCAGCACGGCAACCACTGCGGCCGCCGCGCGCGTGGTCGCCAGCAACCAGCCGGTTTCATCGATCAGCGGCACGTCGGCACGCGCCAGCAGGGCGCGCACACGGCGCACCGATTCACGGTCCAGTGCCACCAACGCGACTGGCGTGCGACCGGCGTTCAGCGCGTCGATGACAGCAGCAGCAGCGGCCTGGGCTTCGGTTTCGAAGTCATCGCACAGCCAGCGTTCGACCTGCGCCTGCATGGCGACGTCGCTGAACGGGTCATCGGCAGGCGGGTCGGCCAGCAGCAGCAGCGAGGGCGTGTCGGCGTGGCCCAGCAGTGCTTCGGCCATGGGCTCGGGCCCACCCAGGCGCAACACCAGCCAGGCTGAAGGACGATGGGCAAACAGCCGGTCGCTGGCAGCGCCGTCCGAAGTGGCTGCCCATTCCACCGCCACGCTCAACAGCAGCGCCTCGGTGGCGGCCGGGCCACTGGCGGCGGGCACGGCGTCGCGCACGGCAGACCAGAAGACGTTGCGCACTTCAGGTCGCCGCTGCAACGCCGCGCTGCGCAGTGCCTGGGCCGCGTCAACCACACTGCCGACGATGCGCGCGTAGCCCGCCGGGTCGCGTGCGGCCCACTCGGCGCCCCAAGGCAATCCGCGCAGCATCAGGCTGGCACTGAGCAGGTCCAGCGTGCCGTCGCCATTGCACCCGCCAACGGTGGTCACGACGGGCGGGCCCAGCGTAGCGGCCAGCGTCAACGGGGTTTCCACCCTCGGCTGCCAGCCGCCCAAGGCCGCCCAGGCAGCGCGTGCCGGGGCCATCAGCGCGGCGTAGGGCACCAGCACCACCGCGTCGCGTGGGCTCAGGCCCTGCCGGGTCAGCCAGTCCTGAGAACGCAGCGCCGCCGCCTGCCACAAACCGGCCACCGGCACACCTGTAGGCAGCGAGATTTGTTCTATCGGCACGATGAAAAGAATGAACCTGTGCCCAGCCGGACGGCCGAGACCCCTGTGTCAAAATCATTGTGCCCTGATGGGAGTACGGCGATGCGCTGTGCACACCCTGGCGCCGGAGAACCCACCCATGACCAGCGAACTGATCAAGCACATCACCGACGATTCCTTTGCCACCGATGTCCTACAAGCCGACCAGCCCGTGCTTGTCGACTATTGGGCCGAATGGTGCGGCCCCTGCAAAGCGATCGCGCCGATCCTGGACGAGGTGTCCAAGAGCTACGAAGGACGCCTTCAGATCGCCAAGATGAACGTCGACGAGAACCGTGAAGTGCCTGGCAAATACGGCATCCGCGGCATTCCGACGCTGATGTTGTTCAAAGGCGGTGAGCTGGCCGCCACGAAGGTAGGTGCGCTCTCGAAGGCGCAGCTGACAGCCTTCCTCGACGGTCACCTATAATTTGTCCAGTCGAACAGCCTGAATCAGGTTGGTCGGCTAGTTCGCCACCACGCAACGCCCTCCGCCGGTTACCCACTGGCGTACTGCAGGCCCAGCGCGTGGGTTGGGTGATCATCTCCC
The DNA here is from genome assembly GCA_043716645.1 of Betaproteobacteria bacterium. Taxonomy (GTDB): domain Bacteria; phylum Pseudomonadota; class Gammaproteobacteria; order Burkholderiales; family Burkholderiaceae_C; genus Rubrivivax. Next base: position 7,971 of record JAYSYH010000142.1, on the reverse strand, counting down.
GCAAGACACTTTTCGCGTTCGGCCGCCCGCGCCAATTTTGGTGCGTGTGCCGCCCCGCATCTCCCTGAGGGTGCCACCATGCATCTGTCCGAACTGAAAGCCCAGCCCATCGCCGATTTGATCGTGATGGGCGAAGCGCTGGAAATCGAAAACGTCGCCCGCCTGCGCAAGCAGGAACTGATGTTCGCGATCATGAAAAAGCGCGCCAAGGGCGGCGAGCAGGTTTTTGGCGACGGCGTGCTGGAGGTGCTGCCCGACGGTTTCGGCTTCCTGCGCAGCATTGAAGCCAGCTACATGGCCAGCACCGACGACATCTACCTGTCGCCGAGCCAGATCCGCCGCTTCAACCTGCACACCGGCGACAACGTCGAAGGCGAAGTGCGGGTGCCCAAAGACGGTGAACGCTACTTCGCGCTGGTGAAGGTCGACCGCGTGAACGGTGTGACGCCCGAGGAGAGCAAGCACAAAATCATGTTCGAGAACCTGACCGCGCTATTTCCCACGCAGCAGTTCAGGCTGGAGCGCGATGTCAAGGCCGAAGAGAACATCACCAGCCGCATCATCGACCTGATCGCGCCCATCGGCAAAGGTCAGCGCGCGCTGCTGGTGGCCCAGCCGAAGACCGGCAAGACAGTGATGATGCAGCACATCGCGCACGCGCTGGTGGCCAACCACCCCGAGATCCACTTGATCGTTTTGCTGGTTGATGAGCGCCCTGAAGAGGTAACGGAAATGCTGCGCACGGTGCGCGGCGAAGTCATCTCATCCACCTTCGACGAGCCCGCCGCGCGCCACGTACAGGTGGCGGAAATGGTGATCGAACGCGCGAAGCGGCTGGTCGAACTGAAAAAGGACGTGGTGATCCTGCTGGACAGCATCACCCGTCTGGCCCGTGCCTACAACAACGTGCTGCCATCTTCCGGCAAGGTGCTCAGCGGCGGGGTGGACGCCAACGCCCTGCAGCGCCCGAAGCGCTTCTTCGGCGCCGCGCGCAACACCGAAGAAGGTGGCACGTTGACCATCATCGGCACGGCGCTGGTCGACACCGGCTCGAAGATGGACGAAGTCATCTACGAAGAATTCAAAGGCACCGGCAATTGCGAGATCCACCTTGACCGTCGCATGGCCGAGAAACGCGTCTACCCGTCGATCCTGATCAACAAGAGCGGCACGCGGCGCGAAGAACTGCTGTTGAAGCCTGAAATCCTGCAGAAGAGCTGGATCCTGCGCAAACTGCTCTACCCGATGGACGAGATTGAGGCGATGGAGTTCATCCTGGAAAAGATGAAGGCCAGCAAGAACAACCACGACTTCTTCGACATGATGCGTCGGGGCGGCTGACGCCCCGCCAACAGCTACACTCTGCGGCTCCCCGCGACACGGAAAGTGCGCTGGTGCTGTTGAATATTTCGACCGCCGCGTGGCTCCCCAATCAACTGACAAGGCATCCCATGAAAGACGGCATCCATCCCAATTACCGCGAGGTCTGCTTCCAGGACCTGAGCAATGGATTCAAGTTCGTGACCCGTTCCTGCTTGAACACCAAAGACATGATCAAGATGGAAGACGGCCGTGAACTGCCGTTGATGAAGCTGGAATCCACCAGCGAGACGCATCCGTTCTTCACCGGCACACAGAAGAGCATCGACAACCTGGGCGGTCGCGTCGAGAAGTTCCGCAACAAGTTCGCCCACGTCGGTCTGAAGAAGCCGTCGGCCCCTGCGGCGGCACCGGCTGCAACCGAAGGCGCAGCTGATTGAGCCGATAGGCTCGCGCACCGCGCACGACAGAGGCAGCCTTGGCTGCCTTTTTCTTTGCGCGCAGCACTTGCCACACTGAGTTGAAGGCCCGGTGAACAGCCCCAAACCCGCCCTGGTGACACAGCGCGGCGCGCGCCGCCTGCCGCGCGTGGCGCTGCTGCTGCTGTGCGCGGCTTACGTGCTGCCCGGCCTGGTCGGCCGCGACCCCTGGCGCAATGCCGACGTCACGGCCTTTGGTCAGATGATGGCCATCGCTGAAGGTCGCACCAGCTGGTGGGCGCCCACGCTGGGCGGCGTGCAAGCGGACACCGCGCTGTTGCCGCATTGGCTGGGCGCCGCCTTCATCCAATCCCTGTGCGGTTGGCTGGACCCGGCACTGGCGGCCCGGCTGCCTTTTGCGCTACTGCTGGCGCTGACGCTGACTCTGGTCTGGTACACCACTTTCCACCTGGCGCGTACCGAGTCGGCGCAGCCGGTGCCCTTCGCATTCGGCGGCGAAGCCGAGCCGGTGGACTACGCACGCGCCATTGCCGACGGTGCGGTGCTGGCCTTCATTGCCACGCTGGGCCTGTTGGTGCTAGGTCACGAAACCACACCGGAACTGGCACAGCTGTTTGCCATCAGCCTTTACCTGTACGCGCTGGCGGCCGCGCCTTACCGGCTGGGACAATCGCGCGTGTCAGTGCTTGTCGCCCTGCCGTTACTGGCCGGCAGCGGCGCGCCCAGCATGGCCATGGCCGCTGGCGCGGCTGGCTTGGCCGTCTGCGCGATGTCCCGCTACGCCCAGGTTCGTGCGCTGGTGCTGTGGGTGGCCATGGCCATGGCAGGCGCAGCCATGCTCGCAGGCTGGCTGGGCGCCTGGCGCTGGCGGACGCTGGCTATGACGCCAGCCGATTTGGCCGACCTCGCTCGCCAATGGCTCTGGTTCTTGTGGCCTGCGTGGCCGCTGGCACTGCTGACGCTGTGGCGTTGGCGTCGGCAGTTGGCGCATCGCCATCTGTCGGTGCCACTCGTCGCGGTGGGCGTGGCCCTGGTCGCAAGCCTGAGCATGGCCGGGTCTGATCGCGCGCTGATGCTGGGTGTGCCTGGCCTGGCCGTGCTGGCGGCCTTTGCGCTTCCCACGTTAAAGCGTAGCGCGTCGGCCGCGATGGACTGGTTCTCGATGTGCTTCTTCACGCTGCTCGCGGTGTGGATCTGGTTCGTTTACATCGCCATGCAAACGGGCGTGCCTGGCTGGCAGGCGGCCAATCTGACGCGCCTGCTGCCGGGCTACACCGCGTCGTTCTCCGCCTGGGCGTTGGCCGTGGCTGTTACAGGAACTGCCGCCTGGGTCGCCGTGGTGCGCTGGCGAACGGGCCGCCATCGCGAAGCTTTGTGGAAAAGCCTGGTGCTGCCCGCTGGCGGCGTGGCCCTGTGCTGGATGCTGGCGATGACGCTGTGGCTTGCACCGCTGGACTACGCGCGCAGCCCACGCGCGCTGGTGACCCGGCTGGCGGCTGTGTTGCCAGCCGATTCCTGCGTGGCGGCGCCGGGCCTGGCGCCGGCAGCGGTGGCCGCGATGGAAGTTTTCGGACGCTGGCGCGTGGACGCCCGCCCACAGGCCGCAGCGCCTGCACCTGATGCTTGCAACTACCTGCTGCGCGCGACACGCCAGAACCCGCTGCCGTTGGCGCCGCCAGGCTGGGAACTCATCGGTCAGGCGCTGCGCCCCACCGACCGCGAAGAGGTCACGCTGATTTACAAGCGCCAGGTGCCGCGCTGAACACGGCTCAGGTCTCACTGGCTGCAGCCAGCGTGACCACCTCAGGCAGGTGGCGAACCCGCAAGGCAGGCAGCACGAGCCTGAAGGTCGACCCCCTGCCCAGCTCGCTCTGGATGTCGATCTCGCCGCCGTGGCGCTGCGCCACGTGCTTGACGATCGACAACCCCAGTCCGGTGCCACCGGTATCGCGCGAACGGCTGCCGTCCACCCGGTAGAAGCGTTCGGTCAGGCGCGTCAGGTGTTCCCGGGCAATGCCGATTCCGCCGTCCTGCACTTCGAGCGAAGCACCGCCATCGGGTCGCCACAGCCAGCGTAGCTTGATGGCACCACCGTCGGGCGTGTAGCGCACCGCGTTGTTCAGCAGGTTGCCGACGGCGCTATACAGCTCGGGTTCGCTACCGGCCACTTCGGCGTCATCGCCACCCTCGATATCGATGCGGTGACGGCCAGCCGACAGCGCCTGCGCATCGGCGCCAGCCTTGCGCAGCACCGCCGCCACCGGCACCCAGCGGTCGGCCGCCGGTCGCGGGCTGCCTTCCAGCCTGGCCAGCGTTAGCAGGTCGCCCACCAGCGACTGCATGCGGTCGGTCTGTTGCTGCATCAGGGTCAACACGCGCTGCCGTTCCACCTCGGTCAACGGCAGGCCTGCCATGGTCTCAACAAAGCCGGCCAACACCGTCAGCGGCGTGCGGATTTCGTGCGACACGTTGGCGACGAAGTCGCGCCGCATGGCCTCGGTGCGTTCGCGCTCGGTGATGTCCTGGGTCAACACCAGCTTTCTGCCGTCGCCATAGGGCCGAATCAACACCGACAACGTGGTTCGCCCAAGCGGCCCGTGGAAGATCACCACGTCGTCGTAACGACCACCCTGCAAGTGCGCCACGAACGCCGGCATGCGTACGAGGTTGGTCACGCGCTGGCGTCGGTCGCGCACCGGGTCGAGCCCGAAATGCTCGGCCGCCACCGAGTTGCACCATTCGATCTGGTCGGCCGCGTCGAGCATCAACACACCATTGGGTGAAGCCTCGATGGCCGACAGGAACTGAGAGAGCTGACCCTGTTCCTGGCGCAATGCAAGGTCTCGCGCACGCAGGGCCTTTTCAGTGCGATAAGCCAATTCTCCCCAGAAGCCTGTGTCGCGGGGCGCAGGCGTCTGCAAAGGTCCGCGCAGCCAATTCATCAGTCCTTGACCGCGCAGCGAATCACGCACCAGCAGCGCGAACATCGCCAGCAGGCCTCCCAGCACCATGGCCGGCACCGCTTCCCGAAGCAACACACCGAACAGCGTGGCGATGCCGGCCACGCAGACGACCACCAGCAAAGCGGCCAAGGAGCGCGCGAGCCACCAGCCCATTCGCAGCTTCCGTCGCTCAGGCGGCGACGCTGTTGAGCCGCTGAGTCAGCCGGTAGCCGGCGCCGCGCACGGTCTCGATCAGCGACGAACATTCAGCCGGCGCCAGCGCCTCGCGCAGGCGCTTGACGTGCACGTCCACCGTGCGCTCTTCGATGAAGACGTGGTCCCCCCACACGCGGTCCAGCAACTGCGCGCGGCTGTGCACCCGCTCGGGGTGCGTCATGAAGAAATGCAGCAGGCGAAATTCGGTTGGACCGACCTTCACCTCGCGGAGGTCTTCGCCAACACGCCGCGACACACGCCGGGTGGCAGGGTCCAGGCGCAAGCCGCTGACTTCAACCGCCGCGTCCAGCGCCTCGGGCGCCTTGCGCCGCAAGACCGCACGAATGCGCGCCAGCAGTTCCTTGGTCGAGAAAGGTTTGGTCAGATAGTCGTCAGCGCCGGCGTCCAGGCCGGTGATCTTGTCGGCTTCTTCGGCACGCGCCGTCAGCATGATCAGCGGCATGTCCCGTGTGCGCGCTTCGCTGCGCCAACGGCGCGCCAGTTGCACACCCGACTGCCCGCGCAGCATCCAGTCCAGCAGTATCAGGTCGGGCAGCACATGGTCCACGGCACGCTGCGCAGCCTCAGCATCCGCTACCACCGTCACTTCGAAGCCCGCATGGCGAAGGTTGATGGCTATCAATTCGGCGATCGCCGCTTCGTCTTCGATGACGAGAACACTGCTCATGCCGGCTCCTGTGAATTACCGCACGGCATTTTCGACATCCGCCATCGACGTGTGTCGGACGTCGGTGCCTTTGACAACGTAAATGATGGCCTCCGCCAGGTTCTTGGCATGGTCCCCGATACGCTCAATCGCCTTCGCCACAAAGATCAAGTCGATGCTGGACGAGATGGTGCGCGGATCCTCCATCATGTAGGTAATCAGCTTGCGCAACAGACCGTCGAACTCCTGATCGATCTGGTCGTCCTGCTTGAGCACTTCCAGCGCGCGTGCTGTGTCGAGGCGCGCGAAGGCGTCCAGCGATTTTCGCAACTGCGCAATAGCCAGTTCGGCCTCGAAACTCAAGTCGGCCACTGGCAGGCGCAGGCGTGACGACACGCCGGTGTTGATCAAACGTTGCACGGTGCGCGCGATGCGTGCTGCCTCGTCGCCCACGCGTTCGAGGTTGGCGATGGCCTTGCTGATGGCGATCAGCAAGCGCAGATCACGGGCCGTGGGCTGGCGCCGCGCGATGATTGCCGACAGATCGCGATCAATTTCAATTTCCATCTGGTTCACACGCTCTTCTTCGCGCAACACCTGGGTGGCGATTTCGCCATTGAACTGCGTCAGCGCGAAAAGGGCTTGGACGACTTGAGATTCAACGAGACCGCCCATTTCCAGCACGCGGCTGGAAATGCCGCTGAGTTCCGCGTCGAATTGCGTAGAAAGGTGCTTGTCAGCCATGTCTAACTCCTGCAGCGGTCAGCCGAAACGGCCGGTGATGTAGTCCTCGGTGTCCTTCTTCCTGGGCTTCATGAAAAGCTCGGAAGTCGGCCCGAATTCGACGAGGTCGCCAAGATACATGTAGGCGGTGTAATCGCTGCAGCGAGCGGCCTGCTGCATGTTGTGGGTGACGATGACCACCGTGTAGTCGGCCTTCAGTTCGTGGATCAATTCCTCGATCTTGCCGGTCGATATCGGGTCAAGTGCCGAGCAGGGTTCATCCAGCAGCAGCACCTCGGGCTTGATGGCAATGCCGCGCGCAATGCACAGCCGCTGCTGCTGCCCACCCGACAGACTGGCACCGTTCTGTCCCAGTTTGTCCTTGGCTTCGTTCCATAGCGCGGCCTTCTTCAGCGCCCATTCGACGCGCTCGTCCATCTCTACGCGCGGCAGGTTCTCGAACAGGCGCACACCGAACGCGATGTTGTCGTAGATCGACATCGGGAACGGCGTGGGCTTCTGGAACACCATGCCGATCTTGGCCCGGATCAGACTCACGTCCAGGCTGGAAGTCAGCACGTCGTGCCCGTCCAGCGCGACGCTGCCCTCGGCGCGCTGCTCGGGGTAGAGCTCGAACATGCGGTTGAAGACGCGCAGCAGCGTGCTTTTGCCGCAGCCTGAAGGGCCGATGAAGGCCGTGACCTTGCACTCCGGGATCTCCAGGTTGATGTTCTTCAGCGCTTGGAACTTGCCGTAGTAGAAGTTCAGATTGCGCACCGACAATTTGATCTTTTCGGCCGCTTCGCTCTGTACTCGGGTGTCCATCGGGTTTTCAGTCCTTCTTGCGGAACAGCACACGCGCCAATATGTTCAACGCCAGCACGCCCAGCGTGATCAGGAACACGCCAGCCCATGCCAGGTCGCGCCAGTTGTCGTAGGGGCTGAGTGCAAATTTGTAGATCGTCACCGGCAAGCTGGCCATCGGCTCGGTCAGGTTCATGGTCCAGAACTGGTTCGACAGCGCCGTGAACAAAAGCGGCGCGGTTTCGCCGGCAATGCGCGCCACGGCCAGCAACATGCCCGTCAGCACCCCGGCCCGCGCAGCCTTGAGCGTGATCGACGAGATGACCTTCCACTTCGGCGTGCCCAGCGCGTAGGCGGCCTCGCGCAACGCGTTGGGTATCAGGCTGAGCATGTTCTCGGTGGTGCGGATGACCACCGGGATCACGATGAGCGACAGCGCCAGCACCCCGGCGATGGCCGAGAACGACCGCACCTTGGCCACGAAGATGGCATAAATGAACAGGCCGATGACGATGGACGGCGCGGACAGCAGGATGTCGTTGATGAAGCCCGTCACGTGGCCCAACAGGCGGCCCTTGCCGTACTCAGCCAGGTAGATGCCGCACATGACGCCGATCGGCGTGCCGAGTGCGGTCGCGAGACCGACCATCACCAGGGAGCCAAAGATGGCGTTGGCCAGGCCCCCGGTCTCGGCTTGCGGGGGCGGGGTCATTTCGGTGAAGACCGACAGCGAAATGCCGCCGATGCCCAGCCGGATCGTCTCGAACAGGATCCACGCCAGCCAGAACAGGCCAAAAGCCATCGCCGCCAGCGACAGCGTGAGCGCAACCACGTTCATGCGCTTGCGCTTGAGGTGCAT
>JAYSYH010000141.1:0-1816 GCA_043716645.1 Betaproteobacteria bacterium | reverse complement strand
TAACCCGCCATGCGGCACCACCACGACAGGTTGTCCAGACCTTGTGCGTGCCATGGCATGTCCTTGGTCAGCGTTGGCCACACCGGCCCGCACGCGATGTAGCGTGGGTTGAGCGTTCGGGCTCGACACAGCTCCCACAGGCTATGCGAACTGATGCCCAGCGCCACACCGCTGGCCTGCAGGGCCGTGCGTCCGGCGTTGCCGAGCGCTAGCAAATCTTCCTGCCCAAGATGAACGCCGCTGGCACCGGCCTGCGCTGCGGCCTGCCAGTGGTCGTTGATGAAAAGTTCGGCACCGGCAGCATGGCTGGCGGTCAGACTGCGTTGCACTTCCTGCCGCAGGATGTTGTCCCAACCGGCGCTGGGATCAAGCGGTTTTTTAAAACGCAATTGCACCGTTTTGACGCCTGCCGCCAGCACCTGTTGCACGCGCTCGGCGCTGTCCACAATGGCGTACAAGTCGAGCGGTCGCTGGGGTGCCGGAGGCGCCGACGGTGCATCGGACAACACGGCTTCTTCGCCCCAGGACAATTGCGGAAGCAAAGTCGGGTCAAACGCAAAATCGGTGTTGGCGGCGTCGGAAAAATCGGAAGGTTCGGCATCCGGCGCAGGGTCTGCACGACCGACTGAGCGCATGTCGCGGGTGCTTGCCATGACCGCCAGCACAGCGGCATCGGCCACCACAAAACCTTTCTCCATCGCGGCGGCGAGATGGCGGGCGAAAAGATCGCTGGCACGGCTTCGTGGCAAGGCCGCGACCGGTAACGACGCAACAAGCCAGCCTTGCGCATGCTCGGTATCGATCCAAACCAACAAGCGCTCGTTCACGCGGACAGCGTCGACGACGATACAAACAGCGCCCGCTCCAGCGTCGCGCAAACGACGGGCCAGCGCAGGCGCCGAGGCAGGTTCCCCTACGGCCTTGTCGCCCAGTCGCTGGTGTGCCTCGACCAGCGAGCAGGCGAGGACCGCTGGCGTCATGACGCGCCACCCAGCAAAAGCGGTTCTCCACCTACCGGCGTGCTGGCGACCGCAAAATCCTGTGCTGCCATCACCCCAGCCGTCCGCGCAATGCGGCCGGATTCGATGGCCAGCCGAAACGCCTGTGCCATGGCGGCAGGCGCGCGCGCCTGCGCGACAGCGGAGTTCAGCAACACCGCGTCGAAGCCGAGTTCGAGGGCTTGCGCGGCATGGGAGGGTGCACCGATACCGGCGTCGATGATCAGCGTCGTATCCGGCAGGCGCTCGCGCAAGGTGCGTAGCGCAAATACGTTGAGCAGGCCCTGGCCCGATCCGATCGGGGCGCCCCAGGGCATCAGCAGCGGGCAGCCGGCGTCCAGCAAGCGACGGCAAGCTACCAGGTCGTCGGTGCAATAGGGAAATACGGTGAAACCGTCGCGCACCAGCTGCATTGCCGCGGCATGCAGTTCGAACATGTCGGGCTGCAAGGTGTGCTCGTCGCCCACCACTTCAAGCTTGATCCACGGTGTGTCGTAGAGTTCACGCGCCATGTGCGCAAGCTGCACCGCCTCGCGGGCGCTGCGGCAGCCGGCCGTGTTCGGCAGCAGGCGCGCACCGGTTGCGGCGAGTGCTTGCGAAATGGCGGCGATGAAGCCGTTGTCTCCGCTGGCCGCCAGTGTCCGCTTGAGTCCCACCGTGACCACTTGGGTGCCCGCTGCCACGATGGCCTCGCGCAGCACCTGCGGCGACGGATACCCGGCGGTGCCGAGCAGAAAGCGGCTGTGCAGGACGACATCACCCACCTGCCAGGTGTCGTCCGATACCGGATGGGGTGCAGCATGGGTCATGGTTTTCCT
>JAYSYH010000015.1:0-2566 GCA_043716645.1 Betaproteobacteria bacterium | reverse complement strand
CGGGGCTGGTCCCGATGGCACGCAACAGGCGTTGCGATACCATCGGCGGTGAAGCAGGGTCCAATCTTCTTCACCGGCCTTGTGCCCCTGAGACCCCTCAGCCGAAACCCGGTTGAGGGGTTTCTTGCTTGCGGCGTCGCTTTGTATCCCCACCCAGCAAACAAAGACGATGATGACTTTGTTAACTGAGGCCATGGGCCCGCAAACCGGAGTGGGGATATGCCCTCATTCTGACAGAGGTGCTTGCATACGATGGCACCCAATGGCGGGCGCTTTTGTATTCCAGCCCTTGCACTCGATCGATGAATTAGCTGGCGCGCTCTTCGGGTGCCGAAGAACGGTCGTTGTCCAACCCATTCCCCGTGTCGAAGAGCGCGACATCGTCAACACGCTGGTGATGATGTTCACCGGCAGCCAGGTCGGCGCGCCGGACGCGATGCCGACCTGGCTGCGCGCAACGCTCTGGGCTAAATCTTCAGCATCGCCAGCGCCATGCGCGCCTGCTTTTGGGTCAGGTGGCCGTAATGCCGCTGAATCATCAGCAGTGACGTTCCACTCAATGCGGCCACCGTCAGCGGGTCCAGCCCGCCGTTCATCAGGTCCGTTATGACACTGTGCCGAATGACGTAGGCCGTAACGCTGTCGGGCAATTCCGCCGTAGTTACCGCTTCCCGCACGGGATACTTCCAAGAGTCTTTGTTCCATGCGCTGCCGCTGGTGTTGGCGCGCGTGAACATCGGCAGTTTGCCTATCCGGTCCTTGCAGCGCGTTTCGAAGAACATCGCGGTGGTGTCCGGCAAAGCAATCGTGCGGTCAGCGCCGCTTTTGTCCTTGCCCACCCGCAGGGTCTTGAGCCGCTTGTCGAAGTCGGCCACCGTCAAAGCGGCCAGCGCGCCGGGGCGCAGTGGCACCAGGGACAAACCGCGCAGGAAGTCGGCTAGATCAGCCGGTGCGCTGTCCACGAGCTTTTTCCGCTGGGTTGCGTCCAGATAGTCCGTGCGGCGCTTATCTGCCGCCTTGACGGGCGTGAGCTTGCCGCGCCATGCAAAGTCGGATGTGACGTGGCCGTCCTTGTAGGCCAGATTCAGCGCCGCCCGAAAACACGTCATGTCGCGGTTCAGTGACGAGTCTGAACGCTGCTCTCCACGCCGAGGTCCGCTTTCGGTGGGCCGGGTCCGCAGCGTCTTGCGCCATGCCTCGACGTGTGCGGGCGTCAGCTTCGGCAACTCCAACCGCGTCAGCTTCGGCTGGTTGTAGACGTAGGCCGTGAAGCGCGCTTCCACGTCTTTGGCGGTCTTGCCGTCCTTGCCCTTGGTGTTCTTCAGGTGCTCGACGTAGTTCTCGCATGCGGCGCGCACGGTCATGGCTTTGGCGCTTCCGCCCTTGCCCAGATGCTCAAACCACGCTCTAGCCTCTTTCAGAGCGAGCTTGTGACGCTCACCAGGGAGGACGCGCGAAAAGTCGCCCAGCGCCTTGTATTCCTGCTTGGCGGGCGTGCCGTCCATAGCTGCAACCAGAAACCGCGCCAGCCAGGTGCCGTCCGTTGACTTGCTGATTTTGCGAAACCCGAGATAGCAGCCTTGCTCGACTTTCGACCAGTGCGGCTCGCGGCGTGGCTTCAGGTTTTCGCGGTCATTGACTTGGCTGATGTTGGTCATGGCGGTGGGTACGAAAGGGGTACGAAAACATTGTATGGATTGTTTCGTACTCTGTCGAACTTCAAAGTGCCATCTTCATAGGTAAAACAAGGTTTTTTGAGATGTGGGAAAGTAGGCGTTCCCCACCTTGACATGGTGGGGGTCGATGGTTCGAGTCCATTCGCGCCTACCAAATCAGGCCCGGTCTTTCGTGTGAAAGACCGGGCCTTTTCGTTGGTGCATCAACCACTTTATGGTTTCGTCCTTGGCTTGGCGCCTTGTCACGAATCGCTGGCCGTGCAGCCGCTCCACCTTCAACGACCCGAACAGCGTCTCGCTGCAAGCATTGTCCCAACAGTTGCCGCACCGGCTCATCGAGGCCGTGATGCAGTATTCCGTCAGCACATCCTTGAAGTTCTGGCTGGCGTAGTGGGTGCCTAGGTCGCTGTGAAAGATCAGCCCGGCCTGCTGGCTCGGGTGGTGCTTGAACCAGGCCATGCGCAGGGCATCGATGACGATGTCGCGCGTCATGTCCTCACGCAGCGACCAGCCCATCTCCTGGCGGCTGAACAGGTCGATGACCACAGCCAGGAACAGCCAGCCTTCGTCGGTGTGGATGTGGGTGATGTCGCCCGCCCAGACCCTGTCGGACTGGGCAACGGTGAACTGCCGGTCCAGCAGGTTGGGTGTAAGCGGCCAGCCACACCACCTTGACGAACGGTTGTTCGCGCGCTTCAGCCTTGCGGCTGCCACAGATGCGGCAGCAGTTCGTCGATACGGCTGTTCAGGTGCGTTGGCAGCCGAGTGAGCACGTCCTTGAGGTAAGCCCACGGGTCATGCCCGCTGAGCTTGGCCGACTGCACCAGGCTCATCACCACGGCCGCGCGTTGGCCGGCCAGCTCACTGCCGGCGAACAACCAGGCCTTGCG
>JAYSYH010000140.1:0-1828 GCA_043716645.1 Betaproteobacteria bacterium | reverse complement strand
CCTGGTTGCTCTTGGTGGGCGCCGCCGCGCGGCCTCAGACGCCGGGCGAGCCCATTGTGCAAGCGGTCAGCGGGCGCGACCTGATGCTAGCCTTCGATGTGTCGGCCAGCATGGCAACGCCAGACATGCGTCTGGACGGCAAACCCGCCGAGCGTTTGCGCGTGGCACGCACGATCGCCGATGACTTTCTCAAGCGGCGCCAAGGTGATCGGGTTGGCCTGATCGTCTTCGGCTCGCAGGCTTACCTGCATACGCCGCTGACCCTGGACCTGGAAGCGGTGCGCGCCGCGCTCAGCACCATGGAGACCGGTTTCGCCGGACCCGAAACAGCACTTGGCGACGCCATCGGCCTGGCGACCAAGCATCTGACGCCGCTGGCAGCCAACACCCGCGAGCTGGTGCTTCTAACCGACGGCGCCAACACCGCCGGTACGCTGGCTCCACAGCGTGCCGCCTGGCTGGCAAAGCGCGCCGGTGTGCGCATCCATGCCATCGGGATCGGTGCCGCGCCATCGGGCGCCGATGCCGGCAAGTCACCAGACGGACTTGACGAAGCCACCCTGCAGCAGATTGCCGCGCAGAGCGGCGGCAGCTACCGGCGCGCCACCGACAGCGCGGCGATTACGGACTTCTTTCGCCTGATTGATCAAATCCAGCGCACGACGCAAGGGGCAGTCACGATTCGCCCGCAGCGCGCGCTATACCCGTGGCCGCTGGGACTGGCGCTGCTCCTGAGCGTCTGGCTGGCGCTTCGCCGCACGCGGGAGACGACGCCATGAACCTGTCAAGCCTTTCCTTCATGCGGCCCTGGTGGCTGCTGGCGCTGCTGCCGCTGGGCCTGCTGCTGTGGCGCGTGTGGCGCGCCCCGGAGCATGGCGAGGCGGCGTGGCGAGGTCTGATCGACGCCCATCTGCTGGCGCACCTGCTGGTTTTCCCGGCTCCGCGCGCGCGCCGAGCCGGTATGGCACTGTTGGCCGGCCAGCTAATGCTGACCGTGCTGGCGCTGGCTGGCCCGGCGCTTGAGCAGCGGCAATCCACCTACCTACGCAATGTGACGCGCGTGCTGGTAGTCGACCTGTCACCGGCAATGGCGGCGCAGCTGGAGCCTGTGAAACTCAAGGTGCTGGCCTTGTTGCAGGCCTGGCCAGACGGCCAGACCGCCCTGCTGGTGTATGGCGGCGAGCCTTACCTGGTGGTGCCGACTACCACCGACGTCGCAACGATTGCGCTGTTTGTGCCGGAACTCGCCGCCGACCTGATTCCCGTTCCCGGCAACCGTCCCGAACGCGCGCTGCGCATGGCTGGTGAACTCCTCAAACGCAACGCAGCGCAGCAGCGCGAAATTGTCTGGATCACTGCCGGTAGCAATGGCGCAGAACTGCCGCCGTCCGAACTGGGCGGGGCACGAGTTTCTATCCTGCAAGTGGCAGAAGTTGACGACCCTGCACTGGCGGGCGTGGCCAGCCGCAGCGGCGGCGCATTCGTGCGGCTGCGCGCCGACGACGGCGACGTCCGCCAGCTTGTCGACGCCCTGGCAACACGCGGAAACTGGAGAGCAGCGGCGGAAACCACAGGCGCTGGCGCCGCCGACCTCGGCTACTGGCTGCTGCTGCCTTTGCTGCCACTCGCCGCGCTGGTATTCCGGCGCGGCGTTCTCGCGCTGTGGCTGGCTTCCCTGCTGCTGAGCGGCCTGCTGGCGCCGCAACCGGCCGCGGCGCAGGATTTACCCCTAGCGGCGCTGTGGGCCGACTACCAGGGCTGGCGCCTGCTCGAAGCCGGCGAGCCGCAAGCCGCTGCCGAGCGCTTCGCCGATCCGCGCTGGCGTGCC
>JAYSYH010000139.1:0-1833 GCA_043716645.1 Betaproteobacteria bacterium | reverse complement strand
GGTGGTCTGGGCGGTGCTGGTCAGGGGCAGCGCGAGCGAGGCTGCGGCCACGGCGAAAAGCAAGATCGAGCGACGGATCACGGCGCATCTCCTGAAAGGTTGGCAGGCGGATGTGCCCGCAGATTCGAACCCCAACGTCAGCCCGAAGCCCCGCAGTCTCGCGAATGCTGGCTTGCGTGTCCATTCACTAAGTCACGCGGGACAAGGGGCCCGACGCCTGCAAGCCCCCTGCTACACTTTTGGCATGCATTCGCTGCCACAACGAACTGACAGGTCGTCCGACCGGGGAGCCTGGCCCTGGCGGGCCTGAGCCCAGATTCGTCTTGACCGCCGGTCGCCGCTTAATGCTTGAGCGTCCACTGCCGGTTCCAGCGGTGAGCCGAGCTTCCTGCAGCGCTCACCGAACCTCCGGCATCACACAGTCGGCTGCCATGCACTAGAGCAGCCAGGCCGTGAAGGGATTCGAAAAGTGATCACCGAACTTGAGTTCAAAAGCCTCGCCGCGCAGGGCTTCAACCGAATTCCGTTGATGGTCGAAGCCTTCGCCGACCTGGAAACGCCGCTGTCGCTGTACCTTAAGCTGGCCTACGCCAGTGGCGGCGGCAGCCACAGTTTCCTGCTCGAATCGGTGGTCGGCGGCGAGCGCTTCGGCCGCTATTCGTTCATCGGCCTGCCGGCGCGAACGCTACTGCGGGCAACCGGCTTCCACACCGAAGTGGTGACCGACGGCGTGGTGGTCGAAGCCGCCAGCGGCAATCCGCTCGACTTCATTGCCGAGTATCAAAAGCGCTTCAAGGTGGCGCTGCGTCCCGGCATGCCGCGCTTCTGCGGTGGGCTGGCGGGCTACTTCGGTTACGACGCGGTGCGCTTCATCGAACCCAAGCTCGCCAAGACCGAGAAGGTCGGTGGCCGTCCCGACCCGATCGGTACGCCCGACATCCTGCTGCTGCAATGCGAGGAACTGGCGGTGATCGACAACCTGTCGGGCCGGCTGTACCTGATCGTCTACGCCGACCCGGGCGAGCCGGAGTCGTTCTTCAAGGCCAGGCGACGCCTCGCCGAGCTGGCCGACAAGCTGAAGTACAGCGTCACGGCGCCGGCGGTCAAGCGCGTGGCGGCACACGGCGTGGAGCGCGAGTTCGCGAAAGACGACTACATCGCGGCCGTGCTCAAGGCCAAGGACTACATTGCCGCCGGCGACATGATGCAGGTGCAGGTGGGGCAGCGGCTGCGCAAGCGCTTCACCGAAAGTCCGCTCAGCCTGTACCGCGCGCTGCGTTCGCTGAACCCGTCGCCGTACATGTATTTCTACGATATGGGCAACTTCCAGATCGTCGGCGCCTCGCCCGAAATTCTGGTGCGTCACGAGCACACGCCCGACGGCGATAAGGTGACCATCCGCCCGCTGGCCGGCACGCGCCCGCGCGGCGCCACGCCCGAGCAGGACAAGGCGCTGGAGCGCGAACTGCAGGCCGATCCGAAAGAGTGCGCCGAGCACCTGATGCTGATCGACCTGGCGCGCAACGACATCGGCCGCATCGCCAAGACCGGCAGCGTGAAGGTGACCGAGTCGTTTGCGGTCGAGCGCTATTCACATGTGATGCACTTGGTCAGCAACGTGGAAGGCCTGTTGCGCGACGGCATGACCAGCCTGGACGTGCTGCGCGCCACTTTCCCGGCCGGCACGCTGACCGGCGCACCGAAAATTCGCGCGATGGAAATCATCGACGAGCTGGAGCCGGTCAAGCGCGGCATCTACGGCGGCGCCTGCGGCTACCTCAGCTTTGCCGGCGACATGGACGTGGCCATCGCCATCCGCACCGGCATCGTGAA
>JAYSYH010000138.1:0-1834 GCA_043716645.1 Betaproteobacteria bacterium | reverse complement strand
ACCCGGGCGCGCCCTCGCCCTGCGCGCCGGTGAAGGCGCCGTCCGCAACGCCGAAGTGCTCGGCCTCGATCAGCGATTCAGCGATGGAGGCGCAGTTGACCGCCACGAAAGGCGCATCGGCGCGGCCAGCGGCGTGCCGAAGTGGTCGTGCAGCGCGGCCGTGCTGGTGCCGAACAGACTGGCCAGAGTTTGCGCTCGCAGGGTGCTGCTGCTCAAGCCCAGCTGGTCGATGGCGCTGCGGTTGCCGCCCAGGATCTTGCCGTCGGGTGCCACCGCCACGATGCCTTCCAGCAACGTGCCGATGAACTCGGGCCGGCTGTGGAACTGCCAGTGCGGTGCCGATGGCGTTGGTGCCCTTGGCGTGCTCGGCCTAGTTTTCGCCCGGCGCGAGGGTCACCTTGGTGGCCCGCACCAGGAAGTCGTCATCGTCCACCGAATGCAGGATGGTGCCGTGCGAGTCGGTCAGAACGATCATGCTTTCGGTGCCCGCGTTCTGTTCGAACAGCACCTGCATGACGGGCGCTGCGTGCACGCACAGGCGCTGGTTGCGGTCGCGCGCCACGGTCAGGTCGCTGCGGCAGTTTGTGACGAATCCTGCGGGGGCAGGGCCGACGGCGGTGTCGGTTCGAGGTGGTGGCGGGTCATGACCTTGTCTCTGGGCTGCGGAGGCGGCGGGTTTGGCGCAGCTCAGCCAGAATGAAATGCCGAACGATCGTGGAGACGACATGCCCTTGAATTTCTTGAGCCGGCACGCCGGGTGCGTGCTGGCGGTCGGCCTGGGCGCCGCAGCCCACGCACCGCTGAAGGCGCAGACGGCTGCGCCCTTGCCAGTTGCATCCGCCATCGCCACCGAGGCGGTGGTCATCACGGCCACCCGCACCGCAGCCCGCCCTTTCGATGTGCCTGCCTCGGTGGACCGTATCGCCGGCGACGAGGTGCGCACCGGCCGCGCCCAGGTCAACATCTCTGAAAGCCTGGGTGGTGTGCCCGGCCTGCTGGCGCGCGACCGGCAGAACTACGCACAAGACGCGCAGATCTCGGTGCGTGGTTTCGGCGCGCGATCGACCTTCGGCATCCGCGGCGTGCGGCTCTACGTGGACGGCATACCCGCGACGCTGCCCGACGGCCAGGGCCAGATCAGCCATGTCGAACTGGGCAGCGTGGACCGCATCGAAGTGCTGCGCGGGCCCTATTCGGCGCTGTACGGCAATTCATCGGGTGGCGTGATACAGGTCTTCACGGAAGAAGGGCAGGGCGAGCCGCGCCTGAGCTTCAGCAGCGCCGCCGGCAGCGACGGCCTGCTGCGGTTGGGCGTGCAGGCCGCGGGGCGGGTGTCAGGCGTGGGCTACACCGCCGGCGCCAGCCGTTTTAGCACCGACGGCTACCGTGACCACAGCGCCACCACGCGCTGGCTGGGCAACGCGAAGTTCACGCTGAAGACCGACGACGCCAGCAAGCTGACGCTGGTCGTCAACAGCGTGTCGCTGCCCCGCGCGCAAGACCCGCTGGGGCTGACGCGCGCGCAGGCCGAAGCCAACCCGCGCGGCGTTGACCCGCAGGCGCTGACTTTCGACACGCGCAAGACGGTAGGCCAGTCGCAAGTCGGCGGGGTTTACGAACGCCGCGTCGGCAACGTCGGCAGCCTGCAACTGCTGGTTTACGGCGGCCACCGCAGCACCGAGCAATTCCAGAGCATCGCCACGGCCACCCAGGCCAATGCGCTGCACCCGGGTGGCGTCATCTCGCTGGGCCGCGACTACCGCGGCGCCGACGCTCGCTGGACGGCCGATGGCGCCGTCGCCGGCGTGCCGGTCAAGGCGGTGGCCGGCGTGGC
>JAYSYH010000137.1:0-47463 GCA_043716645.1 Betaproteobacteria bacterium | reverse complement strand
CCACGCAGGCTTTTGGGGGCGACTGTCGGGACGGCCGTCGGGCATCACAGCTGCAGCTTGCCCGCGAAGACCACCGGCCCGGTCGGCACACCGGTGGGCGAACCGCCCGGCGGCTCGACGCTGACTGCCAACGCCGCCGTGCCGCCTTTCAACAGTGTGGCGGCCAGGTGTTCGCGCTTCAGCACCGTAGCGCCGTTGGCCGAGATCAAACCCAGCGAACGCGGGTTGCCCTGCGGCGGCACCGACCACAGTTCCAGCACACGGTCGGCGGTCAGCGCCACCGGCGTCAGCGTGCGCGTCACCAACGCGCGGCCGTCGCCACTGAAGCTGGCCACGATGGTGGCCGGGTTGACGGCGGTGGTCCCCGTGCTTTCAAGCACCACCACCACCGGTGCTTGCGCCGGCGTCAGTGGCGGGTTGCCCAGGATCACACCCAAGCCCACCACGCCAGCCAAGGCCGTGCCGGACAGTGCCCGCCACAGACCCAAGCGTTGCCACCAGGGTTGCACCGCCGGCGCGGGCCAGAGCTGGCTTTCGATGTTGCGCCAGACACGCGGCGGCGGCGACACTTCGGGCACGGCCGTGGTCAGCGGGATCAGGCGCGCCTGCCATTCGCGCACCGCGCGCTGCAACGCGGGGTGGCCGGGCAGCAGCGCTTCGAAGCGCGCACGGGCACGTCCGCGCAAGGTGCCGGCGACATATTCGGCGGCCAGGGCGTCGGCCAGTTGCGGTTTGCCGTAGTCCATGTCAGTTCACAACGCCGGCGTCGTTGGCGGCGGCGCGGTCGAGGCAGCCTTTCAACGTGTTCAAGGCACGGCGCACCCAGCTTTTCACGGTGCCCAGTGGCTCGCGCAGGTGTTCGGCCACTTCGGCATGTGACAGGCCGTCGAAAAAGGCCAGCGCCACGCTCTGGCGCTGCGGCGGGCTCAGGCGTTCCAGGCACTGGCTCAGTTCACGCCTGTCGCTGGCCAGACCCAGCAGGTCCAGCGGCCCGGGCGCGTCACTGGCCAGCGCTTCGGTGGGGTCAGGGCGCTCATCATCGTCGTCGCGGCTCAGGCTTTCGGTGCGCGGCTGGGCCTGCGCGCGGCGCAGGCTGTCGATCGCCCGGTTGCGCGCGATGTGCGTCAGCCAGGTCAGCGGCTGGCTGCGCGCGGCGTCGAAGCTGGCGGCTGCCTTCCAGACCGACACGTAAACCTCTTGCAGCAGGTCTTCGGCCTGCCCACGGTCGCGCTGGATGCGCAGCACCACAGCGAACAAATGACCGCTGGTGCGCTCGTACAACTTGCCGAAAGCCGCGCGGTCGCCCAAACCCGAGCGGGCCAGCAACTGCGAGAGTTCGCGGCTCTTTTCGGACCAGTCTCGCTCTTCCAGTGTTTTCATACGCTGTCCTTACAATCTTGTCGATGCTGCCATGGTTGGGTTTTCTTGTGCGCTGAAGGAGTCGGTCCATGAAATCTAAACGCACCCTGCACCGCACTGCCCTCACGACCTGGGTCCGAGTCCAGGTCCAGGTTCAGTTCCGGGTCCGGGTCTGGGTCCGCGTGTGGGGGTTGGTCCCGCTGATGGAAACGCTGATGGCAACGCTGATGGCCGCGCTGTTGGCCGCGCTGACCGCCCCGGCCCACGCCGTCGTCGGTGCCGCGCCCACGACGCGGTTCCAGGCCGTCGGCCAGGGCGTGCAGGTTACGCCCGACTGGGTCTTCACCGTCGCGCACTTTGCGCTGGGTGCCGGCCAGACCTACAGCAACGGCTACGGCAGCCGCACCGTGGCCGCCGCCTATTTCGCACCGGGTGCCGGTGCCTTTCCGGAAAACGACTTCGCGCTGCTGCGTCTGGTGCCCCTGGCCAGCACGGCGCCCTACCTGACGGTCAACGACGCCACGGTGCCCAACGGCACTTTCGCACCGCTGCCTTTCACCATCGTCAGTGGCGCCAACAGCGGCCCGGCGCGCGGCGCGGCCTTCAGCACGGTCAGCGAATCGGCGGTCATGCTCGACCCCGACGACGCCGGACCGCTGACCCCGGTGGTGGTGAACTACCTGCTCAGCCACGACAGCGCCGTCTACGTGCAGGGCGGCGATAGCGGCGGCGGGCTGTTTGCCGGCCACGTCGCCGACAGCAGCCTGCTGTGGGGTTTGAGTTCGGCCCAACTGACCGACGCGCAGAACGTGCCCATCGGTTCGGGCTTCGTGCAGCCCGGCGCCTACCGCAACTGGGTCGACGCCACACTGCTGGCCGACGCCTTCGACAACCAAGCCGTGCTGTGGGCCAGCGCAGTGCCCGAGCCGAGCGCCTGGGCGCTGTGGGCGGCAGGGCTGTGCATGTTCGCAGGGGCCTGCCAGCACCGCCACCGTGCACACGCCAGCGCGCCAGGCGCACCCAGCCGGCGCAGCGCGCGCTAACGGCAAGGGTGCAGAGCTACCGCGCACCCGCCTGGTTGCCGGGCGGCAACCTGCAGACCATCTGGGCCGCCACGCGTTCACGCCGCCACCTTGGCCCGCCGCCGCAATTCAGTCGCGAGCGCTGGGCCACGCCCGACGGCGATTTCATCGATGTCGACCACCTGCGGCCTGCCGCACCGCCAGGCACGCGCCACCTGGTGCTGTTCCACGGCCTGGAAGGCAGCAGCGCCAGCCAGTATGCGCAAGCCTTTGCCGGCGTCGCGCAGCAGCGCGGCTGGGCTTACACGGTGCCCCATTTCCGCGGTTGCTCGGGCGAACCCAACCGCGCGCCGCGGGCCTACCACTCGGGAGATTTCGAGGAAATCGGCTGGATCCTGCAGCGCCTGCGGGCTGCCAGCCCGCTGCCGCTGCTGGCGGTAGGCATATCGCTGGGTGGCAACGCGCTGCTGCGCTGGGCGCAGGAAAGTGGCGACAGCGCGGCGGCCACCGCATCGGCCGTGGCCGCCGTCAGTTCGCCCATCGACCTGGCCGCCGCCGGCCGCGCCATCGACCGGGGCTTCAACTGGGTGGTTTACTCGCGCATGTTCCTGGCCACGATGAAACCGCGCGCGCTGGCCAAGCTGGCCTTGCATCCGGGCCTGTTTGACCGCGAACGGCTGCTGGCGGCGCGCACGCTGTATGAATTCGACGATGTCTTCACCGCGCCGCTGCACGGCTACCGCGACACGCCCGACTACTGGGCTCGCGCTTCGGCCAAGCCACACCTGGCGCGCATCCGCATCCCGGCGCTAGTGCTGAACGCGCGCAACGACCCTTTCGTGCCCATCACTTCCTTGCCCGGTGCATCGCTGCCCGGCGCCACGCAGGTCGGCCGCCACGTCACGCTGTGGCAACCGGCGCATGGCGGGCATGTCGGCTTTCCGCAAGGCAAGCCGCCGGGGCATGTCTTCACGATGCCGCAGGCCGTCAGCGGCTGGCTGGCCGAGCACGGCTGAAGGCGCGGGCCGACGCAAATGGACGCCATCGTCGAAGCCGCACTGCGCAAGTGGCCCCACGTACCGCACTGCTACGGCTGGCTGGCGCTGGACGCGCGCGGCAACTGGTTCATGCGCGACGAACGCATCCAGCACGCCGGCCCTTTTCCACAGGTCAAGGGCAGCCGCGTTGAACACGACAAGCTGCGAGCCTTCATCGAACGCAACTACGCCGCCGACGCACGTGGCGCCTGGTTCTTTCAAAACGGGCCGCAGCGCGTTTACCTGGAACTGGAAGCCGCGCCCTACATCTGGCGGGTGGCTGACGCTCCCGGCTGGCCGGTGACCAGCCACACCGGCCTGCCAGCCGCCGTGAACAGCGCGTGGCTGGACGAAACCGGTCGGCTGTTTCTGGACACCGACATCGGCTACGGCCTGGTGCACAGCATGGACATGGGCGTAGCCGCCCAAGCCGTCGAGGGCGGCGGGTCGGCCACCTGGCAGCCCGAAGAGCTGCCATTCGTGCAGATGGCGCCGCGCTTTGGCTATCTCTTGCAGCCTCAGCCCGACTAGCTGGAACCCAGGGGCGTCAGTCGCTGCGCAAAGCAAGGCAGGGCGGGACAGGCAGGGCAGGTTGCGGCGGTTCACCCGCTGGCTTTACGCCGCCAGACCTCGCCCGGATGCGCGCCCACGATGAAAAAAGACCGCTTGGCGGGCGGTCCTCGGCGGTCGGCAAGCGCGGTGCAATCAGGGCGCGCTGGCGGCCGATGCGGCAGCCGCCGGGGCTTTGGGCTCGTCGAACTTGGCACCGCCCAGGTTGGCGATGTAGACCACCGCACGGCCGATTTCGGTGTCGTTGTATTCACCGCCACCCTGCGCGCCCATGGCATTCTTGCCCTTCAGCGCCGAATTCAGCAGCGCCTCGTAGCCGGTCTTGATGCGCGGAGCCCAGGCTACTGCGTCACCCACCTTGGGTGCGCCTGCCACACCGTTGGCGTGGCAGGCCGAACATTGGCCGGTGAAGACCTGCTCGCCCGTGCGCAGCAGGGCCGGTGCCGACGCATCGCGCACCGTCACCGAACCGATCGGTTGAAGCCGTCGAGCCACGGCTTCGGCTTGCAGACCGCTGCTGCCGACAGCGGTGCGCGAGCCCAGGTCGACGTAATTGACCAGCAGGATGATGACGATGATGGGAATGACGAAGGACGCGACCACGGTCGCAATCAACTGCCTGGGCGTCTTGATCGGACCTTCATGCGGCAGGTCGTGCGCAGAGGCGTCTTGGGCTGCCGGCTGGCCTGCAACGTGGGGCGCGGTGGTGGGCGCAGTATGGGGCGCCTTGTTGGGCACTTTCTGGGACGTATCGCTCATGAAATCCTCAAGTCCGGCGTGCGAAACAGGTGCCAGCGCAGGCCGGCGAAATTACCGGTGAGTATAGGCGTTGACCACCGTCCGGACGGGCCCCGCGCAGCGCGCCGCGGCCGCTGGCGAAGGGGCCGCAACCCCGGGCGCTAGAATCCAAAGCTGCCCCGAGCGACCGTGGTGAAGTGGATATCATTGGGCCCTCCGAAGGCTTAGTCGCAAGTTCGATTCTTGCCGGTCGCACCAGCATTGCACCAGCATTGCACCAGCATTGCCAGCGCTGCGGCAGTTGCACCAGCGCTTTATCGCGCCTCATCCGCGCATCCAGCAGTGCGCGGTCCCGCCGAGGCCACGGTGGCGTTCAAGCTGCGGGCAGTGCGGCCAGTGAGGCCTGCCACGCGGCGCGCACGGTAGCCGGCAGTTGCAAAGCGGTGTCCAGCAGCGCCCATTTCCAGGTGCGTTGCGTGGTGCTCAGGCCCACCCCCAGCATGGCGGCAAAACCACCGCCAAGTTTGCGGCTTGCCTGAGTGCTTCACTGCCGACCCGGATTGCCGATATGAATGGCTAGGCGCAGCCGACGCCACACCCGCGCAGGCTGTACGCACCACCGCCACACGACCCGTGCCACCCCGTCCCATGTCAGCCATGCCCCAGAAGCTGCACGCCACGGCCCGCGCCCAAAGGCGCCTGAGAACCTTGCTGTTCTTCGGCGCACTGCTGCCCCCGTTGATGTTTTTTGCCCTCGGCGCCTACGCGCTGCGGCAGAGCCATGATCAGTTCGAACAACGTGCCGAGTTGCTGACACAGAACCTGGCCGAGGCGCTGGAACGCAGCCTGACGGCCAATGTCGAGAAGATCGACATGGCGCTGGATTCCGTCGTCAACCACCTGGAAACCCAGCTGGCGCGCGGCCCGCTGAACGCATCCGTCGCCAATGCCTATCTGCGCTCGCAGAACACCAACCGGCCGGAACTGGAAGGGCTGCGCATCACCGACCCCGCTGGCCAGTTGATCCTGGGCAAAGGCGTGTTGGCCGAAGGGACGCAGTCACTCAGCTTTGCCGACCGCGAGTGGTTCACCGTGCAGCGCGACCGCCCTGAGGTTGGCTTGCACCTGAGCAGCCCTGTGGTCAGCCGGGTGAACGGCATCTGGATCGTTTCGCTGAGCCGCCGCTACCGCGCCAGCGACGGCCGGTTTGCCGGCGCGGTCTCGGCCGCCGTGCCCCTGAGCTACCTGCAGCGGCAGTTGCAGTCCATCAACCCCGGCGTCAACGGTGTGGTGGCCCTGCGTGACCTGTCGCTGGGTTTGCTGGCGCGCTTCCCCGAAGCCCCCGGATCGGCGGCCGAAGCCGTGGGCAATCGGCAGGTATCGCCCGAACTACGCAGCTTGGTAAACAGTGGCCACGGCCGGGCAACTTTCCGTGTCGTCAGCGTGGTCGACGGCGTCGAGCGCACCTACTCCTTCCGGCGGCTCGGCGTGGTGCCGTTGCTGGTGATCGTCGGCGCGGCCCGCGAGGACTACCTCGCCGACTGGTACACCCAGCGCCGCGCCATCACAGCCCTGTGCGTGGTGATGGTGCTGCTGTACGGCGCCGGCGGCGTGGTGCTGCGGCGGCTGAAACGGCAAAACCGCCTGGCCCGCCAGCGCATCGAGCTGCTGGCAAAGGTGTTTGAGCACAGCGGCGAGGCCATCATGGTCACCGACCGCACGCACCGCATCGTCGAGGTCAACCCGGCGTTCGTGCGGCTAACGGGCTACACGCCGGCCGAGGTCATCGGCCAGTCGCCCGGCAAGCTGAATTCAGCGCTGACCACGGCCGCCGACACCGAGGCCATGCGCCTGTGCGTGGAAACCACCGGCCTGTGGCGCGGTGAGGTCTGGGACCGCGCCAAGGACGGCCGCGTCTTCCCGAAGTGGCTGTCGGTCTCGGTGGTGCGCGACGCCGACGGCGAGGTCACCCACCACATCGCCAACTCCATCGACGTGACCGAGGCCAAGCAGGCCGAAGACCGCATCCGCCACCTGGCCCACCACGACACGCTGACCCAGCTGCCCAACCGCGTGCTGCTGCACGGGCGGCTGGAACAGGCGATGGCCGCCGCGCGCCGCGACGCCGGCCAGTTGGCGATGCTGTTCATCGACATGGACCGTTTCAAGGACATCAACGACACGCTGGGCCACCCGGTGGGCGACGGCCTGCTGGTGGAAGTGGGCCAGCGCCTGCGGGGGCTGGTCCGCGACAGCGACATCGTGGCCCGCCTGGGCGGCGACGAATTCGTGCTGGTGCTGACCGGCACCGGCCAGGCCGCAGCGCGGGCCGGCTCGGCCGTGGCCGCCAAGGTGCTGGCCGAACTGGGCCTGCCGTACACGGTGCGCGGGCACGCGCTGCATTCCTCGCCCAGCATCGGCATCGCGCTGTTTCCGGCCGACGGCGATGACGCCGACACGCTGATGAAAAACGCCGATGCCGCGATGTACCACGCCAAGGCAGCCGGGCGGAACAACGCCCAGTTCTTCACCGCCGCGATGAACCTGGCCACCAAGGACCGCCTGGCGCTGGAAGCCGGCTTGCGCGGCGTTGTCGAACGCGGCGAACTGTTCCTGCACTACCAGCCGCAGCTGGACCTGGCCAGCCGTCGCATCGTCGGCATGGAAGCACTGGTGCGCTGGCGCCACCCCGAGATGGGCCTGATTCCGCCGCTGCGGTTCATTCCGGTGGCCGAAGACACCGGGCAGATCGAAGCCATCGGGGCCTGGGTGCTGGAAGAAGCGCTGCGCCAGGTGGCGCTGTGGCGCCGGGCCGGCCATGGCGACCTGTGCATGGCGGTCAATCTTTCGGCCCACCAGTTGCGGGGCGACGCTTTCCCCGAACAGGTGTCGCAAGCCCTGCGCCGCCACGGACTGCCGGGTGCTGCGCTGGAGCTGGAGATCACCGAAAGCGTGGCCATGCGCGACCCGGCACGCACCGCCGCGCTGCTGCGCCAGCTGCGCCAGTTCGGCGTGGCACTGGCCATCGACGACTTCGGCACCGGCTATTCCAGCCTGGCCTACCTGAAGCAGTTGCCGCTGAGCTGCCTGAAGTTGGACCGCAGTTTCGTGATGGACATCGAGCACGACGCCAACGACGCCGCCATCTGCACCGCCACCATCCAGATGGCCCACAGCCTGGGGCTGGGCGTGGTGGCCGAGGGTGTCGAAAACGCGACACAGCTGGAATTCCTGCGCCGCCTGGGTTGCGACACGGTGCAGGGCTATTTCATTGCCCGGCCACTGTCGACTGCCGATTGCACCGCCTTCCTGGTCCAGCACGCAGCTGCAGAGATGGCGGTGGCCGCCTGATCGAGGCCGATACGCGCCGATACGCGCCGATACGCCCCCAGGCTGGTGGCCCCTCGACCGGTGGATGCTGGGCTTGTGACCACCTGTCACAGTCCGTTTCCTGCTGGCTACACTGCGCCAGGGGAGGGTGGCAAACATGACGCGCAAGACCTATTTTTCTGCTGTGAAACGACGTTGGAGGGCAGCGCCATGGTGCTTGGTCGCGGCCTGCATCCAGGCACAGGCACAGGCACAGGCACAAGCACAAGCACAGGCACAAGGACAAGCGCAAGAACGGATGCAGACACCGGCGCCTGCCGCCGAAGCGCCGGCGGCGCAGGCCACGCCGGCCCCTGACAGCGGCATCGGCGCGCCCACCACGCCGCGCCCCGATCTGAAACTACCCGAGCTGCGCGACCTTGGCGTGGCTGTGCCCCGCCCGGTGCGCGTCGCCACCGCCATGCTGGGCATGGGCCGGCAACGTCTGGCCCTGGTGGTGGGCATTTCCACTGTCGGCGCTCGCCAGGTCATCGACACTGCCGGGCGTGACGCCCATGCTGTGGCCGCTGCGCTGCGCGAAGGCGGCTTCGTCGTGATGCTGCGCGAAGACTTGGGCAGTGCCGATCTGCGCGCGGCGCTGAGTGAATTTCACGACCGGCTGCAACCCGGTGGCTTGGGTTTTGCCTATTTGACGGGACTGGGCGCCCAGGTTGACGGTCAGAATTTGTTGCTGCCCCGCGACAGCAACCTCGACACCGCGCGGCCGCTTACCGAACGTCAGGCGCAATGGCGCAAGACCGGTGTGCCGCTGTCTGACGTGGTCGACGCGCTGATGGGCCCGCCCGACAGCCCGCGCCTGCTGGTGGTCGACGCCGCCTACCAGAACCCGGCACTGGCCGGCTTGCCCGCCGCCGGGCTGGCAGCGCAGAAACTGCCACCCGGCATGATGGCGCTGTACGGCCACCCGCTGGGCAAGACGCAGAACGTGCCGGCTGTGGGCGCGCTGCCCAACCCGCCGCCGACCGACGCCCGCGAACTGGCTGCTTCGCCTTTCGCCCGGGCGCTGGTGGCGCAGTTGCTGGCCCCGCGCAAGCGTGC
The DNA here is from genome assembly GCA_043716645.1 of Betaproteobacteria bacterium. GTDB lineage: Bacteria > Pseudomonadota > Gammaproteobacteria > Burkholderiales > Burkholderiaceae_C > Rubrivivax. Next base: position 38,309 of record JAYSYH010000137.1, on the reverse strand, counting down.
CCCCGAAGTGCTGCGCGCCACCCACCGCAGCCTGTACGACGGCAGCCTGGGCCAGAACGACCTGTGGATGGCCGGCGACACCGACAACGAAGAGCTCGCCGAGGCGTCTTTGCTCGACGTGCTTCCGCGCACGCCGGAAGAACTGGCACGCGAAGCCGCCAGCCAGGTTGCGCGCGCACTGACCCGGCACAGCGCGTCGGCCGCGGCCAGCACGGCCGGCGTCACCGCCTCTGCGTCTTCAGCTGCCGGCACGGCCGGCATGAGCTCGCTGACAGCGACCGCAGCCAGCGGGGCTGCAGCGGGTGAGCAGTCGGTGGCCGAGGTGCTGGAACGGGTGCCCAAGTCGCAGCCCAGCCTGAACCCCGATGAACTGTCAAATGCCAACATGAAGCCAAGTTCGGCGCGCAACGCCGTGGCCGACACCCCGTCCGCGCCGTCCGCGCCGTCCATGGCGTCCACGCCCTCAAATGCTTCAGCGCCCAAACTGCCCGACGTGCCGCGGCCGCCCAGCAGCCTGCTGTCGCAGGCCGCCAGTGCTGCCAGTGCTGCCAGTGCGGGCAGTGCGGGCAGTGCCGTCAACATAGCGGCTGGCGTGGCCGGTACCTTGGTCAGCGCGGCCGGCACCGTGGCCACCGTCGCCGTGCTGGCCAAGGCCGCAGAAGCGGCGGCCACCGTCAGTCTGGCCACCACGGCGTTGGGCGTGGTGGGTTCGGCCGCCGGGCAGGCTGCAGGCTTGGCGGTGCGCTCGCTTACCGGCTCGGCCGCTGAACCGCCAGGCGCAGCCTTGCAGCAGATCGCGGCTTCGCGCGCAGCGCCGCTGGCGTTGGCCCAGGTAGCAGCAGTCCCTGTGATCTCGGCACCGGCTGTTGCGGCAGCTGCCCCGGGCAGCATTGCGCCGGTGAATTTGCCGGTGAATTTGCCAGTGAATGTTCCAGTGAATGTTCCAGTGAATGCTCCATTCAATGTGCCGGCGCATGCCCTTGTCAGCGCGCTAACCCGTGCCAGCGCTTCCACAGGCGACTTGCCGGTGGCGTCTTTCAGCCCTGCCGCCCCGATCACGGCGGCGCCGCCACTGGCCACGTCGCCCACCATTGGCAACAGCACGCTCAGTCCGGCGAAGGCGCTGAAGCCGGGCATCGAAGCCCCCGACAACCGCACCGTGCGCAACGCCGGTGGTGGCGAACGCCCGTTTTATGCGCCGCGCACCAATTCCTACGGTTACGCCGAGGGCGATACCTACACCTACCAGGTGACGGACGCCTGGAAGGACGAGGTTATCAACCGCTACACCACGGCCATCGAAGAGGTGCTGCCCGACGGCCAATTGCTGGCCAACGGCCAGCAATTGGTGATGGACGCCCAGGGCCGATTGAAGAAGCAGGCCAACGCCGACGGCACCGTCTCGAACTTCGAACCGTCGCAAGACCTGTGGTGGTCTAACCCCAAGCGCGGTGAAAGCCGCGACCTGCGCTTCACCGAAACCATCCAGCGCGCCGGCGGCCGCTCGACCGAGGTCCAGTGGAAGGGTTCGACGAGCGTGGGCAAGCCGCAGAAGATCGACACACCGGCCGGTGAATTCGAGGTGCTGCCCATGGAAAGCAGCGGCTGGGCCTACGAGGTTGCCGCTGAAGGCTTGCGCAGCACCAAGTGGAGCCGCACGGTCTGGTATTCGCCCATGCTGGGGCACCCGGTGGCCATCGACATCCAGGACGCCGACGGCCTGGGTAAGCTGCTGAAGCGCGAACGCGTGGAACTGCTGCACGCGCAGGCCTCGCGCGCTGCCTCGCCCTGATGCAGGCCCGGCTCCGTGACAGCCCGCCACGGTCGCGGGCTGCCAACCGTATGGCCGCGCTGCTGGCTGCAGCCACGCTGCTGGCCGCCGCGGCGCTGCTGGTCGGCTGTGCCAGCAAGCCGGGTCTGTCGCCCGGCCGCGACGGCCCTGGCGCCAACCCGCCACCCGACCTGGCCAGCAGGCCCGACGCCCGGCCCCGCGTGGAGCCGCTGCGCGTGGGCGGGCCGAACAAGCCCTACGAGATGCTGGGCCAGCGCTGGGTGCCGCTGACCGCCGACCTGCCGCTGGATGAAACCGGCGGCGCGTCGTGGTACGGCCGCAAGTTCCACGGCCTGCCCACGTCGAGCGGCGAACCCTACGACATGTACGCGATGACAGCCGCCCACCGCACCATGCCCATCCCCAGCTACGCCCGCGTGCGCAATCCGACCAACGGACGCGAGGTGATCGTGCGCATCAACGACCGCGGCCCGTTTTCAGCCGCGCGCGTGATCGACCTGAGCTACACCGCCGCGCTGAAGCTGGGCGTGCTGGGGGGCGTGACGCCGGTGCAGGTGCACCGGCTGACGCACCGCGAGATCCGCGACATGCAGGCCCGCGAAGACCGGGCTGCTCAGGTCGGCGCGCGACCGGACTGACCGCCGGCCGCGCCGGCCGCGCCCGTCAGCAATCCCCAAGTCGGTAGACGCCACAGCTTGCCCGCAGCCGGCTTTGCGCAGATGCTGTGCGCCCAGTTGTAGCGTTTATCCGCGTGACCCCGCCACCCTGCCTTCGTACGGTGACGACCCGTGGCATCAGGAGCTTCCATGGCCAGCGACGACACCCTGCCGATCACCTTCTCCATCCCCGGGCTGAGCGGCCCCATCGTCGCCGCCGCAGCCACCCGCGGCGACGGCGGGCCGGCGGCTGTCGCGATGCCCGGCCTGGTCAAAGCCTCGGTGCGGGTGGGCGTGCAGCGCGACGGCGGGGCACCGGTGCGCGCCAGTGCCGTGCCGGGCGAAGACATCGTGGTGCTGCACATCGAGAACGGCCCGGTGCTGTACCTGCACCCGGCCACCGCGCGCGACCTGCTGCGCGGTGCCCAGCCCGCCGGCACCGCTCGCGGCGGTGTGGCCGGCGACGACGTACCGGTGGCCTTGGAGCTGCAATGGCCCGGTGCCGGCTTGGGCACCGGCGCTGGCGCAGGCAGCGGCGCAGGCAGCGGCGCAGGCAGCAGCGCAAATCCGGTCACCCGTGACCTGGCCGACTTCGGCCGCGTGCTGGTGTCGGGCTTCCAGATCCTGACCAGCCCTTTCAAGGGCCAGGCCGCTGATTTCGCCGCCAGCCTGGTGGTGAACAAGGTCGACAGCCAGGTCGACGCCGGCGTCTACGCGCTGCGCCCCGACCGGCTGGACAAGCTCAAGGACAGCGGCCGCAAGTTGGCCCAGGTGCCGGCTGCCACCGAACCGATGCTGGTGCTGCTGCACGGCACCTTCGTGGAAACCGTCAGCACCTTTGGCAAGCTGTGGTTGGGCCATGGCAGCGGCGTGGCCCAGCTTTTCGAGCGTTATGGACAGCGCGTCTATGCCCTGGACCACCCTACGCTAGGCGCCAGCCCCATCGCCAACGCCCGCACGCTGGTCGATGCGCTGCCGAATGGGGCGCGTCTGCATCTGGTCAGCCATTCACGCGGCGGCCTGGTGGCCGAAGTGCTGGCCCGCCTGGCCGGCGCGAAAGGCGTGTTGACCGATGCCGACCGGGCCTTCTTCGCCGATGCGGCCTATGCCGGCCAGCAGCGCGAGCTGCGCGAGCTGGCCGCACAGGTGAAGCTGAAGAACGTTCAGGTGGAGCGCGTGGTGCGCGTGGCCTGCCCAGCACGCGGCACGCTGCTGGCTTCCAAGCGACTGGACGCCTACATGTCGGTGTTGAAGTGGACGCTGGAAGCGGCCGGCCTGCCACTGCTGCCCGGGCTGGTCGACTTCATCGGCGAGGTGGCGCGCCGCCGAGCCGACCCGTCCGAAATTCCCGGCTTGGCGGCCATGATGCCCGACAGCCCGCTGGTGAATTGGCTGAACGCGGCGCCGCAGCCAACCCCCGGACATCCGGGGACTGTTGGGATCCCCGGAGACCTGCGCGTGGTGGCCGGCGACCTGCAACACGGCAACACCATCGCCAGCTGGCTGAAGTCGCTGCTGGCAGATGCGTATTACTGGACCGACAACGACATTGTCGTCAACACGAATTCCATGTACGGCGGCGCGCCGCGCGCCGGTGGCGCCACCTTCCTGCTCGACCAGGGCCCGGGCGTGACCCACTTCGCCTACTTCGAGAACGACAAGACGGCCAACGCCGTGGTGCGCGCGCTGGTCGACAGCCTGCCGCCGGCCGGCTTCCAGACCATCGGCCCGCTCTCCTGGGCCGGCAAAGACGCCAGCGGTGAACGTGGCTCACGCGGCCTGTTCGACGAAGCCACCGCCAGCCCGGCCGACCCGCGCAAGCCGGCGGTCTTCGTGCTGCCCGGCATTCTGGGCAGCAATCTCAAGCAAGGGGACGTCAAAGGGGCAGAAGCGGCCGCGCGCATCTGGCTCAGCCCACGGTTGATCGGCGGCTTCGACCGCCTGGCTTACCAGCCCGGCGGCGCCGACGGCGTGCAGGAAGACGGCCCCATCGGCGCCGTCTACAGCGACCTGACGGCCTACCTGGCAACCAGCCACGAGGTCATTCCCTTCGGCTACGACTGGCGCCGGCCGTTGCAGGAAGAGGCCTTGCGCCTGGCCGCACGCATCAAGGTGGCGCTGGACGCCCGGGCCACCACGAAGCAGCCGGTGCGCATCCTGGCGCATTCGATGGGCGGCCTGCTGGCGCGCACGCTGCAGCTGGTCGACCCCGCAACCTGGAACCGGCTGATGGCCCATGCCGACGCCCGCTTCGTGATGCTGGGCACGCCCAACGGCGGCTCGTGGGCGCCGATGCAGGTGCTGTCGGGCGACGACACCTTCGGCAACGCGCTGGCGGCCATCGGTTCGCCCTTGGCCAACCGCAAGGCGCGCAGCCTGATGGCGCAGATGCCCGGCTTCCTGCAACTGCAGGCTGACCTGCTGGACGACAAGCAGGGCCTGGCGCTGGCCTGCACCTGGCAGCAGTTGGCCGACGATGACGTGAAACGCGAAGAAGACAAGAACTGGTGGCACCGCTACGCCGGCGAAGCCATGGGGCTGGTCTACACCTGGGGCGTGCCGCCGCAGGCGGTGTTGAAACAGGCGCAGGACCTGCGGGCCAAGCTGGACGCGCAAGTCGGCACCGCCATCAAGGCCTGCGTCGACAAGGTGCTGTTGGTGGTCGGGCAGGCGGCCGCCACGCCGGTGGGTTTCGAAGTCGGTGTCGACGGTTTTACCTACCTGGAATCGGCAGACGGAGACGGCCGCGTGCCGCTGGCTTCGGCGTTGTTGCCGGGGGTGCGCACCTGGAAGCTGAACTGCGAACACGGCAGCCTGCCCAGCGCGCAACAGGCTTTCGACGCCTTCGCCGATCTGCTCGTGCACGGCACCACCTCGCGCCTGCCGACCCTGGCAGCCACGCGGGTGGCGGATGTCACCCGCGGCGGGCCCGTCAACGCGCTGGCCTCAGCGTCAGGGTCGGCGTCAGGGTCGGCGCCAGGGTCGGCGTTAGCGCGAGCGGTGCTGCGGCGCAACCGGCCATCACGCCGGCCCGCTTCGGCGCTGCCAGCCGGTGGTGAAAGCGCGGTGTTCAGCCGCGCCGGTGCCCACGCTGCTGACGATGCCGACGCCGGCAGCAGCGCCCTCAGCGGCCGCGGCGCCCTGCCGCCCGTGCAGGTGACGGTGCTCAACGGCAACCTGACCTTTGTGAAGCAGCCGCTGATGATCGGCCACTACCGGTCGCTGAGCCTGACCGGCACCGAAGCCGTCGTCGACCGCCACCTGGGGGGCGTGATGGCGCAATCGCTGCGGGCCGGCCTGTACCCCACCGACCCCGGCACGCAACGCACCTTCTTCAACCGCCAGATCGATCCGGACAACCCGTGGCAGGCGCCGCGCCCGGCAGCGGCCATCGTGGTCGGGCTGGGCGAAGAGGGCAACCTGACGGCCGCCTGTCTCGAAGTCACGGTCAGCCAGGGCGTCAAGGCCTGGTCGCAGCGCGCGCATGAGGCCGGCCACGGGCCGGGCTCCCCGATCGAGCTGGCGGCCACCCTCATCGGCAGCGGCGGTCTGGGGGTGTCGCCCGGCAGTGCGGCACGCGCCATCGCGCGGGGTGTCTGGCTGGCCAACCAGCGACTGGCCGGCACCGGCTGGCCGTTGATCACGCGGTTGGTGATCGTCGAGTGGTACCTCGACCGCGCGGCCGAAGCCTGGCGCGGTCTGCGCCTGCTGGCCGAGGCCAACCCCAAGGCCTACGTGATCGACGAGCGCATCACCAGCGGCGTGGGCCCGCTGCGCCGCCAGCCCGACAGCGGCTACCGCGGCGCCAACTACGACTTGATCAGCATCACCGGCTCGGCCGAGGGGCATATCGCCTTCGAACTGGACACCCGCCGCGCGCGCAGCGAGGTGCGCGCCCAGCACACCCAGCCCGCCCTGGTGCGCAAGCTGGTCGAGCGCGCGGCCACCGCGCGCAGCAGCGACCCGCGCCTGGGCCACACCCTGTTCCAGCTGCTGGTGCCGCTGGAACTGAAGCCCTTCCTCAGTGGCACCGACCGCGCGGTGCTGAAGCTCGACGACCGCACCGCGCCCATCCCCTGGGAGTTGCTGGATACCGATCCGTCTGACGGCAGCAAGCTGATTGCCGGAGCGCTGCGGCCGTGGTCCATCCGCACCAAACTGTTGCGCACGCTGAGTACCGAGAACTTCCGCAACAACCCGCAGGACGCCAATGCCGAAGACGCGGTGCTGGTCATCGGCGCGCCGAACACCGAGGGCACGGCCTACCCGCCGCTGGAAGGCGCCAAGCGCGAAGCGCTGGCGGTGGCGCAACTGCTGGGGGGTGCAGGCGGTGTAGCGCCAAAACTGTTGCAGTCGCTGGTCAACGACGACGAGTTCGACGTGATCATCGGCACGCTGATGGCGCGGCCCTACCGTATCGTGCATGTGGCTGGCCACGGCGCGCCGAAGCAGACTGATGAGCGAACCGGTGCCGTGGTGTCCAAGGGCGGCGTGGTGCTGTCACAGGGCGTTTTCCTCGGGCCCGACGAGATCCAGAAGCTGGAAACCGTGCCCGAGCTGGTCTTCGTCAACTGCTGCCACCTGGGCGGGCACGACGCCAAGCAGGTGCTCAGCCTTGAGCAGCCGGTGGCATTCGCAGCCGGCATGGCCGACGCGCTGATCCAGATGGGCGTGCGCTGCGTGGTGGCCGCCGGCTGGGCGGTGGACGATGACGCAGCCGAGATCTTCGCCACCAGCTTCTACGGCGCGCTGCTGGACGGCCGGCCTTTCATCGACGCCGTGGGGCAGGCCCGCGAAGACACTTGGACGCGCGTGCCGAGCAGCAAGACCTGGGCGGCCTACCAGTGCTATGGCGACCCGAACTGGACCTTCCGCCGCGGCACCGCCGACGCTCAGGCGGCGCGCCAGGCCGACCCCCGCAGCGGCGCCGCGGGTGTGGCCGAAGGCATCGCCTCGGCCGCCGGTCTGGCCCTGGTGCTGGAAGACCTGGCCATACGCACCCGTTACGCCACCGGCGACCTAACAGCCCAGCAAACGCAGGCGCGCAGCCAGCTGCGTGAGCTGCAAGAACACCACGGCGACAGCTGGGGCAGCATGGGCGCGGTGGCTGAGGCTTTCGGGGTGGCCTGGGAAGCCGCGCAGGACCTGGACGCGGCCATCGCCTGGTACGGCCGCGCGCTGCGCGCCAACGACGCCAGCGCATCGCTGCGGGCCCACGAACAACTGGGCAAGCTGCAGGTGGAACGCGTGTGGGCCACTGCCCAGAACCCAGCAGTCGCGCAAGCCGCTGGCGACGGCAACCCAGGGCCGATGCGCGAAGAACTGGGCAACGCCCTGCGTGAGCTGCAAACCCTGGTGGCCTTACAGCCCACGGTGGAACGCCTGTCGCTGTTGGCGCTGGCCTGGCAGCGCCAAGCGCAGTTGCAGGCCCACGACGGGATGGTGGCGGAAGGTGCCGGTTCGCTGACCATGGCGCTGCAGGCCTACGGCCAGGCCGAAACCGAAGCCGCCGCGGCAGGCAGCGCACGGCTCTTCGAAACCGGCCTGCTGCGCATGGCCACGGAGCTGGTGCACCACGCCGGCGACAAGACCTGGCGCGGCCTGGACAGCGCCACCACCGCCCGCACCCGGCGCAGCCTGCAGGCTTTGCACGACAGCGAGCCCGACTTCCAGACCCATGCGGGCGTGATCCAGCTGGATCTCTTCGAAGCGTTGACGGTCGGCCAACTGGCCCAGCGCCAACCCGCACTGGCCGCCGCCTACGCCGCGCTGCAGGCGCAGGTGGCGGCTGCAGCGCACTGGGCGCAGGTGCTGGACGCCGTGGGGTGGGTGCTGGAAACGCCCCTGTTGCTGAAGACCGCAGCGCACCGGGCGGCGGCCGGGAAGTTGCTGGTGCAGCTGCGTGGCTATGCCCAGCCGGCGCCCGCGTGACCTCAGCGGGGCTCAGCGGGCTCAGCGGACTCAGCGGGCTCAGCCGGCCCCGCCACGCCGGTTCGCCATAGACGCCGTGCGCGACGCATACCGAATAGTCACAAAATGACCGTTCAGTATTTGTGGAAACGCGAACAGGCCATCATTCGGCCGCGTTTGGCTTTGGCAAGGCAAGCATCGTGGCCTGTCGAGCCCGCAACATTCGCTCAACCACTCTGTAGGAAATTCCCATGAAGAAATTTTTTATCGTTGCCGCCCTGGCCGCTTCTGCCCTGACAGCGCAAGCCAAGGACATCGTCGACACCGCCGTTGCCGCCGGCTCGTTCAAGACCCTGGCCGCTGCGCTGACCGCCGCTGGGCTGATCGACACGCTGAAGGGTAAAGGTCCGTTCACGGTCTTCGCGCCGACCGACGAAGCCTTCGCCAAGATCCCCAAGGCCGATCTCGACGCATTGCTCAAAGACAAGGCCAAGCTGACCGCAGTGCTGACGTACCACGTGGTGCCGGGCGCCGTGATGGCCAAGGACGTGAAGGCCGGCATGGTCAAGACCGTTCAAGGCGGCGAACTGACCCTGGCCACCACGGGCGGTGTCACCGTCAATGGCGCCAAGGTTGTCAAGGCCGACGTCACTGCCGACAACGGCGTGATCCACGTCATCGACACCGTTTTGATGCCCAAGTGATGTTCAAGTGATGGGCGACCCGGCGGGTCGCTGGTTCAGCGCCCGCCGGTCACGTCCAGCACGGCACCCGTCGTGTAGCTGGCCTCTTCGGACAACAGCCACACGATGGCAGCGGCACATTCTTCGGCCGAGCCGGCGCGCTGCATCGGTACCAGCGGCGCCATGCGCGCGGCGCGGTCAGGTTCTCCGCCGCTGGCATGGATGTCGGTTTCGATGATGCCGGGACGGATGGCGTTGACGCGGATGCCCTCGGTGGCCACTTCACGCGCCAGCCCCAGCGTGAACACATCGATCGCGCCCTTGGCGGCCGCGTAGTCCACGTACTGACCGCCGGCACCCAGTCGCGCAGCGGCTGAACTGACATTGACGATGCTGCCGCCCTGGCCGCCAGCTTGCCGTGTGCTCATGCGCCGGACCGCTTCACGCGCGCACAGCATCGAACCGATCACGTTGACGTTGAACATGCGTTGCCAGCGCGCCACGCTACCGCCATCGATACGCGAAGCCACGTCCACCACGCCGGCGTTGTTGACCAGGCCCCCGAGGCGGCCGAGTTCGACGTCGACACGGCCGAACATCGCCAGCACGGCCGCCTCATCGGCCACGTCGGCCTGCACCACCAGCGCGCGCCGGCCCAAGGCAAGGACCTGCGCAGCGACAGCCTGCGCGGCACTTTCGTCGCGGGTGTAGTTGATGGCGACATCCCAGCCGCGAGCGGCTGCGCGCAACACCGTGGCGGCGCCAATGCCGCGGCTACCGCCGGTGACGAGGAGCACAGGCTGGGCCGCCGTGGCGGGCGCAAGAGGCGGGGCAGGCTGGTTCATCGTCGCATTCTCGCGCGGCCGCGCCAGCTTGGCAGCGGGGCTCAGTCCCATGGCCCGCGCTGATTGGCCGCAGTTATTGGCCGCAGTTATTGGCCGCGGTTATCGGCCGCGCTGATCGGCCGCGCTGATCGGTCGGCTCTTTTGCAATGTGGCTTCGATCAGATCAGCCAACCGCTCGCCGGTTCGTTCCGGACGCCAGTCCTGCCGCCGTTGGGCCAGCGCCGCAGCGGCCATGCCGTGGGTCGGCGTGTCCACCAAACGGCGCAGCAGCTGGCCGAAAGCGGCGGCGCTGGTGCCCGCAGCGGCCACCAGCCCGACGCCGGCCTGTTCCGCTCGGCGGGCCACCATCATCTGTTCCATGTGCCCGGGCAGCCACAGTTGCGGCTTACCGGCCAGTGCCGCCGCGCAGACCACGCCCAGGCTGGCATGTGAAATGACGACGTCAGCCGCCGCCACTGCCGCATCGGTCTGCACCGGCAGGCGCTCGAAGCGCACGCCGCGCCCGCCCAGACGCGCGGCCGCTTCGTCAGACAAGCCGGCTGCGTGCACCAGCGCCCGCCATCCCTGCGCCTGCAGGGCCGCAATCACGGCGCGGAAATCGGGGTGCGTGGGCGACAGATAAACGAAAGCGCGCCGGCCGCTGCCGTCGGGCCAGGCCGGCGCCACGCCACTGTCGCCGATGTAGCTGGCGCCGGGCTGCGCAAAGTCTGCCGGATAGTCGCCGTAGTGGTTCAGCTCGGGCAATGCCGTCAGCGCCTTGTGCACAGGCTCGAACAACGCGGTCAGACGCGGCAGCGGTTCGTCGCCCAGCAATGCCAGCGCTTGCTGGGTGCTGTGCAGCAGGCGCGCGTCGTCATCGGCGCAGCGGGCGGCGGCCGTGGCGTCCCACCAGGCCATCGGCGGGAAAAGAGGGCCCGGCGGCGGCAGCTCGAAACTGTTGCCCACCGCCCAGACCGTGCCGAGGCGCCCACGCGCGGCCAGCAAGGCAGTGGGGGCATGGTCGGCGATCAGCACATCCGGCTGCAGCAGGTCGAAAGCCGTGCGCCAGGCGCACACCAGCGCGGCCACGCCGGGGGGGTCCAGCCAGCCAGCAGCCGCCAACACCGAGGTGTAGTTGCCCAGACGCGGCGGGTTGGCCATCTGCGGCAACCACACGGGGGCTTGACCCAGCCTGAATCCGTCGGCCACAACCCGGGCATAGGCGCGCGACACGTCACGCAGCAAGAACGTGACCTGATGCCCCCGGCGGCGCAGCGCCCGGGCGTTGACCAGCATGCGGTCGATGTGGCCCATGTTGGCGCCCATTTCCCACACGGCCAGCACACGGCTCACCGCAGCACTCGCAGGCCGGCCGGGCATTGATTTGAGGGGGTCAGGCGGGTGCGGTGAGCCACTTGCAGCATGCGGGTTGCGTAAGAGACAGAAGGGGCATGTCCCCCGGGTTCTCTCACCATAAACCGAAAGGCGGTCTTCCATGCGCTTGCATTCCTACACCCTCACCGCGATGACCCTGGCCGTGCTGAACGCCGTGGGCTTTGCCGCCGGTACGGCTCACGCCGCCGCTGTACTGAGCGCCGACTCCACGGCCGCCAGCAATGGCACGCCCGGCACGACGGTGCCCAGTACCCAGTTCGACTACATCGGCAGTCGCAGCGTTGCCAGCGGCCCCGTCGGCGAAGCGCAGGGTTACAGCTTTGCCCGCAGCAGCGGCGCCTACGCGGTTTCCACTTACAGCGCGGGCATTGCTGACAGCACGGCCAATGCCCAGTATTTCTACAAGCTCACCAACAGCACGGCCCTGGCGCAGCAGTACACGATGAGCTTCCACATCTATCACGGCTACCTCGACACCCGTACCGACAGCAACGCACCCAGCCTGCTGAACGCGGAAGCGCTGAACGCCAGCTACCTGGCCCGGGTGCTGGTGGACGGCCTGGCGGTCTTCAATTCCCAGGCCTCGATCACGCGCAGCAGTAGTAGCAACAGCTGGAGCAAGAGCGGCGCCGACCTGAATGCAGCCGACGACGGTGCTGACGGCTACTACAGCTGGAACGACGCGTACTTCACGCTCGACCTGGGTACGCTCGCGGCGGGCGCCAGCATCGACGTGGCAGCGCAGGTGGGCACGGCCACCACGGCCGACGTTGGCGTCTACACCTACACGCCGACCGGTTGCGGTTATGGCGGTTATGGCGGTTACGGCGGTTACGGCGGCTATGGCGGCTATGGCGGCGGCGCGTGCCCACCGGTCACCGCCTTCAAAGGCACCGCGCGCTCGTTCTACGGCGACCCCATCGACTTCAACAGTTCCTCGAACGCCACTGGCAGCGACCCCATCACCTTCACCAACGAGCCCGCGGCCGTGCCCGTGCCCGAACCCACCAGTCTGGCGCTGGCCGCTCTGGGGCTGGCAGCAGCCGGCTTGAGCCGTCGCCGGCGAACGCGCCCAGCCTGACGCGCCGCCGCGGCCCCGCGCAGGACTCGACCCACCGGGGTGCCTGCGCGCGCTAGAGTCCGCGACCACGCGGCTCTTCCGGACGACAACCCCATGCAGCGACGCCGACTCCTCTTTGCCTGCGCCACAGCGGCGTTGGCCTTCCCGGGACGGGTGCGCGCGCAGGCCCTGGAAAAGCCCAAGCTCACGCTGGCCGTGGGGGGCAAGAACCTGCTGTATTACCTGCCGCTGACCATTGCCGAGCAGCGCGGCTACTTCAAGGCCGAGGGGCTGGACGTGACCATCGTCGACTTCGCCGGCGGCGCCCGCGCGCTGCAGGCTCTGGTCGGCGGCAGCGCCGATGTGGTCAGCGGCGCGTTTGAGCACACCGTCAACATGCAGGCCAAGGGCCAGCGCTTGCGCGCGTTCGTGCTGCAGGGCCGCGCGCCGCAAATCGTGCTGGGCGTGAATGCGAAAACTTTTGCCCACTACAAGACCATCGCCGATCTGAGGGGCAAGAAGATCGGCGTCACGGCGCCGGGTTCGTCGACCAACGTGATGGTCAATTTCATCCTCGCCAAGGCGGGTTTGAAACCGTCAGACGTCAGCATCATCGGCGTTGGCGCGGGGCCCGGCGCCGTGGCTGCGATGCGCGCCGGGCAGATCGACGCACTGTCCAACCTCGACCCGGTGATCACGTTGCTGCAGCGCAGCGGCGACCTGAAGATCGTGTCTGACACGCGCGTCCTTGCCGAGGCCGAACGCGTCTTCGGCGGGCCGATGCCGGCGGGTTGCCTCTACGCCCAACAGAGTTTCATCGACAAGAACCCCGCCGCCGTGCAGGCGCTGGCGAATGCCATGGTGCGGGCCAACAAGTGGATCCAGGGCGCCGGGCCCAGCGAGATCATCAGCGCCGTGCCCGAGGGCTACCTGCTGGGCGACCGCGCGGTCTACATCGACGCTTTCCTGGCCGCCAAAGGCGCGCTGTCGCCCGATGGCAGCTTTCCCGAAAAGGGCGCTGACACGGCGCTGCGCGCGCTGGCCAGCATCGACGCCGAGGTGGGCAAGGCGCAGATCGACTTGGCCGCGGTGTGGACCAACGACTTCGTGAAACGGGCGAACGCCAGATACCCGAAAGGATGAAGCCACCGGCACTCAGCCTGCAGGACGTGTCCTGCACCTTTGTCAGCCAGGACGCACCCGGCGAGCGCTACACCGCCGTGCAGGACGTGAGCCTGACGGTGGGTGCCGGTGAATTCGTCGCCGTGGTCGGCCCCACCGGCTGCGGCAAGAGCACGTTGCTGAACATGGCCGCCGGGCTGCTGGCGCCCAGCACGGGCACGGTCGAAATCTTCGGCCAGCCGCTCGCCGGCATCAACGCCCGCGCCGGCTACATGTTCCAGACCGAGAGCCTGATGCCGTGGCGCAGCGCCTTGGGCAATGTGATGGCCGGATTGGAGTTCCGCGGTGCGCTTTCGAAACCCGAGGCGCAAAGCCACGCCGAGGACTGGCTGCGTCGCGTCGGCCTGGGTGGCTTTGGCAACCGCTATCCGCACCAGCTGTCGGGCGGCATGCGCAAGCGCGTCAGCCTGGCGCAGACGCTGGCGCTGGACCCCGACATCATCCTGATGGACGAGCCGTTCTCGGCGCTGGACATCCAGACCCGGCAGTTGATGGAAAACGAAGTCCTGGCACTGTGGCAAGCCAAGCGCAAGGCGGTGCTGTTCATCACCCACGACCTGGACGAAGCCATCGCGATGAGCGACCGCGTGGTGATCCTGTCGGCCGGCCCGGGCAGCCGACCCATCGGCGAATTCCACATCGATATCGCGCGTCCTCGGGACGTTGCCGAGATCAAGACCGGCGCCCGCTTCACCCAACTGCACGCTGCCATCTGGGCCGTGCTGCGCGACGAGGTGCTGAAGGGCTACGCGCAGCAACTCCAGATGAAGGCGAAAGCGGCATGAGGCCGGTTGCGCTGGGTCGCCGCGCGATCGCGCTGTGGCAGGCGGTGCTGCTGCTGGCGCTGTTCACCTTCTGGTGGGCGATGACCACGCCCGGCCTGCTGCCCAATGTCCTGTTCGACAACGACCGCCAGGCGGCGTTCTTTTTCGGTGAACCGCTGAAGGTGGCGGTGCGCATCTGGGTCTGGTTCGTGCGCGACGCCGACATCTACCGGCACCTGGTGGTGACGCTGGCCGAAACCCTGCTGGCCTTCGGCGTGGGCGCCACGCTGGGCCTGGGCGGCGGGCTGTGGCTGGCCCTCAGCCCACTGGCCAGTGCGCTGCTCGAGCCGTATGTCAAAGCCCTGAACAGCATGCCGCGCATCATCCTGGCGCCGATCTTTTCGGTGTGGTTCGGCCTGGGCATGGCCAGCAAGGTGGCGCTCGGCGTGACGCTGGTGTTCTTCATCGTCTTCTTCAATGTCTACCAGGGCGTGAAGGAAGTCAGCCCGGTGATCCTGGCCAATGCACGCATGCTGGGCGCCAGCCCGCGCCAGCTGCTGCGCCATGTCTACCTGCCCAGCGCCACCAGCTGGGTCTTCAGTAGCCTGCACACCAGTGTGGGCCTGGCCTTCGTCGGTGCGGTGGTGGGCGAATACCTCGGCTCCAGCCAGGGCGTGGGCTATCTGATCCTGCAGGCCGAAGGCACTTTCGACATCAACACGGTGATGGCCGGGATCGTGGTGCTGACAGCCTTCGCGCTGCTGATCGACGCGGCGGTGGGGCGGGTCGAAAAGCGCCTGATGAAGTGGCAGCCCCGGGCCGGCGAAAGCGAAAAGCTGTAGCGCCGGCACAAACCGAAGCGCTGCCCGCCCGCTTCCGTGGGCCGATTCAAGCACCGCCGCCGCGGCACCGATATCGCAGGGATGAGCGATGACCCCACCCCCGCAGCCCAGCGCCGCCGCCTGCTGCAACAGGCCGCCGCGCTGGCCGCGTCCGCCACGTCCGTCGCGTCCGTCGCTCTCTTACCGCTGGCCGGCTGCGCCGGTCCGGCCGGCCGGGTCAGTGCCGCCGCGCCCCGCTTCCAGCCGGTGCCGGCGTGCACTGCCGACCGCCCCACGCTGCCGCCCGGCTACACCGCCACCGTGCTGGCAGCCTGGGGCGAACCGGTGGGCCTGCCCGGCGCCATGCCGCCCTGGCGGCCCGACGCCACGAACACCGCCAGCGAGCAGGCTGCGCAGATCGGCATGCACCACGGCGGCCTGCAGTTCGTGCCGTTGGATGGCTCCAAACGCGGCCTGCTGGTGATGAGCCACGGCGGTGTCGACGACGGCCTGCTGCACCCGCGCGGTGTGTTGGGCTGGTCGGCCGACCCCGTGCAGAAGTCGCAGGCGGCACGCGGCCTGTCGGTGGTGGAAGTGGCCTTCGACCTGCAGACCGACGGCTGGCAGCAGGTGCGCCCCAGCCGACACGCGCGGCGCATCACGGCAGCAACGAAGGTGGCGATCAGCGGCCCTGCTGCTGGCCACCTGCTGCTGAAAACCGCCGCGGACAGCAGCGGCCGCCTTGCCGTGGGCGTGCTGGCGCGCGGTGCGGTTGCCACCACGCCCTGGGGCACCTGCCTGGGCGGCGAGGCCGCTTTCGCCGACGCCTTCAGCACGGCCGACCAGCCCACCCAGCACGAACGCCGTTACGGCCTGCGCCGAACAGCAGGCGCCCGCTGGCAAGAATTCGACGCGCGCTTCGACGCCGTGCGCCACCCCAACGAGGCCAACCGCTTCGGCTGGACCGTCGAGTTCGACCCGACCGACCCGCGCAGCATGCCCGTCAAGCGCAGCGCGCTGGGCCGTGCCGCGCACGCCGCGCTGTGGGCCGGCACCACAGCCGACGGCCGCGCGCTGCTGTACCTGGCCGACGGTGGTGCTTTCGAATGCATCTACCGCTTCATCAGTCGCGACAAGATCCGCCGGGCCGCCAACGGCATGACCCTGGCGCAGGCGAATGCCGCGTTGCTGGACACCGGCACGCTGTCGGTGGCGCGTTTCGACGCCGACGGCAGCGGCCGCTGGCTGGCGCTGCAGCATGGCAACGGGCCGCTGACGGCAGCGGGCGGCTTTGGCGACGCGGGCGAATTGCTGGTCAAGACCCGCCAGGCCGCCGACGCCCTGCGCGCCACGCGCATGGACCGAACCGCAGCCCTGGCCGTGGACGGTGCCAGCGGCTGGGTCTACGCCGCGCTGGCCGGCAACGCGATGGGACACCTTCTTCGCTGGCGCGATGACGACGACAGCGCCGGTGAGGGCTTGCGCTGGAACCTGCTGCTGCAGGCTGGCGACCCGCAAGCCAGCCGGGCCGAACACCGCGGAAACGTGCAGGGCGACGCCTTTGCCAACCCCGGCGCGCTGGCGCTTGACGCACGGGGCCGCTTGTGGGTGGGCACCGACATGGCTTCCACCGCGCTGGGCAAAGGCCCACTGGCTCGGCTGGGCAACAACGCGCTGCTGGTTTGCAACCCGGCCAACGGCAGGGTCCAGCGCTTCATGACCGCGCCGGTGAACAGCGCCATCGGCGGCGTGGCGTGTACACCCGACGGCAGCACGGTCTTCGTCAACATCAGCCACCCTGGCGAGGCACCGGGCGAACGCAGCGACCCGGGCATGCCACGTCGGCATTCGAACTGGCCCGACTTCAGCGCCGAAGGCCGACCGCGATCGGCCACGTTGGCGGTTCGCCGCAGCGATGGCGGCGTGGTCGGCGGCTGACCGCGACCGGCCATCCGGCTGCCCGGGGTTTCAACCCGCTTCCAGCTCGACCCGGTTGCGCCCGCCGCGTTTGGCGCGGTACAGCGCCTGGTCGGCCCGCTGCAACAGTTGGCCGACTTCGTAGCCGGGTGCCGCTGCCAGACCGATGCTGACGGTGACGGTGACGCTGACGCTGACCCCCAGCTCGCTGAACGCCGCTTCGTTCCAGCGGTAGGCAGCCACGCAGGCGCGCAGGCGCTCGCAGACCTCGGCAGCGCCGTGCAGCGACATGCTCGGCATCACCAGCACGAATTCCTCACCACCGTGGCGCACCAGCACGTCGCGGTTGCGCGTGTTGTCACGCAGCAATTGCGCGATCGTCACCAGCACCCGGTCGCCGGCAGCGTGGCCGTGGCGGTCGTTGATAAGCTTGAAATGGTCGATGTCCAGCTGCGCCAGGGCCAGCGGCTGCGCTTCACGTTCTGCGGCCGGCAGCAGTTCGGCGCAGCGGCGCGCCAGGTGGCGCCGGTTGCCCAGGCCGGTCAGCGGGTCGCGCTCGGCGCTTTCGGCGAATTCGGCGGCGCGTTCGCGCTGGGTTTGCGCTTCCAGCTGCGCTTGCTCGGCCTGCCACTGCGCCTGCCGGCTTTCGGTGCGGGTGACGAAGAGTTGCGACTGCGCGCGCAGTTGCGCGGTGGCGCGCCGCCGCTCGGTGCGCTCGACAACCTCGAAGTGGCGCAGCGCCTCCTCGAATCGACCCAACACGCGGCAGGCCCGGTAGGCGGCGTGGTGGGCGCGAATGGCGGTTTGCTGCTGCATTGCGCTGCCGGCTTCTTCGATCAGCTGGTTCATCGCCGCCAACGCGTCGTCGGGCCGTAGGCGAGCCAGCAGCCAGTCGCCCAGGGTGGCCCGGATGCGCCAGGCGTGGGCTGGCAGGCCGCGCTGCAGCGCCAGGGCCAGCGCTTCGCGCAACAGCGGGTCGGCAGCGGCCAACTCGCCCTGGTGCAGCAGCACTTCGCCCAGATTGCCCAGGATGCTGACTTCGTAGGCCGGACTCGGGCAGCGCACCAGCAGGTCGCGGGCGCGCTCGCCGGCGTCACGGGCCCGCGCCAGCACCGCTTGCACGTCGGTTTCCGGCTCGGCGCCACGCAAGCGGTGCATCAGGCCGATGGCCACTGCGCACAGCGCGGTCAGCGTCATCAGCCGCACTGCGTCGGGCGCGCCGTCGCCATGGACCTGCAGGGCCTGGTGCAGCATGCGGTTGGCCTGCCACGAGTCCCCCATGCGCTCGAAGCAGACCGCCAGACCGTAAGCTGCGCTCAGCGCGGCACCGTCGTCACCCAGACCGGCCGACAGGCGCACCAGTTCGTGCGCGGCGTCCAGTGCAGCGTCGTGGGCGCCGGCTTCGCTGCCCGACAGCGCCACCAGGCGCAACAATTCGCGGCGCTCGGCGGCCAACGCGTCGCCCTGCAGCACGGCCAGCGCAGCCGGTGCCTCGGCCAGCAGTTCAGCATGGCGGCCCAGCCGCAACAGCTGTGTGCACAGCCAAGCCCGCGCGCGGCCCTCGTGGGCAGGGCGGCGCAGGGCTGCGGCCAGCGCCGTGGCTTCGCGCGCGGCCTCGCAGGCCCGTTCGGGCAAGGTGCCGCTGGCCGGGTCGGCCAGCGCCAGGCAGGCGACCAGCCGCGCCGACGCGTCGGGTGCGACGCGTCGGGCGGTGGCGGCCGCCGAAAGGGGCGTGGAGCTGATCACCTCCGGGTTGTCGGCCGTCAACGCCTTACCTTGACGGTCGGTTGTGTGGCGCTGTACGGGCGCCAGCCACGTTCCCGGTTCAGCGAGCGCCTGAGCACCTGAACGCCTGGAGCCGGCTCTACAGCGGCGCCGGCCCGAAAGCTAGCGGCGCCTGTGCGGCCAGCCAGGCCGTCACCGCCCAGCAGGCGGTGTTTTGCGCCATCGCCGCCGGCTCGATGCGTGCCAGCGTGTCGTTCACCGTGTGGTGGATGTCGAAGTAGGCGGTGCCGTCCTGACTGAGTTGCAGTGCCGGCCATTTGTGGCGGCGCATCAGCACGGCAGCGTCGGGGCCGGGGCCGCCGTCGTTGAACGGCGCCGGCACGGCCACGCCCAGCGGTGCCAGCACCCGGCCGATCTGCTCGACCAGCGGCAGCGCGGCCGGCTGCATGCGGCTCTTCAACTGCCAGACGCGGCCGGCGCCGAAGTCGCTCTCGGCAATCAGTTGGTGCGGCACATCCTTGTACAGGTCGCCATACAGGCGGGCGCCGTCGAAGCCGTTTTCCTCGTTGCCATACATCACCACGCGCACGGTGCGGCGCGGGCGTTGGCCGGCCCCGGCAATCAGCGCCGCCGCCGCCGCCGTGATGGCAATACCGGCGCCGTCGTCGACCGCGCCGACGCCCAGGTCCCAGCTGTCCAGATGGCCGCCGATACAGACGATCTCGTCGGCCAGATCAGTGCCCGGCACTTCGCCGATGATGTTGGCGGTGGTCGCTTCGACATCGCTTTTCGACGCCAACGTGAATTGCAGGCGCAGCGTCTTGCCGTCGGCATGCAGCGAAGCCAGGCGGTTGGCGTCGGGCACCGAAATGGCGAAGGCCGGGATCCGCGGCACTCCGATTTCGTAGCGCGTGGCGCCGGTGTGGGCGATGGGTTCGTTGTCGGTGCCGATGCTGCGGATGGCCAACGCCAGCGCGCCGCGCTTGGCGGCTTCGATGGGCCCCTGCGCGCGCGCCACCACGGCGGCGCCATAGCCGCGGCCGTCCTTGAAGCGCTCGGTCTTCTGGTCGATGAAGACAATCTTGCCGCGTGCGCGGTCGCTGGTGTCGGCCTTCAGCGCTTCGAAGTCGGCGTACCAGGCGATGTCGGCCTCGATGCCGCTCCCGGTGCCGTTGTCGGGCGTGGCCACGCTGTTGCCCAGCGCCGTCATCACCAGCGGCAAGGTCTGCGGCGCCACCAGCCTGGCCGCGGCCGGGCCGCGCTGCCAGACGCGCAGGGCCGTGCTTTCGGCGCGCACGTTCTGCAGGCCCAGGCGGCGCATCGCAGCCTGGGCCCAGGCTGCGGCTTTGACGTCACCGGCCGAGCCGGCCGGGCGCGCGCCAACTTCGTTGCACAACTGCTGCACCAACGCCCAGGCCGTGCCGTCGGCCATGCCCAGCTCGCGCAGGCGGGCGGCGTGCTGCAGGTCGGCAGCGGTGTAAGCGGGCGCCGGCTGCGCATGGGCCAGGCCGCTGGCACCCAAAGCCGCCAGGGCGATCAGTTCACGTCGGTTCATCGTCGGTCCAGGTCGGTCCAGGCCGGTGCAGGTCGGTCCAGGTCGGTGCAGGCTTGTTCATGGGCTCACTTGGCGGTCGGCATGACGAACTCGGCACCCTTGCCGATGCTGGCCGGCCAGCGCTGCATCACGCTTTTTTGCTTGGTGTAGAAACGTACGCCCTCCTCGCCGTAAGCGTGCATGTCGCCGAACAGGCTCTTCTTCCAGCCGCCGAAACCGTGCCAGGCCATCGGCACTGGAATCGGCACGTTGATGCCGACCATACCGACCTGCACGCGGCGCGCAAATTCGCGCGCCACGCCGCCGTCGCTGGTGAACAGCGCCACACCGTTGCCGAATTCATGGCTGTTGACGAGCTGCAGCGCGGCCGCGAAATCGGCTACGCGCACGCAGGCCAGCACCGGGCCGAAGATTTCTTCCTTGTAGATCCGCATGGCAGGCGTCACGTGGTCGAACAGCGTGCCACCGGTGAAGAAGCCGTTCTCGAAACCGGCAACCTGGTGGCCCCGTCCGTCGACCACCAGCGTGGCGCCTTCAGCGGCGCCGATGGCGATGTAGCCCTCGATGCGGTCGCGCGCTTCCTGCGTAACGATGGGACCCATCTCGGCGTCGAGTTCCATGCCGTTCTTGATCTTCAGCTTGCGCGCCCGGTCGGCCAGCAGCGGCACGATCTTGTCGGCCACGTCGCCCACCAGCACCGCCACCGAAATGGCCATGCAGCGTTCACCCGCGCTGCCGTAGCCGGCGCCGATCAGCGCGTCCACCGCTTGTTCGATGTCGGCGTCGGGCATCACCACCATGTGGTTCTTCGCGCCGCCGAGCGCTTGAACCCGTTTGCCGTGGTGGGCGCCGGTCTCGTAGATGTATTGCGCGATCGGCGTGCTGCCGACAAAGCTCAAAGCCATTACGTCGGGGTGGGTCAGCAGCGTGT
Source organism: Betaproteobacteria bacterium (assembly GCA_043716645.1). Lineage (GTDB taxonomy): Bacteria > Pseudomonadota > Gammaproteobacteria > Burkholderiales > Burkholderiaceae_C > Rubrivivax. The sequence goes on along the minus strand of JAYSYH010000137.1, from coordinate 17,094 downwards.
CAACCGCCAGCTTGTCACCCTGCACCACGCTGAAGATGCCGTCGGGCAGGCCGGCCTGCTTCAGCAGTTCGGCCATCAGCAGGCTGGCGCTGGGATCGCGCTCGCTGGGCTTCAGGATGAACGCATTGCCGCAGGCGATGGCCACCGGGAACATCCAGCACGGCACCATGCACGGGAAGTTGAAAGGCGTGACGCCGGCCACCACGCCCAGCGGCTGGCGCAGCGTCCAGTTGTCGATGGCGGTGCTGACCTGGTCGGTGAAATCCCCCTTCAGCAACTGTGGCACGCCGCAGGCGAATTCGACGATGTCGATGCCGCGCATCACCTCGCCCTGGGCATCGGTGAAGACCTTGCCGTGTTCAGCGGTGATCATCGCGGCCAGGCTGTCCTTGTGCTGATTCATCAGCGCCAGGAAGTTGTTCATCACGCGGGCGCGGCGGATCGGCGGGGTGTCGCCCCAGGCCGGCTGCGCGGCCTTGGCGGCGGCCACGGCAGCGTGGACATCCTCGGCACTGGCCAGCAGCACCTGCCGGGCGGCAGCGCCGGTGGTGGGGTTCCACACGGTCTGGGTGCGCGTGCCGCTGCCGCGCTGCGCCTGGCCGGCGTACCAGTGCGTGATGTCGGTGGTTTGGGTAAAGGCTTCGGGTGCGCCCATGCGGTGTGTCTCCTGCAAGTGAATCGCAAAGTCTATGCCGACGGCTCGCGGCAAAGCGCCTGGGTTTCGGTGCAGTTTCATGCCGTGTTGCGATAGAGATCGAAACCAAAAAAAACCCGCTGCGCGAGCAGCGGGTTGGGAAAAGTCCTCCGAGGAGGACGTCGTTGGAGCGTTGGGCGGTGCGCTGCAGGACAATCTGCCACCGCACCGCCGAGAGCCACGAATCTATCGGCGGCACCCCGGCCCGACCATCCCCCAACCAGCGGAAATTGCTTTGACCCCCCTAACTCCGCAAAGTCCGGGACTTGCCCCGCTGACCGACGCCGACATCGAACGCCTGGAAACCCTGCTCGACGGCCTGCCCGAGCCGCTGCAGCCGCTGGACGTCTGCGCTTTGGACGGCTACCTGTGCGGCGTGCTGCTGCAACCGCAGTGCCCGCCGCCGGCGCGCTGGCTGCCCATCGTCACCGACATCGAAGGCCGCCCCGCGCCCGCCGGCGTCGACAAGGCCGCCCTGCAGGAGCTGCAGGCGCTGGTGCTGCGCCGCCACGCCGAACTGGACCGCGCCATTGCCGAGCGGCAATGGTTCGACCCGTGGATCTACCAGCTCGACGAAGCTGCCGAGCCCGCCGACGCTTCCGATCGCCCGGCTTCGCCGTCCGAGTGCGTGCTGCCCTGGGTGGCCGGCTTCGCCGCCGCGATGGAAACTTTCCCAGCGCTGATGGCGATGAGCAACCCCGAACTGGTCGAGCCGCTGGCCCTGCTGTTCATGCACTTCGACCCCGAAGACCTGGAAGATGCCGATGCGCTGCTGGCGATCATCGAAACCCTGGAGCCGGCTGCTGAACTGGGCGAAGCGGTGCAGGACACCGTGCGCGCGTTGATGCTGATTGCCGACGTGTCGCGCCCGCGCCTGCCGGTGAAGCCTGCCTACCGCACACCGCGCGGCAACCAGCCAAAAGGCCCGGCGCGCCGCGGTTACCGGTAAACCGCCCTGGCGTGCCAGCCCAGGCCCTGCGCCACGCTGGCGAAGCGGTCGCCGCGCACGCGCTCGGCGGCCGGGAAACCCGCCGCGATGCGGTCCACCAGCGGCGTCAGGCCGGTGGAACCGCCGGTGAAATACAGCACATCCACGGCCGCTGGCGTCACACCGGCCATCTGCGCCGTTTCAGCCGCGGCTTGCACGATGCGCTCCAGGTCGGCCTCGATGGCTGCCGCCGCCTGCGTTTCCTGCAGGCCGGCTTGCAGACCGCGTTCCAGCAGACCCAGGTCGATGTCGGCACGGCCGGTCAAGGCCACGTCGATCTTGGCCTGTTCGGCCGCGGCGGCCAGTGCGTGGCCCAGGCGTTCCTGCACCGCCGTCATCAGCCGGACGTGGTGGCGCGGGTCGGCATACCAGCTCTTCATGTTGCGCAATTCAGCGATGCGGCCGGGGGCGTAGACGGTGTTGATCAAGTGCCAGGTGGCCAGATCGAAATAGACGCCGCTGGGCACCTCGCGCGGCGCTTCGCTGGCGTTCTTGGAATTGACCGGCGGGCGCCGCGTGCGGTAACCCAGCAGCGGCAGGATGCTGGCCAGCTCGACGTGGCGGTCGAAGTCGGTGCCGGCCAGGTGCACGCCGTGGTTACCCAAGATGTCGTCGCGCCGGTCGACCCGCCCGCGCCGCGACGGGCCCACGCGCACGAGCGAAAAGTCCGAGGTGCCGCCACCGATGTCGGCCACCAGTACAAGTTGTTCGCGCGTGACCTGGCTTTCGTGGTCCAGCGCAGCGGCAATGGGCTCGAACTGGAACTGCACTTCGGTGAAACCGACGGCATGCGCCGCCGCTTCAAGCGCCGCCTGCGCCTGCGCGTCGCGCTCGGCGTCGCCGTCGACGAAGAACACCGGCCGCCCCAGCACCACGCGGCTCAGCGGGTGGCCGGCTTCGGCCTCGGCCAGCGCCTTCAGGCGACGCAAGTAACCGGTCACCACCTCGCGGTAGCGCACCGAGCGACCGGCACCGATGTCGGTGCCCTGGTCGAGCAGCGACGAACCGAGGATGCTTTTCATCGACCGCATCAAACGGCCGTCGATGCCCTCGACGTAAGCCGCCACCGCAGCGCGGCCGTACAAGCGCTCGGCGTCGGCTTGGCTGGCTGGCGTGTCGGCGCGGTAGAAAACTGCCGTCGGCATCGTCGGGTGGCCCGGTTCGAGTTCCACCAGCCGCACGCCGCCGTGGTCGGCACCGCTGCCGTCGGCGCCGGGCAGGGCCACGGCCGAATTCGAGGTACCGAAGTCGATGGCCACGAAACCTTTAGCGGCTTGGGCGGCTTGGGCGGCTGGGGGGGCTGGGGCGGAGCGGCTACCGGCGCGCGGGGTCGCGTTGTCGCCTGGGCGTGGGGCCTTGCTCTTGGATGAAGGCGTCATGCCGGTCCTGGAAGGCTGGAAGGGCCGGAATTGTATCGATCGGGTCCGGGTTTCGAACCCGCAGCACACGCCGCCTGCAAGGCCGTGAACTGGCACACGGACGCCCCTTTGTTTGCGCGTGTCATCGCCCCGCACAACGCCGACACTGACACCACACACTGGCGCACCGCCCGGGCCAGGCGCCAGGCAACCGAAAGGCACCCGACATGAACAAGGCCGCTCCCGCGCACCGCTGGTTTGCATGTTGGCGCGCCACCCAGCGTCAGGTGCAGGACGACCCGGCTGACCTGGGCACGGCTTTCGGCCTGGACATGAGCCTGAACGAGTTGATTCACGAGCCTGCACGGCCCGCCCCATCGGAGCGCCGTGCGGGGTGGATGCAGCGCTTGGCCAGGCGGGGCAAATCCCAAGCACCCCAGGCCCGATGACGGGTCGGCGGGTCGGCGGGTCGGCCGGCCACGCGCTGCCGCCATTTGGGGGCCAAGGCATCAGGTCGCAGGCGCCCGACCCGGCAGATAGACTCGCGCCATGACCCAGCTTTCCTTCCGCGAAAAGACCTTGCGTGTGCGCGAAGCAGCGATCGTCGATTCAGTCAACCGCCTGTTGGCCGACAAAGGTTTCGACCTGATGACGGTGGACGAAGTGGCAGCCGACGCCGGCATCGCCAAGGCCAGCCTGTACAAGCATTTCCCGTCCAAGGAAGCGCTGGCCGCTGCGGCCATGGTGCGCTTGCTGGAACGCACGCTGGCCTTCGTCGAACAGCAAGCCGCTCGCCCGGACGCAAGCGCCTTCGAGCGGGTGGCCGCGGTGGTGCGTTGGGCGCTCACGCTGCAGCTAGCCGGCGAAATGCCGGCCGTGCCGTCACAGAATTCGTCATTGCGCACCGAACTGCTGGCCAGCCGGGTCTATCTGGACTTGCTGATGGACGTCAGCGAGCAGCTGGGCGCCTGGATCGTGCAAGCGCAAGCCGAGGGCGACATCGACGGCCAGCTGCCGCCCGAGGTGGTGCTATACACCGTCTTTGCGCGGGCTTGCGATCCGGTGCCGGCCTACCTGAAAGCCGGCGGCAATTTCAGCGACGAGCAGATCGTCAACTGGGTGGCGTCGACCTGCCTGAACGGCTTGCGCCGCCGCTGATCGAGGCGCAGGGCTGCTGGGCCGCCAGCTCAGGCCCGTTGGATCAGCGAATCAGCAGAACCGGCGTCTTGCACCGGGCCAGCACCTGAGTGGCCACCGAACCCGTCACCAGGTTGAGCAGCGCGCCATGACCGTGCGAGCCCAACATCAACAGGTCGTGGTTGCCCTTGGCGGCGGTGCTGGCAATCACCTCGGCCGGCGCACCCACCTTGGCCACGAAGGTGGCACTCAAACCCTGCTTTTTGAAAAAGGCGCGCAGAGGCTTGAAAACCTTTTCGGCGGCGTCGGCGTGCCAGCCTTGCAAGGTGGCCTTGTCGATGGCTGCAGCCGCGCGCGCCGGCAACGGCGGCACCACCGTCAGCAAGGTGTACGCGTGGTGGGCACCTAACCACTCGTCGTGTGCGGCCAGGTAGGCCAGCATGTGTTTGGTGTAAGTACTGCCATCGACGGCGGCAAGGATCTTCATGTGGGCTCCATGCGCGGGCCTGGCAGGCCCGCCAGCAGCCAGTGTCGCATCGCCCGCCGGCAATCGGTTTGACGCCGCTCAGAGATCGATCAGCAGCAGAGGGTCATGGCCGAACTGTTCGCCCTTGCCGGCCAGCCCCAACGGGTTGCAGACCACGCGACTGGGCAGGCGGCCTGCGCGGTCGACGCGGTAGTCGTGGCGGCAGTGCAGATGGCCGTGCAGCCACAGGTCGGCGCGCGCCATCAGGTCGTCGTCGGCGTTGCAAAAGCTGGCGGTGCCGGGTTGCCGGCCGTAGCGCGCATCAGCACTGCGCAGGCTGGGGCCGAAGTGGGTGATGACCAGGGTCTTGTCCCAGCGCCCCTGCGATGTGCGGGCCAGCTCGGCTTCCAGCCAAGCCCGGCATAGCAGGGCCTCACGGCGCACCGCAGCGGCGCCGAAAGGCTGCCCGGCCCGCGTGGTGCCCATGATGCGCAGGAAGTATTCGGCGGCGCGTTCCGCGCGCGGGCGCCCGGCCTCGCCGAACAGATCGAAGTCGCTCCAGCGTGTCGTGCCCAGCACGCGGATGCGGCGGCCGTCGGGGGCGGTGAACAGCGTCGTTTCACGCTCCAGCAGCGTAAAGCCCAGGCCAGCACAAAGCGTGCGCAGCCCGGCCAGCGCCGCGTCGAAATCCCGCCCGTCGAATTCGTGGTTGCCGGCCACCACGATCACCGGCACCGGCCAGCCGGCAAAGCGCTGGTAGCCGCCCCAGCCGCTGTCGACATCGCCGGCCAGCACCAGCAGTTCGGCGCCAGGCGCGGGTTGCGGCTCGAAAGTCTCGGTCTCGAGGTGCAGGTCAGACAGCAGTTGCAGTTTCACGCGCTGACTCTAGGGCCTGCGGGATTCAGCCGATGCCGATGCCGATGCCGCTGCCGATGGGGTGAGCCAGCCAGTCGATGCGCGCACCATGCGGATGGCAGCGGGCCAGCAGGTGGTCCGCCCCGCCCGGCCAAACCCGGCAGCGCAGTTCAACGTGGCCGTCGTCGGCACGCGGCTCGAAACGCAGCCACGCCAGCGGCGCAGCAGTGCCCGCGCGGGCGCCAGCCGCTTCGATGCAGGCGGCAATGGCGGCCTGCTCAGCCGCCTGGATGTACTGCCAGACCACCGAATGCATGACCACCGTGGCGCAGCCGGACGGCGGCAGTACCAGTTCGCGGGCCAGGAAATCGGCGGCGGGCAAGGCCTCCACGCGCACGCTGTTGGCCGCCATCAGCCGAGCAGCGACGCCGCGGGCGGTGTTCAGCCGCGCTAACCGTTCGGCCTGTTCGGGCCAGATGAAAGACGCCAGACGCAGGCCCTCGTCAGGGTGCCCCAGGTTTATCGGGTGGGCGTCACAAGCGACACGCCGAGCGATCTGCAAGTTAGCGCCCGCTTCGTCGGGAACATTGCCTTCCCAGTCGCTGCGCAAGGTCAGTGGAGCCTTCGGATCACCCCACTGCCAACGCCCGTGGTCGTATCGATGGTGGTCGCACCACAGGTTCAAGCCGGCCGAGGCGCCTATTTCCAGCAGGTTCAGCGGCAAGCCAGTCCGGGCGGCCACCCACAGCAAACCCGGCAGCAGGGCGACGCTGCGGTTGACCTCGTTGGTTTGCGGCGGCAACCTCAATGCGGCCTGCACGGTGGGTTGCTGCTGGCGCCATGCGGCGACGATGGCTGCGTCGAGCTCGGTGTCGCTGGCCTCCAAACCCGAACCGTCGGGCGGCCACAACCCGGCCCAGGGTTGCAGGCCGCGCAAGGCAAGGTGGTGCAAAGCGGATGCCCAGCGCAAGGCCATCGCAGCGGCGAGTGGGTCGTGGGCCAGGTTGCTGAAAGCGGCATGGGCCACAGCGTCAGCGGCCAGCCACTGCCGCGTGCGCTGCAGAACCCGCGAGGTGAAGGGCGCCGACTCGCGGCACCACGCCACCTGGAAGTCGAAAGCGGCCAGCAGCGGTGTCGACAACGCCTCAGGCCTCAGGCCTCAGGCCTTTTCCAGGCGCATTTCGATCTGCGCCTTGATGGCGGACAGCTCGGTCGGAAGGTGGTAGGCCAGCGTCTTGAACAGCTCGCTGTGCAGCACCAGTTCCTTCTGCCAGTCGGCCTTGTGCAGGCTGCTGACGCTGGCGTACTGCTCGCGCGTGAAATCCAGCCCGTCCCAGCGCAGGTCCTCGAAGCGCGGGCTGACGCCGAAGAGATGGTCTTCGCCCTGCGCACCTCCATCCACGCGGTTGACGATCCATTCCAGCACGCGCATGTTGTCGCCGTAGCCCGGCCAGATGAATTTGCCGCTGTCTTCTGCGGTTCGGCCCTTGCGGAACCAGTTGACGCAGAAGATGCCGGGCAGCTTGGCGCCCGTCTTTTCAACATCCGCACCGAGTTTGGCGCCCAGATTCAGCCAGTGCTGGAAGTAGTCGGCCATGTTGTAGCCGCAAAAGGCAATCATCGCGAAGGGGTCGCGGCGCACCACGCCGACCTGGCCAGTGATGGCAGCCGTCGTCTCGCTGCCCATCGTGGCGGCCATGTAGACGCCTTCGTTCCAGCTGCGCGCCTGCGTGACCAGCGGCACGGTGTTGCTGCGGCGGCCACCGAACAGGAAGGCGTCGATCGGCACGCCGGCGGGGTTGTCCCATTCGCTGTCCAGCGCCGGGTTGTAGCTGGCGGCCACGGTGAAGCGCGAATTCGGGTGGGCGGCTGGCCTTGGCTTTCCATTCTCGCCGGCCTCCTTCGCGATGGCCGGCGTCCAGTCCCGGCCCTGCCAGTCGATCAGGTGGGCCGGCGGCACGTCGGTCATGCCTTCCCACCAGACGTCGCCGTCGTCGGTCAGGCCGACGTTGGTGAACACGGTGTCGCGCTTGACCGACTCCATGCAGTTGGGGTTGGTGTGGTGGTTCGTGCCCGGGGCGACGCCGAAATAGCCGGCTTCGGGGTTGATGGCGTACAGGCGGCCGTCGGCGCTGGGCTTGATCCAGGCGATGTCGTCACCGATGGTCGTGACCTTCCAGCCGTCGTAGCCCGCGGGCGGCACCAGCATGCTGAAGTTGGTCTTGCCGCAGGCGCTGGGGAAAGCCGCGGCCACGTGGTACTTCTTGCCGGCCGGGTTGGTCACACCCAGGATCAGCATGTGTTCGGCCAGCCAGCCCAGACCGTCGGCTTGGGCAGCGGCACGGCCCATGTTCGAGGCAATGCGCAGCGCGAAGCACTTCTTGCCCAGCAGCGCGTTGCCGCCATAGCCCGAACCGTAGGACCAGATCTCGCTGGTTTGCGGGTAGTGCACGATGTACTTGGTGGCGTTGCAAGGCCAGGCCACGTCTTTCTGGCCGGCTTCCAGGGGTGCGCCCACGGTGTGCACGCAGGGCACGAAGTGGCCGTCGGCACCCAGCACGTCCAGCGCGCCGCGGCCCATGCGGGTCATCGTGCGCATGCTGATGGCGACGTAGGCGCTGTCGGTCAGTTCGACCCCGATGTGGGCGATAGGGCTGCCGAGTGGGCCCATGCTGAAGGGCACGACGTACATCGTGCGGCCCTTCATCGCGCCGCGGAACAAGGCGCCGGTTCCATCAGGACGACCGGTTTGCAGCAGGGCGCGCATCTCGGCCGGGGCCATCCAGTTGTTGGTCGGGCCGGCGTCGTCCTTGCTGGCGCTGCAGATGTAGGTGCGGTCTTCGACCCGTGCCACGTCGGCGGCGTCGCTGCGCGCCAGGTAGCTGTTCGGGCGCAGCTCGGGGTTGAGCTTCAACATCGTGCCGGCGGCGACCAGCTGCTGGCACAGCCGGTCGTACTCTTCGACGCTGCCATCGCACCAGTGAACGGCAGCGGCTTCGGTCAGCGCAGCGACCTCGGTCACCCACTCGACGAGGCGCTTGTGATGAACGAAAGAGGGCACATTCAGGCGCAGGCCTTCAAGCACGGAACGGTTCATGGAAGCTCCAATGAATACAAAGTCAAAAACGGGATTGGGAGAGACCCGAACGTCATGCTGGCCTGAAAATTGAAGCCAAAGGAACGGGGCTCGCCGAATACCGCCGCCTGCCGTGAACCCTGACCAAAAAGCGCTTCGACCGGCAGTGGAGAGCGGATTGTGGGCGCAATGCCATCGCGTGGTAACCACCCCCGCTCCGGGGTGCATGCGCTTTCGTCATGACGTAATGCACGCCGCTGCCAGCCGCTGCCAGCACGAGGAAACCAGCCGATGAAGGTGATCAGAGTCAGTACCGGTCGGGCGCGCGAGGCGCTGATCAACGGGCGCAAGGTGATGACGGCCACGGCCAAGCTGCCGATGGAGGGGCCTGTCGCCTTGGGCGTGTTGGGCTTGGCCGGCGACGAGCAGGCCGACCTGAGCGTGCATGGCGGGCTGTCCAAGGCCGTCTACGCCTACCCGGCGGAACACCTGCCGTTCTGGCAGACGGTGCGCGCGCAGGCGCAGGTCGGTTTGTGGCACGAAGCCCTGCCGTCAGGACTGCTGGGCGAAAACCTGCTGCTGCAAGGCCTGCTGGAAACCGATCTGTGGGTCGGCGACCGGCTGGTGCTGCCAGACTGCACGCTGGTGGTGAGCGAGCCGCGCTACCCGTGCTTCAAGTTCTCTGCCGTCATGGGCTTCAAGCAGGCGGCCAAATTGATGGTGCAGTCGGGGTTCTGCGGCAGCTACCTGGCCGTGCTGGAGCCCGGCACGCTGCAGGCGGAAGATGCCATCACACTGCGCCCCGGCCCGCGCGACGTGAATATCCGCGAGCTGTTCCGAAGCCGGGCACGGGCTTAGGCACCCCACCTATCCAGTCAGCGCCGGGTAATTGGTGTAGCCCGCGCTGCCTATTCAGTCAGCGCCGGATAGTCGGTGTAGCCGGCCGCGCCGCCGCCGTACAGCGTCGGCGTGTTCAGCGCGTTCATCGGCGCGTTTTCGCGCAGCCGCCGGCCCAGGTCGGGGTTGGCGATGAACAGCTTGCCGAAGGCGACCAGGTCGGCCCGCCCTTCGGTGATCTCGTCCAACGCCATCTGCCGCGTGTAGCCGTTGTTGACCATCCAGGCGCCGTTGAACTTCGCGCGCAACGCGGCGTAGTCGAAAGGCGCGATGTCGCGCGGGCCGCCGGTGGCGCCTTCCACCACATGCAGGAAGGCCAGCCTCAGCGGCGCCAGTTCGGCCACGGCGTGTTCGTACAGCGCCTGCGGGTTGCTGTCGGGCCCGGCATCATTGGCGGGGGTGACGGGCGACAGGCGCAAGCCGGTACGGTCGCCGCCGATGGCGTCGGCCACCGCCGTCATCACCTCGCGCAGCAGGCGGGTGCGGTTGGCGATGCTGCCGCCGTAGTCATCGGTGCGGTCGTTGATGCTGTCGCGCAAGAACTGCTCGATCAGGTAGCCGTTGGCGGCATGCACCTCGACGCCGTCGAAGCCGGCTTCCATCGCCATCACTGCTGCGTGGCGGTACTGGGCGACAACGCCCGGCATCTCGTCGGTGCGCAGCGCGCGCGGCGCCGAGACATCGGCGAAGCCGCCTTCGATGTAGGTCTTGCCCTTGGCGGCGACAGCCGTGCTGGACACCGGCGCCTGCCCGCCTGGCAGCAGCGACACGTGCGAGATGCGCCCGACGTGCCACAGCTGGACGACGATGCGCCCGCCCTGGGCGTGCACGGCTTCGGTGATGCGGCGCCAGCCGGCCACCTGCGCGGTGTTGAAGATGCCGGGCGTGTCGAGGTAACCCTGCCCTTCGGGGCTGATCTGGGTGGCCTCGGTGATGATCAGCGCGGCGCCGGTGGCCGGGTTGGCGCGCTGCTGGTAGTACTCGCGCATCAGTTCGTTGGGCACCTGGCCGGCACTGGCGCGGTTGCGTGTCAGTGGGGCCATGCAGATGCGGGTGGCCAGTTCGATGCGGCCGATGCGGATGGGGTCGAAGAGTGTGCTCATGTTAAGCACGCTACTGCACGCCGCCGGGGCCGACGGTGCGCAGGGATACATGCACAGGAACACATGCGCAGGTACCCAGCGCCGGCATCGCACAATCCGCGCATGCTCGCCTACCGCCACGCCTTCCACGCCGGCAACCACGCCGACATGCTCAAGCACACCGTCCTTGCGCTGGTGCTGCATTACATGAATCTCAAAGACAAGGGCTGGCGCTACATCGACACCCACGCCGGCGCCGGCGGCTACAGCCTGCAGGGCGACTACGCCAAGAAGCGCGCCGAGTTCGAACACGGCATCGCCGCCTTGATGGACAAGACCGACCTGCCCGCGCCGCTGGCGGAGCTGGTGCGTTTGGTGCGCGAATTCAACGGCAACAAGGGTGTGCTGGTGCAGTACCCGGGCTCGCCGGCCATCGCCCGCGCGCTGATGCGCCCGCAAGACCAGTTGCGGCTGTACGAGATGCACCCTACCGACCACAAGATCCTGGACAGCTACATGGAAGAGGTGTACGGCGCAGAGGTCAAGCTTGGCGACGGCTACGCGTCGCTGAAGTCGCAGCTGCCGCCCACCACCAAGCGCGGCGTGGTGCTGATCGACCCGCCTTACGAAATCAAGACCGATTACGTTCGCGTGCTGGGCGCGCTGCGCGAGGCGCTGGAACGCTTCCCCGACTGCGTGGTCATCATCTGGCTGCCGCAGCTGCAGCTGGTGGAATCGGCGCAGCTGCCGCAGCGCCTGAAGGCCGCCGCCGACGCCGGCGCGAAGAAGGGCTGGCTGAACGCCCGACTGACCGTGGCGCAGGCCGACGCCCGCGGCTTCGGCATGCTGGGCAGCAGCGTGTTCATCGCCAACCCGCCGCATACCCTGCACGACGACCTGCAGCCGGTGATGCCCTACCTGGCACAGGCGCTGGCGCAGTTCGACGGAGCGCGCAGCGCACTCGAACGTTCGGCCAAGGCCTGACCGCGCTTTGAAGGATTCGCGATGTTCGGCTTGAGTTACAGGCGCGCCGTTTTCGTGCGCGCGGCGCCTTTCGGCGTCTTCATGCCTTGGCTCTTCCTGCGCCAGATGGCACCGCTGGACGACAGTTGGGGCTTTGACACGCGTTGGCTGTACGGCCTGCAAGTGTTGGTGGTCGGCGGCCTGCTGCTGGCCTGGTGGCGAGACTACGGCGAACTGGGCCGGCAGTCGCTGCCCACGGCCGGTGAAGCGCTCACCGCCGTGGCCGTCGGGGCGGCGGTTTTCGGGCTGTGGATCCACCTGGACGCCCCGTGGATGACGCTGAGCGTGGACGCCGCGCCAACCTTCATCGGCCGTGCTGCCGACGGCCAACTGGAATGGCCCTTGATCGCCGTGCGCACGCTGGGCGCGGCGTTGCTGGTGCCGGTGATGGAAGAGCTGTTCTGGCGTTCTTTCCTGATGCGCTGGGTGCAAAGCCCGGTCTTCGAAGGCGTGCAACCGGCTGCCGTGGGCCTGCGCGCCATCGTCATCTCGACCTTCCTGTTCGTGCTGGCCCACACGCTGTGGCTGGCCGCCATCGTGGCCGGGCTGGCCTACGCGCTGCTGTACGTCCGCAGCGGCAAGTTGTGGCTGCCGGTGATAGCGCACGCCGTCACGAATGGCACGTTGGCCGCCTGGGTCGTGGCCACCGGCAACTGGCAATTCTGGTGACGCAGCGGCAGCCGAATCAGCGCGGCCGGCGCAGGGCCCGGCGCACGCGCTCGGCGACCGCGTGCGACCACCGCCAGGCCGGCGTGGTGTGCAGCCAGGCCAGCAGTTCGGCCTTCCAGATCAGCCAGCGGCCGTGCAGGCGGGCGAACCAGCCCAGTTGCATCAAGACGGGCTGGGTCAGTGTGAACAAGTGAGCCAGCACGGCCGTGCCGATGAGCTTCACGCCAAAGATCAGCGCCAGCCCCGTCAGGACCTGCCCCCGCGCGATCAGCCAGACGGCCGCCAGTTTCACCGGCACCGCCAGCAGCACGGGCGCAAAGGTCACCACCAGCGCCGCATAGGGCGGCAAGCGCGCGATCAGCCGTTCCAGCCGGCCCAGCTTCAGCGCACGAACCAGCCGGGCGATGGCGGCCTGCAGCGGCTCCCAACCCCATTCCTCGAACAGGATGACCAGCCCGACCGCGAATCCGAAAAAGCCGCGCAACCAACGCACAGCAGGCCCTAATCGACGCCGCGCGCGCGGTCGGCCTTGAACTGCACACGAAAGGCCTCGAAGCGGCCGGAGTCCAGCGCCAGCCGTACTTCGCGCATCAGGTTCACGTAGTAATGCAGGTTGTGAATGCTGGCCAGCATCGGGCCCAGCATCTCGCCGCAGCGATCCAGGTGGTGCATGTAGGCGCGGCTGAAACCGCCGCTCAACGCGCCGCCCTTGTCGGTGGGCAAGGTGCTGGCCCGGCAGGTGTGGCAGCTGCAGCTGGTGTCCAGCGGGCGTTCGTCGCTGCGGTGCCTGGCGTTGCGAATCTTCAAATCGCCGAAGCGCGTGAACAGATGGCCGTTGCGCGCATTGCGCGTGGGCATCACGCAGTCGAACATGTCCACGCCCTGCGCCACGCCTTCGACCAGGTCTTCCGGCGTGCCCACGCCCATCAGGTAGCGCGGCTTGTTCGCAGGCAGGCGGTGCGGGGTGTGCGCCATGATGCGCAGCATCTCGGCCTTGGGCTCGCCGACGCTGACACCGCCGACGGCGTAACCGGGGAAGTCCATCTCGACCAGCGCGTCCAGCGATTCCTGCCGCAGGCTTTCGAACATGCCGCCCTGCACGATGCCGAACAACGCGTTCGGATTGGCCAGCCGGGCAAATTCGTCCTGGCTGCGTTTCGCCCAGCGCAAGCTCAGCGCCATCGACGTGCGGGCTTCCCGCTCGGTCGTCAGCTTGCCCTTCACTTCATAAGGCGTGCACTCGTCGAACTGCATCACGATGTCGCTGTTCAGCACGGTCTGGATCTGCATGCTGACTTCGGGCGTCAGAAACAGCTTGTCGCCGTTGACCGGGCTGGCGAACTTCACGCCTTCCTCGCTGATCTTGCGCATCTCACCAAGGCTCCACACCTGAAAGCCGCCGCTGTCGGTCAGCATCGGGCGCTGCCAGCCTTCAAAACGGTGCAGCCCGCCGAACTGCCGGATGACGTCGAGCCCGGGCCGCATCCACAGGTGAAAGGTGTTGCCCAGGATGATCTCGGCGCCCATCTCCTCCAGGCTGCGCGGCATCACGCCCTTGACGGTGCCGTAGGTGCCCACCGGCATGAAGACCGGCGTTTCAACGACGCCGTGGTTCAGTGTCAGGCGGCCGCGCCGCGCGTGGCCTTCGGCTTTCAGCAGATCGAATTGCAGCATGCGGCGGATTGTCGCCGCGCGTTTTCAGCCACAACGCCGCAAAAACATGGCGTCACCGTAGCTGAAGAAGCGGTAACGCGACTCCACCGCGTGGCGGTACAGCGCCTGCACGTGGCCGTGTCCGGCCAGCGCGCTGACCAGCATCATCAGCGTGCTCTTGGGCAGGTGGAAATTGGTGATCAGCGCATCGACGACACGGAACTGAAAACCCGGCGTGATGAAAATGTCGGTCTCGCCCGAGACGGCCTGCAGACCGCCACCGTCCGTGCAAAGGCGTGCCGCCGATTCCAGCGCCCGCAGCGTCGTCGTGCCTGCCGCCACCACCCGGCCACCTGCCGCATGCGTGGCTTGGATGGCCGCCACCGTTTGGGCACTGACTTCGAACCACTCGCTGTGCATGCGGTGCTCAGTGATGCGCTCGGCGCGCACCGGCTGGAAGGTGCCGGCGCCGACATGCAGCGTGACTGCCACACGGCGCACACCACGAACGTCCAGCGCGGCCAGCACGGCGTCGTCGAAGTGCAGCGACGCCGTCGGCGCGGCCACCGCGCCGGGCCGGGCCGCGAACACGGTCTGGTAACGCGACACGTCATCGGCCGTGTCGGCGTGCGTGATGTAGGGCGGCAGCGGCACGTGGCCGTGAGCTTCCAGCAGCGCCAGCGGGTTGGCCGGAAAGCGCAGGCGGAACAGCGCTTGCTCGGGCCCGGCGCGGCCCAGCACCTCGGCGTCGAAGGCGTCGGCGAAGCGCACCAGGCTGCCGGCGCGCGGGCTCTTGCTGGCCCGCAAATGGGCCAGCACTTCGAAGCCCGGCAACACGCGTTCGACCAGCGCTTCGACCGATCCGCCAGTGGGCTTTTCACCCAGCAAACGGGCCTTGATGACGCGGGTGTCGTTGAAGACCAGCAAGTCGCCGGGCAGCAACAGGGCCGGCAGGTCGGTGAAGCGGCGGTCCACCGGCACAGCGCCGCTGCCGTCGAGCAGCCGCGAGCCGCTGCGTTCGGCGGCCGGGTGCTGGGCGATCAGCTCGGGCGGCAGTTCGAAATCGAAGTCGGCGAGGGTGTAATCGCGTTCGGTCGGCGTGTTCATGGCGGGGTGCAGAGTAAGGCTGCGAGCGGCTGGGCGCCAGCGAAGTCAAAATTGTTCCATGCCTCTCGCCGAACCGGCCCCCGCGCCAGCCAAAGCCCCCGACCACGCTGCTGCTCCCGCTGCCGCTGCTCCCGCTCCCGCTGCCGCCCCGCCGGCGGTGAAGCTGTCCGGGCCGGCCAGGGCCATGCACAAGCTGGGGCTGAAGCGCGACATCGACCTGGCGCTGCACCTGCCGATGCGCTACATGGACGAAACCCGCATCGCATCCATTTCCGACGTGCGCGACGGCCAGACGGCGCAGGTGCAAGGCACGGTGCTCGACAGCCGCATCGAGGTGCGCGGCCGGCGTCAGCTGGTGGTGCGCCTGGCCGACGACACCGGCGAGCTGGTGCTGCGCTTCCTCAACTTTTACCCGGCGCAGCAAAAGGCGTTGGCCGCCGGACAACTGATGCGCGCGCGCGGCGAGGTGCGGGCCGGCTTCTTCGGCCGCGAGATGGTGCACCCCGAGTTCCGCGCCGTCAGCGCCGAGACGCCACTCCCGCGCGCGCTGACGCCGGTCTACCCGAGCTCGGCACAACTGCCGCAGACCTACCTGCGCAAGGCCGTGGCCTCGGGTTTGGCGCGTGCGCCGCTGCACGAACTGCTGCCCGCCGGCGTGGTGCCGGCCGGCCTGCCGCCACTGCGCGAGGCGCTGCAGCTTTTGCACCAGCCGGGCGCCGATCAGGCCGTGGAGGCGCTGGAAGACCACAGCCACCCGGCTTGGCAGCGGCTGAAGTTCGAGGAACTGCTGGCGCAGCAGATCTCTCAGCTGCAAGCGCAGGCCGATCGCGCGACGCTGGCCGCGCCGGCACTGCAACCGGCACCCGACGGCCTGGCCGTGAAGCTGCTGGCCGCACTGCCTTTCCAGCTGACGGGCGCGCAGCAGCGCGTGGTCAGCGAGATCGAAGCCGACATCGCCCGGCCCATCCCGATGCACCGCCTGCTGCAGGGCGACGTGGGCTCCGGCAAGACCGTGGTGGCAGCGCTGGCCGCCGCGG
The DNA here is from genome assembly GCA_043716645.1 of Betaproteobacteria bacterium. GTDB lineage: Bacteria > Pseudomonadota > Gammaproteobacteria > Burkholderiales > Burkholderiaceae_C > Rubrivivax. The sequence continues at coordinate 1,052 of JAYSYH010000137.1, read as the reverse complement.
TGGCGATGGACGCCGGCTGGCAGTGCGCGCTGATGGCGCCCACCGAAATCCTGGCCGAACAGCATTTCCGCAAGCTCATCCAGTGGCTGCAACCGCTGGGCGTGACCGTGGCCTGGCTGACCGGCAGCCGCAAGGGCCGTGCGCGCGCGGCGATGGTCGAACTGGTGGCCAGCGGCCGGGCCATGCTGGTGGTCGGTACCCACGCCGTCATCCAGGGCGACGTGGCCTTCGCCCGGCTGGGGCTGGCCATCGTGGACGAGCAGCACCGTTTTGGTGTGGCGCAACGGCTGGCGCTGCGCCAGAAGCTGGAGGCCAACCCGCCGGCGCCGGGCCGCCACAAGGCGGCGGAGCCCCCTTGGGGGGTGGCGCAGGCGCAGGCGCAGCCTGGGGGCCCGCGTTTGGAACCGCACCTGCTGATGATGAGCGCCACGCCGATACCCCGTACCCTGGCGATGAGCTACTACGCCGACCTGGCCGTCAGCACCATCGACGAATTGCCGCCGGGCCGCACGCCCATCGTCACCAAGGTCTTCGCCGACGGCAGACGCTACAGCGTGGTCGAGCGCATCCGCGACGAGGTGCAGCGCGGGCGGCAGGTGTACTGGGTCTGCCCGTTGATCGAGGCAAGCGAACACCTCGACCTGCAGAACGCCACGGCCACTCACGCCGAATTGAGCGCAGCGCTGCCCGCGGCGATGGTCGGCCTGCTGCACGGCCGCATGGCCAGCGCCGAGAAGGCGGCCGTGATGGCGCTGTTCACGGCCGGCGAGATGAAGCTGCTGGTGGCCACCACCGTGATCGAGGTCGGCGTGGACGTGCCCAACGCCAGTTTGATGGTGATTGAGCATGCCGAGCGTTTTGGGCTGTCGCAGCTGCACCAGCTGCGCGGACGGGTGGGGCGCGGCGCGGCAGCATCGGTTTGTGTGCTGCTGTATTCGACGGGCGATGCGCCTCGTTTGGGTGAAACCGCCCGCGCACGGCTCAAAGCCATGGTTGAAACCAACGATGGCTTTGAGATTGCGCGGCGAGACTTGGAGATTCGCGGTCCCGGC